>JAUIDE010000027.1 GCA_030429105.1 Alphaproteobacteria bacterium
GACCGGCGGGTCCATCACCGGCGCCCTGACCGAAGACCAGACGCTGACGGGGAACTTCATCCTCGACAGCGGCGCATCCGACCCGGACGCTTCGGACGTCCTGCGCATCCTTTCGGTCGACGGCGCGCCGCTGATCGGCGGGGCCGGCGTCGTCACGCTCGCGAGCGGCGCGACGCTGACCGTCGCGGCGGATGGCGGCTTCACCTATGACCCGCGCGCCGCGTTCAACGCGCTGGGGCCGCAGGGGATCGCGGGTGAGAGCTTCACGGTCACCCTGACCGACGGCAATGGCGGGCAGGCGGATGTGGTCGCGTCCCTCACCATCTCCGGGGTGAACGACGCGCCGGTCGCGGTGAACGACAGCGCGGCCGTGACCCAAGGCGGGTTCATCGTCGTCGATCTGCTGGCCAACGATTTCGACCCGGATGCGAACGATGCGATCTCGCTGGCCGGTTTCGACGAAGCGGGCTCGGCGGGGGGCGTGCTCTTCGAGGACGAAGAGACGGGCGAACTCGTCTTCGACGCCGGCGCCGCATTCGAGGATCTCGGCGCCGGCGAGACGCGGGCGACGAACTTCTCCTACACGATCGTCGACGGCTCCGGCGCCCTCGCCACGGCGACGCTGACCGTGACCGTGACGGGCGAGAACGACGCGCCGACCGGCGGTTCCATCACCGGCGCCCTGACCGAAGACCAGACGCTGACGGGGAACTTCATCCTCGACAGCGGCGCCTCCGACCCGGACGCGTCCGACGTTCTGGCGATCCTCGCGGTGGACGGCGCCCCGCTGATCGGCGGGGCGGGCGTCGTCACGCTCGCGAGCGGCGCGACGCTGACCGTCGCGGCGGATGGCGGCTTCACCTATGACCCGCGCGCCGCGTTCAACGCGCTGGGGCCGCAGGGGATCGCGGACGAAAGCTTCACGGTGACCGTGAGCGACGGGAACGGCGGGCAGGCCGACATCTTCGCCTCGCTCACAATTTCCGGGCTGAACGACGCGCCCGTGGCCGTGAACGATTCCGCGGCGACCGATCAGGATTCGTTCGTCGACATCAACATACTCCAGAACGATTCCGACCCGGATGCGGGAGATTCGGTCGCGCTCGAGACCTTCGACGAGGCGGGCTCCGCGGGCGGCGTTCTTTTCGCCAACGAGGGCGGCGGCCTCACCTTCAACCCGTCGGGCGATTTCGACGATCTTGGGGCCGGGGAGACGCGGGCGACGACCTTCTCCTACACGATTGCGGACGAGTTCGGCGCCGAGGCGACGGCGACGATCACCGTGACGGTGACCGGCCTCAACGACGCGCCGCAGGGCGGGTTCCTCTCCGAGACCCTCACCGAGGACGACACCCTGTCCGGGAGCCTGATCCTCGACGGCGGCGTGACGGACGCGGACGCGACGGACGTGCTGACGGTCATCGCAGTGGACGGCGCGCCGCTGGTCGGCGGCGCCGGGGTCTTCACGCTCTCGACCGGCGCGACGCTGATCGTCTCCGCGGATGGCGGGTTCACCTACGACCCGCGCGCGGCGTTCAATTCGCTTTCGGCGCAGGGCGTCTCCGGCGAGTTCTTCACCGTGACCGTCTCCGACGGGAATGGCGGGGAGGCGGAGGTCCTGGCCTCGCTCACGATCCTCGGCGTCAACGACGCGCCGGTCGCCGTGGCGGATTCGGTCGCGGGCTTCTCCGACCGGGCGACGTTCTTCGACCCGCTCGCCAACGATTTCGACGTGGACGGCCCGTTCGACCTCCTCGACTTCGACGTCGACGGAAGCGCCGGGGGCACGCTCGGCAATGTCGAGGGCTCGCTCCGCTTCGATCCGGGCGAGGACTTCCTCGACCTCGCGCCGGGCGCAACGCGGACGACGACCTTCACCTACACCATCGCGGACGATGCGGGCGCGCAGGCGACGGCGACGATCACGGTGACGGTGACGGGCGTCGCCATGGACAACAACCCGCCCTTCGTCGGGACCGGCGCTTTCGACTTCTTCCTGACCGAAGACGAGGATCGCGAGGGCGATCTCTTCGCCGAGGTCGGGGCCTTCGATCCGGACCCGGGCGACTCGATCCGCGTGATCGACGTGGAGGGGCTCGGCCTCGCCAACGGACAGGCCGTTCTGGAGTTCGACCTTCCCGAGGGCCTGCTTCAGTTGACGGTCAACGAAGACGGCTCCTTCTTCACGGAAGCCTCCGGACGCTTCGACGGGCTCGCGGAGGGCGAGGAGACGTTTGTCTCCTTTGTCGTCACGATCTCCGACAATTTCGGGGCCGAGGACACGATCACCGCGACGATAAACATCATCGGCGTCAACGATGCGCCGGAGCTCGCTCCGCTCGACTTCACCTTCTCGCAGAACGACGTCTCGGGGCTTCTCGGCCTGCTCGACAATTCGTTCGACGCGGAGGGCGACCCGCTCTCGATCTCCTTCTTCGGCCAGATCGACGGGCCGAACGTCTTCGGGGATTTCGGCCCGGCGGCGGTGCGCTATGACGGCTTCGTGAATTTCGCGGCGCTGGAGCCAAAACCGCTCGGCGATGTGAACGGGGACGGGTTCGGGGATTTCTTCCTGGCCCCGGGGAGAAATTCGGGGTCGGAAGGCGGCAATCTTGGCGGCGGTCGTGTCATACTTGGCGGCGTCGCCAACCGGATCGACGCGGATCTCGATGACGGGGCCTTCGACGGCGTGGTCGATCTGGCGCGGACGGATCTCCCCGGCGTTCTCATCATCGACACGGAGATCGGCACATACACGCTCGGCTATACGGCCGCTGGCGTCGGCGACATCAACGGGGATGGATTCGACGATTTCCTGATTTCCGATCACGATCTCTACGCTGTTCATGTCGTCTTCGGGGGGCCGGGCGGCGGCGCCGCGTTCTCTCCATCCTTCGCGCCGTCGCAGCTCGATGGAACGAACGGCTTCACGATCCTCGGGCAGGGCGAAATTGACTTCGGGCGCACGCTGCCGATGCAGCCGCTCGGCGACATCGATGGCGACGGTTTCGCCGATTTCCTCATCTCGGCGCAGCAGGCTTCGCCGAACGGGCAGAGCGGCGCCGGGTCTGTCTTCATCGTCTCCGGAGCCGGGCTCGTCTCCGCGGCGGGCGGCGCGGCGAGCGTCGGCATCGGAGCCGCGGTCGCGGCCGGGGGGCTGCGGCTCGACGGGGCCCAAGCCTACTATTACGGGTACGGCGAGGGCTTCTATCTCAGCGGCGGCCGCCTCGGTGGCGCGCTCGCGGCCGGGGACGTGGACGGGGACGGGATCGCCGACATTCTGATCGGCGCGCTGGGGGAGATCGCGGCGAGCGGTTACGGCGTCACCTACCTCATCTTTGGCGACGACGCAGCCGCACTCGAAGCCGCGCTGGGCGGGACGGGCGGCGCCGCGACGCTGACGCAGGCGAGCGTCGCCGCCGCGGGCGGCTTCGCCTTCGAGAATGCGGGTTCCTCCCTCGCCGTGATCGGCGATGTGAACGGGGACGGATTCGCTGATCTCTTCATCGGGGTTCACTACACGGACGGGGCATCAGAGAGCTACATCGTCTTCGGCGGGCGCGACTCGCTCGGGGCGCTCGACGCGCAGGACGGCGCTGCGGACGGGCGCATCAATCTCGACCGGGTGCAGGGCGAATACGGATTCGTCCTCTCGGACCTCGGGGCCTTCGGCGGGCCGGGCTCCGCGGTGACCGCGCCGGGGGATGTGGACGGCGACGGGCTCGCCGACCTGCTGATCGGCGGTTATCCCTCCTACGATCAAGGGACGTCCGACTATGTCGGACGTGTCTTCCTTCTCTTCGGGGGCCAGCTTGAGGCGCTCGACGGCGCGAGCGTGCAGGACGGCGCGATCTCTCTCGACGAGGTGGACGGGACGACGGGCTATCTCTTCGAGGCGCGGGGCGACACGAGCTTCGGCTTCGCCATCGCCTCGGGCGATTTCGACGGGGACGGCGCGGCCGATCTCCTGATCTCTGATTCCCGGTTCCGGAACGAGTCGAACCAGCCTGTCGGAGCGACCTACCTCATCTCCGACGCCGGCGCGAAGCTCGCGGCGCTCGACGCGTTGGACGGGCAGATCGACGGGCGGATCGACGCGAACCTTCTTTCCGGCCTCTTCATCGAGACGGGCGAGCCGCCGGCCGGCGCCTTCACCCCGCTCGGCGACGACGCGGAATTCGACCCCTCCCTCTTCGCCTATCTCGGCGAGGGGGAGCAGGAAACGGTCGTCATCGAATACGGCGTCTCGGACGGGACGGACGAGACGGTCAACACCGTCACCATCACGATCACCGGCGAGAACGACGCGCCGACGGGCTCCGACGTCAGCTTCGAGACGGACGAGGACACGCTCCAAGCGCCGAACATCCTGGAGGCCAGCGGCGCCTTCGACGTCGATGCGAACGACACGCTGTTCGTTCTGGAGTTCGAGGGCCTCCCGCTCGGTGGCGGGACTGAGTCGTTCGAGTTCGACGAGGGCGCGACTCTTGACGTCTCCGCGGACGGAACCGTCGTCATCAACGCCGATTTCGATTTCATGCGTGCGGGCGAGGCCTTCCAGTACAGCTTCACCTTCACCGTTTCCGATCTCGCCGGCGAGACGTTCACGGACAATTACAGCTTCACGATCACCGGCGTGAACGACGCGCCCGTCGCCGATGACGATGCGGCGGCGACGGATCAGGATACGGCCATAGACGTCTTCGTCGATGAGAACGACAACGACGCGGACGACGATTTCACGGTGGTCGCCATCGATGCGGCGGGCTCGTCCGGCGGCGTGCTGACGGAGCGCGACCTCGGCGGCCATGTCTTCGACCCGAACGGGGAATTCGACGACCTCGCGGAGGGCGAGACGCGAGAGACGGCGTTCACCTACACGATCCGCGACGAGGCGGGCGCGGAGGCGACGGCGACGCTGACCGTCACCGTCGCCGGGCTCAACGACGCGCCGACGGGCGGGGACGCCTCCTTCTCGACGGACGAGGACACGGACCTTTCGGGCGACTTCCTCGCCGCCTCGGGCGCCGCGGATGTGGACAATGGCGATGCGCTTCGGCTGACGGCGATCAACGGCCAGGCGTTGACCGCCGGGCAGGTCAGCGTGACCTTCGGCTCAGGCGCCGTGCTGACGGCGAACGAGGACGGGACGTTCAGCCTCTCCGTCGCCGGGAACTACGAGAGCCTCGCCGAGGGCGAGAGCGCGTCCGAGGCGTTCAGCTTCACGGTGGCGGACGCGGCGGGCGCGAGCTTCACCGCCTCGGCCACGATCGCCATCACCGGCGTGAACGACGCGCCCGTCGCCGTCTCCGACGCGGTGGAGACCGACGAGGACACCGCCATCGAGATCGACCTCGGGGCGAATGACAGCGACATCGACGACGGCACGCTGATCTTCGGTTTCCCCGACACCACGGGCGAATTCGGCTTCGCGGACATCGTGCTCGACTACAACGGCGCGGGCGACCCGACGCAGGCCCTCGGCTCCGGCGACGGCGTCTTCGTCTCGGTCCCGGCGGGAACCTCCCTCACGGTGGCCTTCATCGACGAGGTGATCTTCGACGGAGCCGGCGCTGACCTCTTCATCGGGGAGATCGGGCCGGGCGGCGAGCGCGCGAATATCGAGGTGAGTTCGGACGGGGTGAACTTCACCTTCATCGGCGTGGCCGACAACAACACGACGACAGCCTTCGACCTCGCCTCCATCGGCTTCACCGAGCAGCTCCTCGCGGTGCGGATCACCGGGCTCGACAATGGCGGCTCCTCGCCCGGCTTCGACGTCGACTTCGTGCAGGCGGTTGGTGTGGACGTGGAGGGGACACGCGGGAACCTGACCGATCTCGGCGGCGGCGTGGTGAATTACGACCCCGCGGGCGCGCTCGACTTCCTGCGCGAGGGCGAGACCTTCATCGACCTCTTCACCTATTCGGTGACGGACGCCTTCGGCGCCGCCTCCGTCGCCACGGTCGAGGTCACGGTGACGGGCGTGAACGACGCGCCGACGGGTTCGGACGCGAGCTTCTCGACGGACGAGGATACGGACCTTTCCGGCGACTTCCTCGCCGCCTCGGCCGCCACGGACCTCGACGACGGCGACACGCTGCGCCTGACGGCGATCAACGGCCAGGCGCTGACGGCGGGGCAGGTGAGCGTCACCTTCGGCTCGGGCGCCGTGCTGACGGCGAACGAGGACGGGACGTTCAGCCTCTCCGTCGCAGGGAACTACGAGGCGCTGAACGCCGGCGAGAGCGCATCGGAGGCGTTCAGCTTCACCGTTGCGGATGATTTCGGCGGCAGCTTCACCGCCTCCGCGACGATCTCGATCTCCGGCGCCAACGACGCGCCGGCCGCGGCGGACGACGCCCTGACGACGAACGAGGACCGCCCCATGTTCGTCGACGCCATCGCGAACGACGTCGACCCGGAGGGCGGCCTGACCGTGACGGCCTTCGACGCGACGGGCTCGAACGGCGGAACGCTTTCGGCGGGCGGCTTCTCGCTCCTCCGCGCGACGTGGAATCCGGACCCGACGGGCACGACGTTCGCGGCGTTCAACACCGGCACGGCCTTCACCATCGTCTTCGACGACTCGCTCGGCGACCTGCCCGGCGTGTTCGACTTCTTCAAGGAGACGGACCCGACCCAGGTGAACGAGCTGATCGCCTTCAGCGGGATCGAATTCGCATCCTTCGCGGGCGATCCCGGCGCGTCGCGCGACCTTCTCCTCCAGACGCCGGGGATAGACGGCGTCGTGGACAGCTCCGAGCGCCTCGGCAACACCGGCTGGGTCTTCGGCGCGACGGGAAGCTTCACGTTCTCGATCCTTCAGCCGAACGAGTTCGTCTATGTGATCGGCCCGCTCGACCCGAGCGGGACGGACGGCTTCCTCTTCGACCCGGCGGGCGATTTCGACGATCTCCGGCAGGGCGAGACGCGGCTGACGACCTTCTCCTACACGATCCGCGACGACGCGGGGCAGGAGGCCGCCGCGACGATCAGCGTTCTGGTCGAGGGTCGAAACGACGCGCCGACGGGCGGCGACGCGAGCTTCTCGACCGACGAGGACACGGATCTTTCAGGGGACCTCTTCGCCGCCTCCAACGCCTCCGACGTGGACGACGGCGACACGCTGCGCCTCACCGCGATCAACGGCCAGGCGCTGACGGCGGGGCAGGTGAGCGTCACCTTCGGCTCGGGCGCCGTGCTGACTGCGAACGAGGACGGGACGTTCAGCCTTTCCGTCGCCGGGAACTACGAGGCGTTGAACGCCGGCGAGAGCGCCTCCGAGGCGTTCAGCTTCACCGTGGCGGATGATTTCGGCGGCAGCTTCACCGCCTCCGCGACGATCTCGATCACCGGCGTGACCGACTCCTCGCAGGCGCCTGTCGCCTCCGACGATTCCGCGACGGTGAACGAGGAGAGCCAGATCACCGTCGCCGTGCTGAACAACGACGACGCGCCGGGCGGCGGGCCGCTCACGACCTCGCTTGTCGCCGGGCAGACCTTCATCGGCGCGGTCACGGTGCTCGCGAACCAGTCGATACAGTTCAACCCGGCCGGGGCCTATGACTTCCTCGGCGTCGGGGAGAGCGCGACGGAGACGATCCGCTATCTCGCGACCGATTCCTCCAACGGGCTGAGCGACGAGGGGCTCTTCACCGTCACCATCACCGGCGTGAACGACCGGCCCACGGGCGGCTCCATCACCGACCAGACCGACGAGGACACGGCGCTGACCGGGAACGTCATCGCCGATTCCGGCGCGGCGGACCGGGACGCGAACGACGTGCTGCGCGTGCTCGACGTCATCATCGGCGGCGTGCGGACCGGCGTGACCGGGACGCAGAGCTTCACCACCGCCTCGGGCGCGACGCTCACGATCTCCGAGGACGGGACCTACGAATACAGCCCCGTCGGCGCCTTCGACGCGCTCGCGACGGGCGAGACGAGCGCGCCCGACGCCTTCAGCGTGACGCTGGATGACCAGACAGGCGCCGGGCTGACGACGGCGACGGTGACGCTTTCGATCACCGTCACCGGCGTGAACGACGCGCCGGTCGCCATTGACGACGCGTTCGCGACCGACGAGGACACCGGGATCGATATCGCGCCCCAGGCGAACGATCTCGATGCGGAAGACGACTTCTTCATCGCCGAGATCGACGCCACGGGGAGCGCCGGAGGCCGCATTTCCACCGGCGAGGGCTTCGTCTTCGACCCCAATGGCGAGTTCGACGATCTGGCGGAAGGCGAGACCCGCGAGACGACCTTCTCCTACACCATCGAGGACGGGGAAGGCGCGCGGGACACGGCGACGATCACCGTGACGGTGACGGGCGTGAACGACGCGCCGGTGGCCAATGACGATGCGGCGACGACGGACGAGGACACGTCGGTCTCCGTCGACGTTCTGGCGAATGACGACGACGTGGACAACGGGTTCAGCCTTGCCGGCTTTGACACGGCGGGCAGCGCGGGCGGCGTCTTCGACGGGTCGGTCTTCGACCCGAACGGGGAGTTCGACGATCTGGCGGCGGGCGAGTCGCGGACGACGAGCTTCTCCTACACGATCCGCGATGATGCGGGGGCGGAGGACGGCGCGGTTCTCACCGTGACGGTGACGGGCGTGAACGACGCGCCGACGGGCGGGGATGTCTTCTTCGGTCCGCTGTCGGAGGATGCGATCGGCTTCGGCTTCTTGATCGCGAGCTCGAACGCGACCGATCCGGACACGGGGGACACGCTTTCCGTCACGGCGGTGAACGGCCAGCCGCTCGTCGCCGGTCAGATATCCTTCACACTCGGCTCCGGCGCGACGCTGACGGTGCAGGAGAATGGCGAGGCGCAGCTCGGCGCCGCCGGCTTCTATGACGAGCTTGACGAGGGCGACACGCTCGACGAGGTGTTCTCCTTCACGATTTCCGATGCGGCAGGAGCCAGCTTCACCGCGTCTGCGACCTTCCGGATCCTCGGCGTCAACGATCCGCTGATCGTCTCCGAGGCGACGGATCCGGACCCTGTGCCGGAAGGCGATGTCGGCGTCCTCACCAATGTCGATTTCGACCTCATCACCTTCGTCACCGCGACGGATGCGGACGAGGACGACACGCCCGCCGTGGACCCGGACTCCGTCTCGATCGTCGCCAATGCGGCGAGCGATACGACGGACGCTTCGAGCTTCCGCACGGGCGGCGGCTCGGTCGTCGTCGATACGGCGAATTTCGACTTCCTCGCGGGCGGCGAGTTCGGCATCTTCGACGTGACGTTCGACATCGTCTCCGGCGAGGAGCGGGTCACGCGGACGATCACCATCACCATCACCGGCGAGGATGACGGCCCTGTCGCCAATGACGATGCGGCGACCACGGACGAGGAGACGCCGATCTCCATCGACGTGCTGGCGAATGACACTCCTGGCGAGTTCGGCCTCCGGCTCGTTCCGGGCCAGGAGTTCGGCGGGCAGGCGGGGTTCGACGCCGGGAGGCTGTTCTTCGACCCGAACGGGGAGTTCGATTTCCTCGCCGTCGGAGAGACGGCGACGGAGAGCATCTTCTACGAAATTCGCGACGGCGAGACGGGGCTGACCGATACGGCCGAGGTGAGGATCACCATCACCGGCGTGAACGACGCGCCCGTCTCCCAGTCCGGCGGCACGCCGGGCCTGTTCGTCGAGCCCATCGATGAGGACACGCGCTTCACCGGCAACATGATCGCCGGGACCAACCCGATCCTCGATGCGGATACGAACGACGTGCTGCGCGTGACCGTGGTGGACGGGCGCGCCGTCACCCCGGGCGGGATCAGCTTCACCGGCTCCTCCGGCGCCGCGATCACCGTCGCCGAGAACGGCGACATCTCCATCGACCCGCGGGGGGCGCTGGACTTCCTGACCGGTTCCGACGCGACGGGCGAGTTCTTCTTCTACACGGTTTCGGACGGAAACGGCGGGGAGATCCAGGGCTTCGTCTCGCTTTCGATCTTCGGCGTCAACGACGCGCCGGAAGTGACGGCGATCGATATCGAGGCGAGCGAGCTCGACGACGATTTCGAGATCGACCTTTTCGAATTCGCGCGGGATGCGGAGAACGACACGCTCACCATCTCCGATTTCCGTCAGGTCTCGGGCATCACGGCCATCGCGGGGCAGGGGCTCGCCGGGATGCGGTTCGAGGGGGATGTCGACTACGGTTATGCCGGCGACCCGGCGGCTCTCGGGGATATCAACGGCGACGGGATCGACGATTTCATCTTCTTCCGGCGGGGCTATTCCGAAGGGGACAATGAGCGGGGCTTCATCGTCTTCGGCGAGAGCCCGGCGCAGGTGACGCTCGATACGGCGGACGGCGCCCGTGACGCCGTGGCGAACGCCGGGCGGATCGACGCCGGAACGGGGCTCCTGCTCTTGTCGGAATCCAACTATGGCGGGCGCAATCTCGCCCCCGGCCTTCTGGGGGACATCAATGGAGACGGATTCGCGGAGCTCCTGATCTCCGATGGCTATGCCGGGCCGAACAATGGCGGGGCGGTATTCGCAATCTTCGGCGGCAAGGAGGCCATCGAGGCGTTCGGGGGGACGATCGACCTCGGGGCGCTTCCCTCCGGGGCGGGATTCCGGCTGTCGCTTGGCGCAGGAGCCTACGGCGACGCGTTCGGTTACGTGCTTCCCGATGCGCCGGTCGGCGATGTGAACGGGGATGGCGTCGTCGATCTCCTGATCGGCTCCACGCGCCTGAACCGCGACGACGCCTTCGTCCATTTCGTCTCGGGCGGTGCGCTCGCCGGGGCGGCGAACGCCGCGGGGAATGTGGATGTCAACGACCTTGTCCGCGCGGTGGACGGGAGCGCCTACCGCTTCGTCGGCGGGCCTGAGACTGGCGGTGAAGGCACAAACTTCCGCGATCTCGGCCTCGCGACCGGCGATATCGACGGCGACGGGATCAACGATTTCCTGATCTCTGCTTCCATCTACAATTACGCAAGCAACGGCCCCGGCGCGAGCTACATCGTCTTCGGCGGACGAGATGCGCTCGACGCCGCCGACCTGGCCGACGGGGCGCGGGACGGCGAGATATCCGTCGATGATATCGGCGCCGCGGGCGGCTTCACCATCGTCGGCGCGGCCTTCGAGCCTGCCGTGATCGGGGACGTGAACGGGGACGGGTTCGCGGATTTCGCCGTCGCGGACCGCGAGTTCGGGGATGACGGCCTCAATGTCTTCGTGCTCTTCGGCGGGGCAGGCAACCTCGCCAGACTGGACGATGCGGACGGCGCGAGGGACGGCCGGCTCGACCCGTTCCGGGCTGCTGAAGAGCGCTTCGGGCTGACTTTCAGCGGGCTCACCGGCGGCGAAGGCGGGCTTCAGGCGGAGATCGTTCCGCTCGGCGACATCGACGGCGACGGGCTGGTCGATTTCGCCATCGCCAACGGCAGCAACCGCGTTCCCGTGACGGGCGCCTATGCCGGCGAGGTCCATATCGTCCTCACCGGCTCCCTTGACGAGGCGGACGGGGTGGACGGCGCCGTGGACCGCAACATCAACGTGGACGAGCTCTACACGATCCGCGCCACGCCCTCGACGACGACCAGCGACACTGGCGGCAGTTTCGCCGATCGCATTTCCTCCGCGGACATCAACGGCGACGGGTTCCTCGACCTGCTGATCGGCGAGAGCCGGTTCTTCGACGGCTCGCGCTTCGCAGGCGGCGCGGTGCATGTGCTCTTCGGCGGCGGGTCAAATCGGCTGCGCGAGATCGACTCGGGGAACGACCAGTTCCTGCTGATCGGAGAGACGCTGGGCGCGGTCACCTCCACCGGCAGCCCGCCCGCCGGCGCCCTTGTCTTTGACGAACCGGTAAGCTTTAACCCCTCTGCGTTCGACTTCCTCGAAGCGGGCGAAGAGGAGGTGCTGGTGTTCGAATTCACGGTGTCCGACGGCCAGGCGGAAACGCTCAACACGCTCACGATCACGGTCAAGGGCGACGAGCCGGCGGTGGGCGGCGGCTTCGGGCAGTTCCTCTCGAATGCGACGAAGCCGATGGTTGCGGACGAAACGGTCTTCGGGCTGGACGCGGCGCGCTCCGTCGAGGTTCCGGAACCGGCGGACGCCCGCTTCTTCGGCTCCTCCGGCTCAGAGCGCATCGACGGCACCGAGAATGACGACGTCATCCGCGCCGGCGACGGGAACGACCGCGTGATCGCGGAGGAGGGGCGCGACCTGATCCTCGGCGAGGGCGGGGACGACGACCTCCGCGGCGGCAAGGGCCGCGACACGATCTTCGGCGGCGCCGGTGACGACACGATCTTCGGCCAGGGCGGATTCGACCGGATCATCGGCGGCCGCGGCGAGGATGCGTTGAACGGCGGCCGCGGCGACGACCTGCTGCGCGGCGGCCGCGACGAAGATACGGTGATCGGCGGCGTCGGGAACGACACGCTCTTCGGCGGCAACCACAATGACATCATGAACGGCGGCGCGGGGGCGGACAGGCTGAACGGCGGGGGCGGCGCCGACAGACTCGTCGGCAGTTTCGGCGTGGATACGTTCGTGTTCCAGCGCGGCTTCGGCAACGACCGTGTGCTCGACTTCAAGCTCTTCGAGACGCTGGATTTCAGCCGCCATGACGGCGTCACGGGCCTCGCCGACCTCACGATCACGGAGCGGGGCGCGGACACGCTGATCGAGGACGGGCTCGGCGGGCGTCTCGTCCTCGTCGGGATCGACTCCGCCGATCTCGACGCGGACAATTTCCTCTTCTGAGGCTCAGAAGCCGGCGGCCTCAGCTTCGAGGCAGGTCCGGTCCATCCGCTCCAGAAGGTCCGCGGCGGTCATCGCCGCGGGGAGTTCGTAGCGGTGGAAGTAGCGGGCGGCGGTGAGCTTGCCCGCGAGGAAATCCCGCCGCGCGCCCTCGCCAGCCCCCAGCGCCGCCTCCGCCGCCAGCGCCTGACGGACCCAGAGCCAGGCGACGACGACATGGCCGAGCATGTCGAGATAGATCGTCGCGTTTGCGAGATATGCGGCGGGCCCGGCCTCCGCGGCGCGGGCCTGCATCGCCGCCGTCACGCCGAAGGCGCGGGCGGCGGCGGCGCGCAGGCTCGCAGCGAGTTCCGCCGTTTCTGGGCGCGAAGCCGCCTCCGCCGCCGTCGCCTCGATCTCGGCGGCGAGGCGGCGCATCCCGGCTCCGCCTTTCTGACCGACCTTGCGGCCGAGGAGGTCCATCCCCTGTATCCCGCGCGTCCCCTCGTGGATGTGGTTCAGCCGGTTGTCCCGATAGAGCCGCTCGACCGGGTAATCCCGCGTGTAGCCGTAGCCGCCGAAGACCTGGATCGCGATCTCGTTGGCGCGGAGCCCGTATTCCGAGGGCCAGGACTTCATGATCGGCGTGAGGAGATCGAGGAGCAGTTCCGCCTCTTCATCTCCCAGCCGCGCTTCGTCCACCAGCGAGGCGCCGTAGAGGACGAGCGCGAGGCCGCCCTCCACATAGGATTTCATCTGGAGCAGCATCCGCTTCACGTCCGCATGCTCGATGATGGGGACGGGCGGGCTCGCCGGGTCCTTGTCATCCGGCGCGCGGCCCTGCCTGCGCTCCTTCGCATAGGCGAGGGCGTGGAGATAGCCGGCATAGCCGATGCTCGCCGCGCCGAGGCCGACGCCGATCCGCGCCTCGTTCATCATGTGGAACATGTAGGAGAGGCCCTGATGCGGCTCCCCGACGAGGTAGCCGACCGCGCCGCCTTCGTCGCCGAAGTTCAGCGCGCAGTTGGTGGTGCCGCGGAAGCCCATCTTGTGGTTGAGGCCGATGAGGCGGACGTCGTTCCTCGTCCCGTCCTTGAGGAACTTGGGCACGATGAACATGGAGATGCCCTTCACGCCCGGAGGGCCGCCGGGGATCTTCGCCAGCACCATGTGGACAATGTTCTCGGAAAGCTCGTGCTCGCCGCCGGAAATCCACATCTTCGAGCCGATGACGCGATACGTCCCGTCCGCCTGCGGCTCCGCCCGCGTGCGGATATCGGCGAGGCCGGAGCCCGCCTGCGGCTCGGAAAGGCACATCGTGCCCGTCCAGCGCCCTTCGATGAGGGGGGGCAGGTATTCGGCGATCTGCGCTTCGGAGGCGGTGGCGACGAGCATGTTGCCGACGCCGACAGAGAGCATCGCATAACCCGTCAGCGAGACGTTCGCGGCATTGAAGAAGGCGGCGAGTCCTTGCGTGATCGTGAAGGGCAGGCCCATGCCCCCGCGCTCCGGCGCGAAGCCCGCGGCCTGAAACCCGGCCTTCCAGTATTCCTCCAGCGCCGCCTTCGCCTCCGGGATGATGTGGACGCGCTCGCCGTCGAATGAGGGCTCGTCCACGTCGAGCCGCGCCGCGAGCGGCTCCCATTCCCGCTCCGCGATCCCGGCGGCGAGATCGAGGATCGCGTCCCAGTCTTCCCGGCTCTGCCCGGCGTAGAGCGGATGGTTGGCGAAGCGGGAGACGCCGATGACGTCATGGAGAAGGAAGGCGAGGTCTTCGGCGCGGAGGGTTTCGGTCATTACGGTTCCCTTGTGTTCGGGCGGGAGGCTGGCGCAGGGCGGGAGGGGAGGCAAGGGGTAGAACGCCGGGCGCGCGAATGGACCAATGTGTCTGACTATCCTAGAATGCCCCCAGCCAGGATCGGCGCATTGACGGTTGGGGCGCTGATGTCCGAGGTTCGACTGCAACGACGACTGGCGGCGATCCTTGCGGCTGACGTCGTCGGATATAGTCGCATGATGGGCGAGGACGAAGGCGGCGTCCGCGCAAGATTCAATGCAGCAATGGAGACTGTGATCGCGCCGGCGATCACGGAACATCGCGGTCGCCTCTTCAAGACCATGGGAGACGGACTGCTGGCCGAATTCGGAAGCGTGGTCGACGCCGTGGACTGCGCCGTTCGTATTCAGGACGGCATGGAGACGTTCAACCGATCCGGGGCGCCGGCGCTCCTCCTGCGCATCGGCGTCAATCTCGGCGACGTCATTATCGAAGGAGACGATGTCCATGGCGACGGCGTCAACGTGGCGGCCCGGCTCGAAGGGCTGGCGCCGCCCGGCGGCGTTTGTATCTCGCGCGCTGCGCGCGACCAGATTCGCGACAAGCTCTCTTACGAGCTTCAAGATATGGGCGAAGTCGCGGTCAAGAATATCGCCCGTCCAATCCGCGCCTTCGGCGTCACATCCCCTCGGAACTCCGCCCGGCGGCCAAGCTTCGTCGCGAAGCGCCGGGTCAGAACAGGACGGATTGTCGCAGTGGCGGCGTTCATCGCCTTGGCGGGCCTGCTCGCCTGGCTCCAGCCCTGGGTCGCGCGGGTCGAACCGGCTGCAATCGCGTCCATGGCGCTCCCGCTTCCGGACAAGCCGTCTGTCGCTGTCCTTCCCTTCGAGGTGGCTGCCTCCTCGGTCGATGACCGGAGGTTGGCGGACGCGATCGCCGAAGACTTGACGAGGGGCCTCGCTCGGGTCTCCGGCCTTTTCGTAATCGCGCGGAGTTCGACGCTCAGCTATGTCGGCGATAATGCGGAACCGGCGCGGGTCTCGGAGGAGCTTGGCGTACGTCACGTAGTTCGCGCCACGCTCCGCCCCGGCGGTGATCGGGTTCGTATCGACGCCGAGCTGGTTGACGCTGTTTCCGGCCGGATCGTCTGGTCAGACCGGTTTGACCGCGCCTCGTCGGATATCTTCGTCCTGCAGGACGAGATCGTTGAGGCGCTGGCGGTGCGCCTCGCATCGGACCTCAACCGGGCCGCAGAGCAGGTTCGGTTTACGGATGACCCGGAAGCCTGGTTCGCGTGGTTCGAGGCGGATCGGGAGAGCTGGCTCAACACGCCCGACGCATATGGCAAAGCGCGCGCGCTCGCCCTAAAGGCTTTGGAGCGTGACCCGGGCTTCGTCCGCGCAAAGTCAGTGCTCGCCTTCATCGACACGCAACGCGCCTATTTCGGGCTGGTGGAGGACCGGGCCGAGCTGCTGGCCCGCGCCCATGAAGAAGCGCGATCCGCGGCGGCCGAAGAGCCGGAGGACTGGTTTCCACAATCAGTCTATGCCCACACATTGATGAATCTTCGAGACTACGAAGGAGCCGCCGCGGCCTATGCCCGCGCGGTAGAGATGGAGCCGGCCGATGCCCATCTCCTCACCAGATCCTCTTTGCCGCTGATCTTCCTCGGTCGAGGAGCCGAGGCGGAAGCCAGACTTCGCGTCGCGATCCGCCTCAATCCGTTTCATGACTGGCTTCCGGATCAACTGCTTGGTCAGGCGCAGTTCATTCAGGAGCGATACGCCGAGTCGGCGGAATCTCTCGAGCGGGCGCGCGCCCGGAACCCGCGCTTTCTTGGCAACAAATGGTGGCGCGCAGCGGTTTATGGGCAGTTGGGAGATCGCGACAAGGCGGCCGAGGCGGTCGCCGATATCCTTGCCCACGATCATAAGGCGACGCTGTCGCGCGGTTTTATCCGCATCGCGGACGTCTCAGCGATGACGCGCTTCAACGCTGGCCTACGCGCCGCAGGACTTCCAGAGTGACGACGCCAAGACGTGAGGATCGGCCATCGCCGCTTTCCCTTACCCTACCCTTGACATGATTCCCCCCGCCCCATAGAAGCCGCCCATCGCGAAGGGGATTCCCGGCGCGAGCATACATCGCCCAATATTGGCGCGCATGATCCGGGCCCCGGCCCCGATCCTCTGAATTCCCGCCAAGGACGGCCGAAAGGCCGGGCTTGGCGTTTCGCGCGTTCCGGATGACCGGGGCGCTGAGATGAAGACAACGATGGGGTGCGAGCCCGATGCCGACGATCCAGCAGCTGATCCGGAAGCCCCGGCAGCCGAAACCGGTGCGGAACAAGTCTATGCATCTGGAGGCTTGCCCCCAGAAGCGCGGCGTCTGCACCCGCGTCTACACGACCACGCCGAAGAAGCCGAACTCGGCGCTCCGGAAGGTCGCGAAGGTGCGGCTGACCAACGGGTATGAGGTCATCTCCTACATCCCCGGCGAGGGCCACAACCTGCAGGAGCACTCGGTTGTGCTGATCCGCGGCGGCCGCGTGAAGGACCTTCCGGGCGTCCGCTACCACATCCTCCGCGGCGTGCTCGACACGCAGGGCGTCAATTCCCGCCGCCAGCGCCGTTCGAAATACGGCGCGAAGCGTCCGAAGTAAGGAGAGCGCGACATGTCCCGCCGCCATTCCGCCGAGAAGCGCGAGATCCTGCCCGACGCCAAGTACGGCGACCGGGTTCTGACGAAGTTCATGAACAACCTGATGTATGACGGCAAGAAGTCCGTAGCGGAGAGCATCGTCTATGGCGCGCTGGAGCGCGTCGAGGCGAAGATGAAGAAGGCGCCGATCGAGGTCTTCCACGAGGCGCTGGACAACATCAAACCCTCCGTCGAGGTGCGCTCCCGCCGCGTCGGCGGCGCGACCTACCAGGTGCCCGTCGAGGTCCGCCCCGAGCGCCGCGAGGCGCTGGCGATCCGCTGGCTCATCAAGTCCTCCCGCGCGCGCAACGAGCACACGATGGAGGAGCGCCTCGCCGGCGAACTGATGGACGCGGTCAACGGCCGCGGCACCGCCGTGAAGAAGCGCGAAGACACCCACAAGATGGCCGACGCCAACAAGGCGTTCAGCCATTACCGCTGGTAACCCGAAGGACTGGACCGATGGCCCGCGATTACCCCCTCGAGCGCTACCGCAACTTCGGCATCATGGCGCATATTGACGCCGGCAAGACGACGTGCACGGAGCGGATCCTCTACTACACCGGCAAGTCCCACAAGATCGGCGAGGTGCATGATGGCGCCGCGACGATGGACTGGATGGAGCAGGAGCAGGAGCGCGGCATCACCATCACCTCCGCCGCGACCACGACCTTCTGGGAGCGGACCTCCACGGGGACGGAGCCGGAGACGCAGAAGCATCGCTTCAACATCATCGACACGCCCGGCCACGTCGACTTCACCATCGAGGTGGAGCGCAGCCTCGCCGTGCTCGACGGCGCGATCTGCCTTCTGGACGCGAACGCCGGCGTCGAGCCGCAGACGGAAACCGTCTGGCGGCAGGCCGACCGCTACGAGGTTCCGCGGATCGTCTTCGTCAACAAGATGGACAAGATCGGCGCGGACTTCTTCAACTGCGTGAAGATGATCAAGGACCGGACGGGCGCACAGCCGCTGCCGATCCAGCTTCCGATCGGCGCCGAGACCGAACTCGAGGGGATCATCGACCTCGTCACGATGGAAGAGTGGACCTGGAAGGGCGAGGACCTCGGCGCGACCTGGACGCGCCAGCCGATCCGCGTCTCCCTGAAGGATCAGGCCGAAGAGATGCGCGCCGAACTGCTGGACCGCGCGGTCGAGCTGGACGACGAGGCGATGGAGGCCTTCCTCGAAGGCAACGAGCCCGATGTGCCGACTCTGCGCCGGCTGATCCGCAAGGGCACGCTCGACATGGTGTTCGTGCCGGTTCTCGCGGGCTCGGCCTTCAAGAACAAGGGCATCCAGCCGCTCCTGAACGCGGTGATCGACTATCTACCGGGTCCGCTCGACGTGAAGCCCTACATGGGCTTCAAGCCGGGCGACGAGACCGAGACGCGGAACATCCCACGCTCGGCGGATGACGCGCAGCCCTTCGCTGGCCTCGCCTTCAAGATCATGAACGACCCGTTCGTCGGCTCGCTCACCTTCACGCGCATCTATTCCGGAGTGCTCGGCAAGGGCGCCCAGATGCTCAACGCGACGAAGGGCAAGCGCGAGCGCGTCGGCCGCATGATGATGATGCACTCGAACAACCGCGAGGAGATCGACGAGGCCTTCGCGGGCGACATCATCGCGCTCGCCGGCCTCAAGGACACGACGACGGGCGACACGCTCTGCGATCCGTCGCAGCCGGTGGTGCTCGAGACGATGACCTTCCCCGAGCCGGTGATCGAAATCGCCATCGAGCCGAAGACGAAGGCCGACCAGGAGAAGATGTCCCAGGGTCTCCAGCGGCTCGCCGCCGAGGACCCGTCCTTCCGCGTCTCGACCGACATCGAGTCGGGCCAGACGATCATGAAGGGCATGGGCGAGCTTCACCTCGACATCCTCGTCGACCGGCTGAAGCGCGAGTTCAAGGTTGAGGCCAATGTAGGCGCGCCGCAGGTCGCCTATCGCGAGACGGTGAGCCACAACGCCGAGATCGACTACACGCACAAGAAGCAGTCCGGCGGTTCGGGCCAGTTCGCGCGCGTGAAGATGGTGATCAAGCCGACGGAGCCGGGCGAGGGTTATTCCTTCGAGTCGAAGATCGTCGGCGGCTCGATCCCGAAGGAATACATTCCGGGCGTCGAGAAGGGCATCAAGTCGGTGATGGATTCGGGCCCGCTCGCCGGCTTCCCGGTGATCGACTTCAAGGTGGAGCTGCTGGACGGCGCCTTCCATGACGTCGACTCGTCGGTTCTCGCCTTCGAGATTGCGGCGCGGGCGGCTATGCGCGAGGGCCTGAAGAAGGCCGGCGCGAAGCTGCTCGAACCGATCATGAAGGTCGAGGTCGTGACGCCGGAGGAGTTCACCGGCTCGGTGATCGGCGATCTCACCTCCCGGCGCGGTCAGGTTCAGGGGCAGGAGGCGCGCGGCAACGCGAACGTCGTGAACGCCTTCGTGCCGCTGGCCAACATGTTCAAGTATGTGGATACGCTCCGCTCCATGTCCCAGGGGCGCGCGCAGTTCACCATGCTGTTCGACCATTACGAACCCGTGCCGCAGGCGATCTCCCAGGAGATCCAGGCGAAGTACGCGTGACGTGATGAGCGCGCTCCGGATCATCCCTGCGGCGGCGGCCGCGCTGGCGCTGGCTTCGGCCTGCTCCCGCGCGCCTGCGCCCGTGGCGGACCGGGGCGCGACGGTGCCGGTCGAGGCGCTCGCGGTGAGCCCCGCGGACGTCCGGATCGACGTGAGCGGCATGGCGGCGGACGCCGACGCCCCGGCGGAGGACGTCGCCGCCTATCTCGGCCTCTACACCGACTTCCTCGCGCTGTCCGAGCCGGGGGGCCGGCCTGCGGCGGCGGTTATCTCGATCCTCGACCTCGAGGTGGCGGACCCGGACGCTGCGGCCTTCTTCGGCCGGCTGAGTTCGATTTCGGGGACGGTGGCGCTTGTCGACCTTTCGTCGGGCGCGGCCATCGTCGGGCCGGCGCCGCTCGATGTCGATGTCGGGCCGCACCTGGTCGGAGAACTGATCGGCGTCAACGTTCGCGACCGCGCGGACGTCAAGGCGCAGAAGATGTCGAAAGAATTCATGCGGAGGGCGCGCGCCGCTCTCTACGGTCCCACACGGTAAGGCGCGGGCGCGCGCGAGAAGGAGAAGGTCATGGCGAAAGCGAAGTTCGAGCGGACGAAGCCGCACTGCAACATCGGGACGATCGGTCACGTCGACCACGGGAAGACGTCGCTGACGGCGGCGATCACGAAGTATTTCGGCGAATACAAGGCCTATGACCAGATCGACGCGGCGCCGGAGGAGAAGGCGCGCGGGATCACGATCTCGACGGCGCATGTGGAGTACGAGACGGAAGCGCGGCATTACGCGCATGTCGACTGCCCGGGCCACGCCGACTACGTGAAGAACATGATCACGGGCGCGGCGCAGATGGACGGCGCGATCCTCGTGGTGAACGCTGCGGACGGCCCGATGCCGCAGACGCGGGAGCACATCCTGCTGGCGAAGCAGGTGGGCGTTCCGGCGATGGTGGTGTTCCTGAACAAGGTTGACCAGGTGGACGACCCGGAGCTTCTGGAGCTCGTGGAGATGGAGGTGCGCGAGCTCCTCTCGAACTACGACTTCCCGGGCGACGAGATCCCGATCATCGCGGGCTCGGCGCTGGCGGCGCTGGAGGATCGCGATCCGGAGATCGGGGAGCAGAAGGTTCGCGAGCTGCTGAAGGCGGTCGACGACTACATCCCGCAGCCCGAGCGCCCGATCGACATGCCGTTCCTGATGCCGATCGAGGACGTGTTCTCGATCTCGGGCCGCGGCACGGTCGTGACGGGCCGCGTCGAGCGCGGCGTGATCAAGGTGGGCGAGGAGATCGAGATCGTGGGGATCCGCGACTCGAAGAAGACCGTCTGCACCGGGGTCGAGATGTTCCGCAAGCTGCTGGACCGCGGCGAGGCGGGCGACAATATCGGCGCGCTGCTGCGCGGCGTGGATCGCGACGGGGTGGAGCGGGGCCAGGTGCTCTGCAAGCCGGGCTCGGTGAAGCCGCACACGAAGTTCACGGCCGAGGCCTACATCCTGACGAAGGAGGAGGGCGGTCGTCACACGCCGTTCTTCACGAACTACCGGCCGCAGTTCTACTTCCGGACGACGGACGTGACGGGGACCTGCCAGCTGCCCGAGGGCACGGAGATGGTCATGCCCGGCGACAACGTGAAGATGGAAGTCACCCTCATCGCCCCGATCGCGATGGAGGAGCGCCTCCGCTTCGCCATCCGCGAGGGCGGCCGCACCGTCGGCGCCGGCGTCGTCGGCACCATCATCGAGTAAGGCGCCAACCGGCGCTGCGAAGGGCCGCCCCCGGGGCGGCCCTTTTCGTTTGCGGCCGCCTCAGGCGATGGCGGCGTGGACGAGCGCCTTCAGTTCGGGCCGCGCCGGATAGGCGGAGGAGGGCGTCAGCTGGGTCAGGAAGATCGCCGTCAGGTCCAGGACAGGATCGGTCCAGAACACGGTCGAGGCGATGCCGCCCCATGAGAAGTCCCCGATGCTCCCCGGCGCATGCGAGAGCGCGGGGTCAAGCACCACCGAGCCGCCGAGGCCGAAGCCGACGCCGGTCATCGCCGTCTCGGCGAAGCTCTTCGGACCCATCGAAGCGATGTCCCCCGGCAGGTGATTCCGGCGCATGAAGGCGACGGTCGCCGGGGAGAGGAGCCGCGCGCCCTCATGCGCGCCGCCCTTGCGGATCATTTCCGCGAAAAGGAAATAGTCGTCGATGGTGGAGACGAGCCCGCCGCCGCCCGAAAGGCAGCGAGGCGCGCGCCAGGCGGAGCCTTCCGCCGTCTCGACCACGCGCATCGCGCCGTCCTGAACGCGCGTAAGCGCGAGGCCGGCGCCCTCGGGCAGCGCGGTGTAGAGCGTCGCCAGCCGGTCCAGCTTCCGGTCCGGCACGGCGAAGCCGGTGTCGACCATGCCGAGCGGCTCGAAGATTTCCGCCTCCAGCCATTCATCGAGCGGCTTTCCGCCCACGGCCTCGATCACCCGCCCGAGCACGTCCGTCGCGTGGGAATATTCCCAGCGCGCGCCGGGCGTGAAGGCGAGCGGCAGGGCGGCGAGGCGCTTCGTCATGTCTGCGAGCGGAACGGGCGCGTTCGGGCCAAAATTGATCTCCGCCTTCGCATAGGCCTCCGAAAGCGGGCCGGGGTTGAAGCCGTAGGTCAGGCCGGACGTATGGGTCAGGAGCTGGTGCAGCGTCGGCGGCGCGCAGGGTTCGGCGTCGTCGACGCTTTGCGCACCAGGGCGAAGCGCGCGGGGCTCGGCGAATTCCGGCAGGAAGGCGGAGACCGGCGCGTCGAGATGAAAGAGCCCGCGCTCCATCAGCATGAGGATGCCGACGGAAACGACCGGCTTGGTCATCGAATAGATGCGCGCCAATGTCTCCTCCCCGAAGGGTTTTTTCGCCGCGACGTCGCGAAAGCCGACGGAGGCGCGATGCGCGACCTTGCCGCCCTGCGCGAGGAGAACTGTGGAGCCGGGGAACCGACCCGCCTCCACATAGCGTCGCATCCAGTCGTCGATGCGGGCGAGGCGGGTCTTGTCGAATGCGCTCATGGCGGCTCCTCGGTCATGCTGGCGGCGAGGATAGGGCGACGCAGCGCCGCGGCGCCAGACCTGACCGTCCAAAATTGGCGTGAATGAGCGGCGTGTTTGCTAAGATGCTGCAATGCAAAAAAGATGTGCCGGGTCACAGCCAAAAAATGGGTTGGCCGGACGTAGCGTAAGGCTTGACCTTCCGCGTCGATGTGCGACGCTCCGCCGCAATCTGGGCTCCAGAGGCAAGCGCGGCGAACCGCGCCGCGACAATTTGGGAGGACTGCGCATGAAACGGGCTTCGCGCCTTTCGCTCGGCGTCTTCGCCGCGCTATCCATCGCCGCTTCGGCGGCCTCGGCGGAGGCGATACGGATCGCCTTCATCGACCCGCTCTCCGGCCCGTTCGCCGCCACCGGCGTGAACGGCCTGCATCAGTACGAGTTCGCGGCCGAGGAGCTGGTGAACAAGGCGGGCGGCGTTCTCGGCGGCAAGACCTTCGAGATCGTGCCTTTCGACAACCAGACCAGCCCCAAGGAATCGCTGATCCAGCTCCAGGTCGCCATCGACCAGGGCATCCGCTTCATCGTGCAGGGCAATTCCTCCGGCGTCGCCAACGCGATCACCGAGGCGGTGGACAAGCACAACAGGCGGAACCCGGACAGCCGCGTGCTCTTCCTCAACTATTCCGCGGTGGACCCGGCGCTGACCAACGACAAGTGCAATTTCTGGCACTTCCGCTTCGACGCCCATGCCGACATCAAGATGGATGCGCTGACCGACGTGATCGCCGCCAATGACGCGATCAAGAAAGTCTACGTCATCGGCCAGGACTATTCCTTCGGCAAGGCGGTGGCGGACGGCGCGACGGCGATGCTTGCGGAGAAGCGGCCGGATATCGAGATCGTCGGCAACGAACTGCACCCGATCGGCAAGGTGAAGGACTTCACGCCCTACGCCCGCAAGATCGTCGCCTCCGGCGCCGACGCCGTCATCACCGGCAACTGGGGCACGGACATGCTGGGCCTCGGCAAGTCGATTCTCGAGAACGGGTTCACCGGCCCGATCTTCACTTACTACGCGGCGGCGGACGGAATCACGGCCGCCTTCGGCGCGGCGGGCGACGGCTCGCTCCGCCTCGTCTCGGAGGGCGCGATCAACCCGCCCGCCTCCGAGCGGATGAGCGCCTATGTCACTGCGTTCAAGGCCAAGTATCCGGACGGCAACGTCTCCCAGCCGCGCATCGCCAACACGGTGGAGATGCTGGCGAAGGCGATCGAGGCGGCGGGAACGGCGGATGACGTCGTCGCCGTCGGCAAGGCGCTCGAAGGGATGAAGCACGAATCGATCTGGGGCGGCGAACTCTACATGCGCCCGGAGGATCACCAGCTGATTCAGGACGTGCACATCTTCAAGCACACGAAGGATGGCGTCGTCTTCGACTATGACAATTCGGGTTACGGCCTCGTTGTCGAATCGACCGTGAAGAACGCCTCGGCGGACATCGCCACGACCTGCCAGATGGAGCGCCCGTAAGAGGCGCCGGGCGCCCGCCCTTCCCGGGCGGGCGCTGCGTTCAAGACAATCCGGGCGGGGAGGCGCGGGCCGATGGACCTTGTTCTGGTCAACCTGATCGACGGGCTGGTGACGGGCCTTCTGCTCTTCATGCTGTCGAGCGGGCTGACGCTCATCTTCTCGATGATGGGCGTGCTCAATTTTGCCCATGCCAGCTTCTACATGCTCGGCGCCTATTTCGCCTACCAGATCTCGAAATCGGTCGGCTTCTGGCCGGGTCTCCTGATCGCGCCGCTGATCGTCGGCGTGCTCGGCGCGCTGGTGGAGCGCTACGGGCTCCGGCGGGTGCACAAATACGGCCATGTGCCTGAGCTGATTTTCACCTTCGGCCTCGCGCTTCTGATCGAGGAGATCGTGCAGTTCTTCTGGGGCCGCGCGCAGGTGCCCTTCCTCGCGCCTGAGGCGCTGAACTTCGCGCTCTTCTCGATCTCGGGCAATGCGATCCCTGCCTACAAGGTCTTCATGATCTTCATCTCGATGGCGATCTTCATCGGGCTCCTGCTCGTGCTGACGAAAAGCCGCGTCGGGCTCATCATCCAGGCCGCGCTCTCGCATCCGCAGACGGTGGAGACGCTGGGCCATAACGTGCCGCTGATCTTCATGGGGGTCTTCGGCGTCGGCACGGCGCTCGCCGGGGTGGCGGGGGTGATCGCGGGGCCGGTGCTCGGCACGTTCCCCGGCATGGCGATCGTGCTCGGCTCCATCGTCTTCGTCACCATCGTCGTCGGCGGGCTCGGCTCGCTCTGGGGCGCGCTCGTCGCCTCGCTGCTGATCGGCTGGGTGACGACCTTCGCCGCCTCCTACAATGTCGGGATGATGGATGTGCTGACCGGGCTCGGCTTCACGCCGCCTGAGGATCTTTCGGAGAGCCTGTTCCGGGATATCTGGTCGCTCACCCTGCCGCAGGTCGGGCCGATCCTGCCCTATCTCCTGATGGTGATGGTGCTCGTCTTCCGGCCCTACGGCCTCTTCGGGAAGCGCGACGTATGACCTCGCTCGACCACACCCGCACGCGCCCCGCCGCCGGGGGGCTCAGCCTCGCCACGCTCGCGCCGTGGCTGATGGCGGCGCTGTTCCTCGCCGTGATGCCCTTCATCTTCGCGGACAACAGCGCTATCACGATCATGAACCAGATGGCGATCACGATCATCTTCGCGCTCGCCTACAACATGCTGCTGGGGCAGGGGGGCATGCTCTCCTTCGGCCATGCCGTGTATATGGGCCTCGGCGGGTTCATGTGCGTCCACATCATGAACTGGATGGAGGACGGCGCGATCTCCATGCCGTTGCCGCTCCTGCCGCTCTTCGGCGGACTGTTCGGCCTCGGCTTCGCGATGCTGATCGGCTCCTTCTCGACGCGGAAGGCGGGGACGGTCTTCGCCATGATCTCGCTTGGCGTCGGCGAGCTGATCGCCGCCTGCTCCGTCATCGTCGTCGTCTTCTTCGGCGGCGAGGAGGGGGTGAGCGGGGACCGGACCTACGGCATTCCGGTCCTCGGGGTCGAGTTCCTGCACCAGATCGAGGTCTATTACCTTACCGCTTTCTGGCTGATGCTCTCGGCCGCGCTGATGTATCTCTTCTCCCGCACGCCGGTCGGACGCATGGCCAATGCGGTGAGGGACAATCCGGAGCGGGCGGAGTTCCTCGGCTATTCGCAGCGCTGGGTCCGCTACTATTCCTTCTGCGCCTCCGGCTTCTTCGCCGGGATCGCGGGCGGGCTCTTCGCGATCAACTACGAGATCCTGACGGAGGAGAACCTGAACCTCGCCACCTCCGGCACGATCCTGCTCGTCACCTTCCTCGGCGGCGTCGGATTCTTCTTCGGGCCGATCATCGGCGCCATCGTCTTCACGCTGCTGGCGACGGTGCTGAAGCTGCATACCGAGCTCTGGCAGCTTTATGTCGGCGCGATCTTCGTCGCGACGGTGATGTTCTTCCCCGGCGGGCTCGCCGGGCTCCTCGCGATGCATGTGGCCCCGTGGCGTCTGGGGAAGATGGGGGTTCTGGTGAAGCCCTATCTGACGACGCTCCTGCCCGGCGTGATCGGCGGGCTCGGCCTCGCCGGGGCGACGGAAATGCTCTTCCACGCGCGGGAGGCTGCGGAGGGGGACGAGGCGATGGGGCTCTTCTTCATGGAGGTCTCCTCCCATTCGCCGGTCGCCTGGGCGGCGGTGCTGGCGGTGACGGCCGCGGGCTTCTGGCTCGCGCGGCGGGGGGCGCCGGGGCTGAAGGCGGCCTGGGACGAGGCGAACACGGCGCCGCGGGGGCGGCGATGAGCGCGGCGCTGGAGCTCGAAGGCCTCCGCAAGTCCTTCGGCAAGACGGAGATCATCCGCGGGGTGGACCTTTCCATCGGGCGTGCGGAGCGGCATGCGATCATCGGGCCGAACGGGGCGGGCAAGTCCACGCTCTTCAACCTCATCACCGGCCGCTTCCCGAAGACCTCTGGCGCGATCCGCCTGCACGGGAAGGATCTGACGGGCCTCGCCCCGTTCGAGATCAACCGGCTCGGCCTTTCCCGTTCCTTCCAGATCACCAACATCTTCCCGAAGATGTCGGTCTTCGAGAACGTGCGCTGCGCGTTGCTCTGGGCGCAGGGGCATCGGTATTCGTTCTGGTCTCTCGTCTCGCGCAGCCGGGAATTGAACGAGGGGGCGGAGGAGATCCTCGAGCAGATCAACCTAACCGCGCGGCGGGACCTGCCGGCCGGCGTGCTTTCCTATGCAGAGCAGCGGGCGCTGGAGATCGGGATCACCATCGCCGGCGGCGCCGACGTCATCATGCTGGACGAGCCGACGGCGGGGATGAGCCATTCGGAGACGGACTACATCGTCGACCTGATCCGCGAGGTGACGAAGGGAAAGACGCTGGTGATGGTGGAGCACGACATGGGCGTCGTCTTCGGGCTGGCGGACCGCATCTCCGTCCTGGTCTACGGGGAGATCATCGCGACGGGGACGCCGGAGGCGGTGCGCGCCAACCCGAAGGTGCAGGAAGCCTATCTCGGCGCCGCCCTCGAAGCGGAGCACTGAGATGCTGAAGGTGACGGACCTCCACGCCTATTACGGCAAGAGCCACATCCTCCAGGGCGTGAACATGAACGTGGAGGAGGGGGAGATCGTCGCCCTTCTCGGGCGGAACGGCGTCGGCCGCTCCACCACCTGCAAGGCGGTGATGGGGGCGGTGGAGCCGGTCGGCTCGGTCATGTTCAAGGGGCAGGAGATCGCGGGGAAGAAGCCCTTCGAGATCGCCAATCTCGGCCTCGGCTACGTCCCCGAGAACCGGGACATCTTCCCCGGCATGACGACCCGGCAGAACCTCGTCCTCGGTCTCAAGCCCGGGCAGAAGGATGGCGCGGGCCGCTGGTCGATGGAGGACATGTTCGCGCTCTTCTCCAACCTTCGGGAGCGGGCGGATGTGGAGGCGAGCGTGCTTTCGGGCGGGGAGCAGCAGATGCTCACCATGTGCCGCACGCTGATGGGCGATCCCGACTTCATCATGATCGACGAGCCGACCGAGGGCCTTTCCCCGCAGATGACGACGCGGGTGGGCGAACTCCTGAAGGAGATCGCGCGCCGCGGCGTCGCCATCCTCCTTGTCGAGCAGAAGCTCTCCATCGCGCTCGACATCGCGAAGCGGGTCTATGTGATGGGCCACGGGCGGATGCAGTTCGAGGGGACGCCGGCGGAGCTGAAGGGCCGGGCGGACGTGCGGAAGGAATGGCTGGAGGTTTGAGGCGCGGGCTTCGCCCGAGCGTGTGCTCACAGTGAGCAGAGGGGTCAAGCCTCTGACGCCATTGGATAATCGAAAATTTCGAAATTTTTTCCCTGAGGCCGGAATCGGAGCTTGGTGCGCGGGTTTCCGCTTCCGGCTCGATCCCGGAACGGGGGGCGAGCATCGACGTGGGAGCCGGATTGTCGACCGCCCTTATCCTTGGCGGGCGGCCCTCCCCCCTCTCCTCTCTCCCGGCGGGAGGGGGAAAGCGGCGACCTCGCCGGATGAAACTTAACCGGCCTTCCTCGGGGCGAGGGCGGGTTCGGCGCCGGCGGTGAGGCCGGCGACGGATTCGGCGAGCGATTCCCGGTCGATCCGGAAATGGCGGCGGAGGTCGCCGATCGTGCCGGTCTGGCCGAAATGCTCCACCCCGTGCGGGATCGTCCGGTGCCCGGCGACGCCGCCGAGCCAGGAGAGGGTGAGGGGGTGGCCGTCCACGACGGTCACAAGCGCGCAGCTTTTCGGCAGGGGCTCCAGCAGCGCCTCGACATGGCTGCGCGCGCCCTTCGCCCCCCGCGCCCGCGCGCGCTGCGCCGCCGTCCAGCCGGCGTTCAGCCGGTCCGCCGAGGTGACGGCGAGGACGCCGACATCGCGCCGCACTTCCCCGATCAGGCCCGCCGCCGCGATGGCCTCCTCCGCCACCACGCCCTGATAGGCGATGACCACGGCGGCGTTCGGCCCCGGCTCGCGCAGCCAGTAGGCCCCGTCGATCACCCCCTGCCGGAACGGCTCGCCCTCCCGCCTTGCGGGCTGTTCGAGGGGCGCGGTGGTGAGGCGGAGATAGACGGAGCCGCCCGTCTCGTCCCTCAGCCATGTCCGCTCGTCCGGGTCGCCCTCTCCGCTCCGCTGCATGTAGTCGAAGGCCCATTCCATGATCACGGCCAGCTCGTCCGCGAAGGCGGGCTCGAAGGCGGCGAGACCGTCCTGGCTCATGCCGATCAGGGGCTGGGCGACCGATTGATGCGCCCCGCCTTCGGGCGCGAGGGCGACGCCGGAAGGCGTGCCGACGATCATGAAGCGGGCGTCCTGGTAACAGGCGTAGTTGAGCGCATCGAGCCCGCGGCTCACGAACGGGTCATAGACCGTGCCGATGGGGATGATCCGCCGCCCGAAGAGCGAATGGGAGAGGCCGGCCGCGGCGAGGAGGAGGAAGAGGTTCATCTCCGCGATGCCAAGCTCCACATGCTGGCCTTCGGGCCGAAACTCCCATTTCGCGAGCGAGGGGATGCGGTGCTCGATGAAGGCGTCGGGCAGGGCGGCGCGGGCGAAGAGCTTCCGCCGGTTCACCCAGGGGCCGAGGCTCGTCGTCCCCGTCACGTCGGGCGAGGTGGTGAGGATGCGGGCGGCGAGCGCGCTGTCGCCCCGCGCGAGCTGGTCGAGGATCTTGCCGAAGGCGGCCTGGGTGGAGATTTCCCGGTCGTCCGGCGCGGCGATCCGAGGGGCGGGGATGCGCGCGTCGGAAAGGCGGCGCGGGCCGGCGGCGAATAAGGGGACGCGGGCGAGGAAGGCGCGGAAACCCGCCTCATCTTCGACCGCGGCGAAGCGCTCCCATTCCGCACCTTCGGGAACGCCCATGTGCGCCTGCCATTCCGCGAACTGCTTCGTGGTCATCAGCCCGCCGTGATTGTCCTTGTGGCCGGCGATGGGGGTGCCCCAGCCCTTGATCGTGTAGGCGAGAAAGCAGGTCGGCCGGTCATGCGTCACCGAGGCGAAGACCTCCGCCATGGTCGAGACGCAGTTGCCGCCGAGATTCTCCATCAGCGCGGCGAGCTCCGCGTCGGAGCGGCGGGCGATGAGGGCGGAGACGGGGCCCTGATCCCCGAGATCGTCCATCAGCCGCGCGCGCCAGACGGCGCCGCCCCGGAAGGTGAGCGCCGCGTATTCGGCGTTGGGGCAGGCGTCGATCCAGTTCCGAAGGGCCTCGCCGCCCGGCTCCGCGAAGGCTGCGCGCTGGAGGGCGCCGTACTTCGCCTTCACGACGTCCCAGCCGAAGGCGGAGAAGATGCGCTCGATCCGGTCGAAGAGCCCTTCGCGCACGATCCCGTCGAGCGACTGGCGGTTATAGTCGATGATCCACCAGCAATTCCGTAGGTCGTTCTTCCAGCCCTCCTGAAGGACCTCGTAGACATTGCCCTCGTCGAGCTCGGCGTCCCCCGCGAGCGCGATCATCCGGCCGAAAGGCGCGCCTTCGCCCCAGTCCTTCGCGGCGATGAAGTCCTGCACCAGCGAGGCGAGCGCCGTGATCCCGACGCCGAGGCCGACGGAGCCGGTGGAGAAGTCCACGTCGTCCACGTCCTTCGTCCGGCTCGGATAGCTCTGGGCGCCGCCATAGCCGCGGAACGCCTCCAGCTTCTCCCGCGTCTGGGTTCCCATGAGGTAATGCATGGCGTGGAAGACGGGGGAGGCGTGAGGCTTCACCGCCACCCGGTCCTCCGGCCGGAGGGCGGAGAAATAGAGCGCCGTCATGATCGAGACGATGGAGGCGGAGGAGGCCTGGTGCCCGCCGATCTTGATCGCGTCCTCCTTCGGGCGGACATGGTTGGCGTGGTGGATCATCCAGTGCGAGAGCCAGAGGAGGCGCTGCTCCACGGTCTTCAGATGGCGATGGTCTTCGGTCATGGCGGCTCCCGCTTCCGGCGCCCCGAGGATGGCGGGCGGGGCGCGGCTGTCAATGCGCCGCCCTTGCCGCCGCCCCGCCGATATGGCGTTCTCCGCCCCGCGCCGGGCGATTCCGGCGCGAGGAGGAAAGACCCGCCCGATGCAGCTTCCCCCCGGCTTCTCCGCCGCGCCGAAGAAGAGCGCCTATGACGTCGTGATCGTCGGCGGGGCGATGATGGGCTCCGCCGCCGCATGGTTCCTGACCGAGAACCCGGATTTCGACGGCTCGATCCTCGTTCTCGAACGCGCGCCCGATTACGCCGCCTGCTCCACGGCGCACACGAATTCCTGCATCCGGCAGCAGTTTTCCACCGCGCTCAACATCCGGATCAGCCAGTTCACCGCGGATTTCGTGAAGAACCTGCGGGAGCGGATGGGGGACGAGCGCATCCCGGACCTGCCGATCCGCAATTTCGGCTATCTTTATCTCGCGCACAGCGAGGCCTTCGCCGCCCATCTCCGCGCGGCGCAGGCGGTGCAGCTCGCCGCCGGAGCGGAGACGCGGCTGCTGACGGCCGGGGAGATCGCGGCGGCCTATCCGTTCTACAACGTGGAGGACATCGTCCTCGGCTCCATCAACACCAGGGACGAAGGCTACTGGGACGGCGCCGCGGTCTTCGACTGGCTGCGCCGCCTCGCGCGGGAGCGGGGCGCGGAATATGTGGCGGACGAGGTGGTCTCGATGCGTCTGAACGCCGCTGGGACGCGGGTCGAGAGCGTTCGGCTCGCGGGCGGGGCGGAGATCGCCTGCGGTCATGTCGTCAACTGCTCCGGCCCCCGCGCGGCGCGGACGGCGCGGATGGCGGGCATCGACCTGCCGGTCGAGCCGCGGAAGCGTTATTCGTGGATCTTCAAGGCCGAAAGGCCGCTCGACCGCGACCTGCCGCTGACCATCGACCCTTCGGGCGTGCATGTGCGGGAGAACGGAGGCGGGACCTATCTCGCCGGCGGCCATCCGGAGCTTGACCCGGCGGTTGAGCCTGACGATTTCACGATGGATCACGGCTTCTGGGAGGATCACGCCTGGCCGGTCATCGCCACGCGCATCCCGCAATTCGAGGCGGTGAAGGTGACGAGCGCCTGGATCGGGCATTATGCGATGAACGTGCTGGACCGGAACGCCATCGCCGGGCCGCATCCCGTGGTCGGCAACTTCCATTTCATGAACGGCTTTTCCGGCCACGGGCTCCAGCAGGCGCCGGCGATGGGGCGGGGGCTGGCGGAATGGATCGCCTATGGCGAATATCGCAGCCTCGACCTCTCGCCCTTCGGCTTCGGGCGGATCGCGGAAAACCGGCCGATCCCCGAAAGCGCGGTGATCTGACCCCAAGGGAAGGACGGACCATGAAACGCATCGTTCTCACCGGCGCCGCCGGGCGGCTCGGCTCCTGGCTGCGGGAGCCGCTGACGAAGCTCTGCGAGGAGCTTGTCTCCTCCGATATCGCGGAGGGAGTCGGGGCGCTCTATCCGGGTGAGCGCTACGTTCGGGCCGATCTCGCCGACCTCGCGCAGATCGGGCCTCTGCTCGAAGGGGCGGACATGGTCGTCCATTTCGGGGCGATCGGGGACGAGGCGCCGTTCGAGGAGATTCTCGGGCCGAACATCGTCGGCGCCTACAACATCTGGGAGGCCGCGCACCGGAACGGGGTGCGGCGCGTGGTCTACGCTAGTTCGATCCACGCCGTCGGGATGTATCCGAAGACCGAGCGGATCGGGACGGACGTTCCGCACCGGCCGGACACGTTCTATGGCCTCGCCAAGTGCTTCGCGGAGGATCTGGCGCGGATGTACTGGGAGAAGCGGGGGCTGGAGGCTGTGTGCCTCCGCATCCTCTCCTGCGCGCAGGTCACGAGCCCGCGCGCGCTCGGCACATGGCTGAGCTATGACGACCTCATCCACCTCGTCACGCGCGCGATCGATACGCCGGTGACGGGGTTCACGGTGATCTACGGCGTTTCGGACAATGACCGGGCGCCGGTGGACAATTCGGCGGCGCATTTCCTCGGCTACCGGCCGAAGGACAATGCGGAGCGCTTCGCGGCGGAGATCCTCGCCGCGGCGCCGGCTGCGGACCCTTCGGACCCGGCGCAGTTCTGTCATGGCGGCCCTTTCGCCGCCGTGCCGCTCGGGGAGAGCGGGGTCGCGCGGATGAAAATCGTGGACGACCGGAAGGCGACCTGAGCCTTCAGCCCCTCAGCGGCGGGGCGAAGCGGCGGAGGCGGAGCGCGTTGCCGACGACGAAGACGCTGGACAGCGCCATCGCCCCCGCCGCGAGAACGGGCGAGAGCTGGAGCCCGAAGGCCGGGTAGAGCGCGCCCGCGGCGACGGGGATGAGCGCGGCGTTGTAGGCGAAGGCCCAGAAAAGATTGCCGCGGATGTTGGCGAGCGTCGCGCGGGAGAGGGCGACGGCGTTCGGCGCGCCCGCGAGCCCGCCCGCCATCAGCGCGGCGTCCGCCGCCTCGGCGGCGATCTCCGTCCCGCTGGAGACGGCGAGGCCGACATCGGCTTCGGCCAGCGCGGGGGCGTCGTTGATCCCGTCCCCCACGAAGACGACGGGGCCGCGCGCGCGGAGCGCCTTCACCGCCTCGACCTTCCCCTCCGGCGAGACCTCGGCGAAGACCTCCCCGATCCCCAGCCTTCGGGCGACCGCCTCCGCCGTGCGCTTGTCGTCGCCCGTGATCATGGCGATCTCGAAGCCCTGTTCGCGGAGCGCGGCGAGGGCGGCCGGCGTCGTCTCCCGGATCGGGTCGGCGACCGTAAGGAGGGCGGCGGCGCGGCCTTCGACGGCGATGTAGAGCGGCGTCTCGCCTTCGCCGGCGCGGCGCGCGGCTTCTTCGGCGAAGGCGGAAATGTCCGCCCCGATCTCCGCCATCAGCTTCGCGGAACCGAGCGCGACCTGCCGGCCGGCGACCTCGGCGCGGGCGCCTCTGCCGGTGAGGGTGGCGAAGCCCTTCGCCTCCAGCCGCTCCGCGCCTTCCGCCTCCGCCGCCTCGACGACGGCGCGGGCGACGGGGTGCTCCGACCGCGCCTCGACCGCCGCGGCGAGGCCGAGGAGTTCGGCGCGGGCGAAGCCTTCGGCGGGGACGAGGGCGGAGAGGCGGGGGCGGCCTTCCGTCAGCGTCCCCGTCTTGTCGAGCGCGGCGATGCGGGCGCCGGCGAGGCGCTGGAGCGCCTCGCCCCGGCGGAAGAGGACGCCGATCTCCGCCCCCCGCCCCGTCCCGACCATGATCGAGACCGGCGTCGCGAGCCCCATCGCGCACGGGCAGGCGATGATGAGGACGGCGACGGCGGCGACGAGCGCGGGCCCGAGCGCCGGGGCGGGCGCGAAGGCGAGCCAGAGCGCGAAAGTGAGCGCGGCGAGCGCCATGACGGCGGGGACGAACCACATCGTCACCCGGTCCACCATAGCCTGGATCGGCAGCTTGCCGCCCTGCGCCGCCTCGACCATCGCCGCGATGCGCGCGAGGGTCGTATCGGCGCCGATGGCGGTGACGCGGAAGGCGAAGGCGCCTGCGCCGTTCACCGCGCCGCCCGTGACCTTCGCGCCCTCGCCCTTCTCGACCGGGATCGGCTCGCCCGTCAGCATCGATTCGTCGATGAAGCTTCCGCCCTCCACGATCTCCCCGTCCGCCGGGATGCGCTCCCCCGGCCGGACCTCGACGATGTCGCCGCGGCGGAGGGCGGAGAGCGGGATCTCCCGCGCCTTCGCGCCGCGGCGAACGCGCGCGGTTTCGGGCCGGAGGGCGAAAAGGCGGCGGATCGCCTCCGAGGCGCGGCCCTTCGCGCGCGCCTCCATCCAGCGCCCGGCGAGGATGAGGGTGACGATCAGCGCCGCCGGCTCGAAATAGACATGGCGGGAGCCTTCGGGGAGAAGCGCGGGGGCGACGGTCGCCACTGTCGAATAGGCCCAGGCGGCGCCGGCGCCGAGGGCGACGAGGCTGTTCATCTCCGGAGCCCCGCGCCCCAGCGCCTTCAGCCCGAGCGCGAAGAAGCGCCGGCCGGGCAGGGCGAGGACGAGCGTGGCGAGCGCGAACTGGATCGCCCAGCTCGCGCCCATGCCGATGGTTCCGGCGATCCAGTGATGGAAGGCGGGGAAGGCGTGGCCCCCCATCTCCAGAATGAAGACGGGGAGCGTGAGCGCGGCGGCGAGGAGGGTATCGCGCCTCAGGCCCGTTTCCTCTGCTTCGCGCCGGGCGGCCTGCGCCCGCGCTTCCTCCGCCCCGTCCGCCACCGGCGCGCCGGGATAGCCGGCGCCTTCGAGCGCGGCGAGGAGATCGGCCTCGGGCGCCGCGCCCTCCACCTCCGCGCGCGCGGAGGCGAGGTTGACGCGCGCCGCCGTTACGCCTGGCACGGCGAGGAGCGCGCGCTCCGCCCGCCCGACGCAGGAGCCGCAATGCAGGCCGGAGACGGAGAGAGCCGTGACCGCGGCGGGCGAGACATATCCCGTGCGCTCGATGGCCTCGACCAGCGCCGCCGGGGTCGCCGGAGCGGCGAAGCGGATTTCCGCCCGCTCGGCGGCGAGGTTCACCGCGGCCTGCTCCACGCCCGGCACGGCGCGGAGCGCGCGCTCGACCCGCCCGACGCAGGAGGCGCAGGTCATGCCGATGACGGGAAGCGAGAGCGTGGCGGGGGCGCGGTGCGGGACGTTCATTTTGAAGAGATAGGGCTTCCCATCATGGGAAGGTCAAGCCCCCCAGCCCGAGGCGGGCGGCGCGCCGCCGATCCGCTCGGTGATCGCCGCCGCGGCGCGGCGCACGACGGGGCCGAATTCCGCCGTCGCCTCGGGCGAGAGCCGGGCGGCGGGGCCGGAAATCGAGACGCCGGCCACCGCCTCGCCATGATGGTTCCAGACCGGGGCCGCGACGCAGCGCATGCCGAGATATCGCTCCTCATCGTCCAGCGACCAGCCGCGGGCGCGGATCGTATCAAGATCGTCGAAGAGCGCCTGCGGGCTCGTCAGCGTCTTCGGCGTGAATTCCGGGAGGCCGGATTTCAGGAGGAGCCGCTCCGCCGCCGCCCGGCCCATCGCGGCGAGAAGCGCCTTGCCGATGCCGGAGGCGTGCATGTGCGCGCGCATCCCCGGCGCGAAGAAGGCGCGGACGGGCTGCGCTGTCTCCACCTGACCGACGAAAACGACCTCCGGCCCGTCCGGCACGGCGAGATTGGCGGATTCGCCCGTCTGCTCGACGAGGGCGCGCATCGCCTCCCGCCCCGCCTCGGCGACTCGGGTGCGGCGGAGGAAGGCGGCGCCGGCGCGGAACGCCTCCACCCCGACGCTCCATTCGCCGGTCGGCTCGTCGAACTCGACATAGCGCGCGGCCTGAAGGGTCGTCAGCAGGCGATGGGCGGAGGAGGGCGGCACGCCGGCGCGGAGGGCGAGCTCCGTCAGCGTCGCCTTTTCGGAGCGGGAGAGGAGCGAAAGGAGGGAGAGCGCGCGCTCCAGCGTCTGCACCGAGCCCGCCTCGCCCGCCGCCCCGCGGGGCCGCCCGCGCGTCTTCCGCATCGCGCCGTCCATGCCGTCACCTCCCTCATCGCGTCGCGTATCCGATAGTATATTTTTCCGAAATCTGAAAGCGCGAAGCTGTGGAAACGATATATGTTAGCGTATACAATATTGTAGAGTGTGATTTACGATTTTGGAAAATCATTCCAGAAAAATTGCGGACGGGCCCGAATCAGGGTATTCCCTCCCCAACGAAAACATGGAGGACGCGCCATGAAGGGCCTGAACCCGGTCTTCATTCCCGGACCGACCAACATTCCCGAGGCGCTGCGCCATGCGATGGCCGCGCCGACCATCGACCATCGCGGCCCCGCCTTTGCGGAGATGCTGCCGCGGCTCCTCGCCGATCTGCGGATTGTCTTCGGGACGAAGGCGGCGGGGATCGTCACTTTCCCCTCCAGCGGCTCCGGCGGCTGGGAGGCGGCGCTGGCCAACACGCTTTCGCCCGGGGACCGGGTTCTGGCGGCGCGGCACGGCATGTTCTCCCACAAGTGGATCGACATGTGCCGGCGCTTCGGCCTCGACGTCGAGGTGATCGACGCGCCCTGGGGCGAGGCGGCGCCGGCGGCGGAGATGGCGGCGCGGCTGGAGGCGGACAAGGCGCGCAAGATCAAGGCCGTCCTCGTCACCCATAACGAGACGGCGACGGGGGTGACGAGCGATGTCGGCGCCGTCCGCGCCGCGCTCGACGCTGCGGGGCACCCCGCCCTCCTGCTGGTGGACGGGGTCAGCTCCATCGCCTCGATCCCCTTCAGGATGGACGACTGGGGTGTGGACGTCGCCGTCACCGGCTCGCAGAAGGGGTTCATGCTGGCCACGGGCCTCGCCATCGTCGCGGTGAGCGAGAAGGCGCAGGCGGCCATGACGGAGGCGAAGCTGCCGCGCTGGTTCTTCGACTTTCGGGACATGCTGAAGGCGGGCGCGACCGGCTCCTATCCTTATACGCCGCCGACGCAGCTCTTCGCGGGGCTGCGGCTTTCGACGACGATGCTGCTGGAGGAGGGGCTGGAGACTGTCTACGCCCGCCACCGCCGGATCGCGGACGGGGTGCGCGCCGCGATCGCCGCCTGGGGGATGCCGCTCTGCGCCGCGCGGCCCGAGATCGCCTCGGACACGGTTAGCGCGGTGATGACGCCGCCGGGCTTCGACGCGAACCGGCTTACGGCGCACGCTTTTTCGGCTTATGACGTCTCCTTCGGCGTCGGGCTCGGCGATGTCGCTGGAAAGCTCTTCCGCATCGGGCACCTTGGCGCCATGACGGACGTCATGGCGCTTTCGGGCCTCGCCGCAGCGGAGATGGCGATGGCCGATCTCGGCCTCAGGATCGAACTCGGCTCCGGCGTCGCGGCGGCGCAGGCGCTCTACAGGAAGGCGTCGGCGACGCCCGCGGAAAGAAAGGCGGCGTGAGATGAGGGGAGAGGACGATATGGACCTTCCGGTCTGGGCGGATGTCGAGGCCGCGCACGAGCGCATCAGGCCCTATATCCACCGCACGCCGATCCTGACGAGCGAGACCTTCAACCGGATGGTGGGGGCCGAGCTCTTCTTCAAGTGCGAGAACTTCCAGAAGGCCGGCGCCTTCAAGGCCCGCGGGGCCTCCAACGCCGTGTTCGGCCTCTCGGACGAGGAGGCGAAGCGCGGCGTCGCCACGCATTCCTCCGGCAATCACGGTCTCTCCCTCTCCTACGCCGCGGGGCGGCGGGGCGTGCCCTGCACGGTCGTCATGCCGCGGACGGCGCCGGAGCCGAAGAAGGCCGCGGTGCGCGGCTATGGCGGGCGCGTGGTGGAATGCGAGCCCTCCACCTCCTCGCGCGAAGCGGTCTTTGCGGGCGTGCTGGAGGAGACGGGGGCGGAGTTCGTCCACCCCTACAACGACCCGCGCGTGATCGCGGGGCAGGGGACCTGCGCGAAGGAGATGTTCGAGGATCTCGGCGCGATGGACGCGCTGGTGGCGCCCATCGGCGGCGGCGGCATGGTTTCCGGCTCCTGCCTCTCGCTCTCGCATCTCTCGCCGAAGACGAAGATCTACGCGGCGGAGCCGACGGCGGCGGACGACGCCTACCAGAGCTTCAAGACGGGCAAGATCGTCGCCTATGACGCGCCGGTGACCATCGCGGACGGGCTCAAGGTGCCGCTCAAGGAGCGGACCTGGCACTTCGTGAAGACCTATGTGGAGGATGTGCTGCTGGCCGACGAGGAGGAGATCGTCGCCGCCATGCGCCTCACCTGGGAGCGGATGAAGATCGTCATGGAGCCCTCCTGCGCCGTGCCGCTCGCCGCCATTCTCCGCAAAAAGCATCTCTTCGCCGGCAAGCGCGTCGGCGTCGTCATCACCGGCGGCAATGTCGATCTCGACAAGCTGCCCTGGCTCAAGTCCTGACGGGAGGAACGATAATGAACGCCCCAACGACGTTTGAAGGCTACGAGGTCGGATACGACATTCCCGCGGTGCCGGGCATGGCCGAATCCGAAATCCAGACGCCCTGCCTCATCCTCGATCTCGATGCGCTGGAGAGGAACATCGCCAAGATGGGCCGCTTCGCGAAGGAGATGGGCGTGCGCCACCGGGTGCACGGCAAGATGCACAAGTCGGTCGACGTCGCGAAGCTGCAGGAGCGGCTTGGCGGAGCCTGCGGCGTCTGCTGCCAGAAGGTCTCGGAGGCCGAGGTCTTCGCACGCGGCGGGATCAAGGACGTGCTCGTCTCCAACCAGGTGCGCGACCCGGCGAAGATCGACCGGCTCGCCCGCATCCCCAAGCTCGGCGCGCGGGCGATCTGCTGCGTGGACGACCTCGCCAACATCGCGGACCTTTCGGCGGCGGCGCAGAAGCACGGCACGACCATCGAATGCCTCGTCGAGATCGATTGCGGCGCCGGGCGCTGCGGCGTGACGACGACGCCGGCGGTCGTGGCGCTCGCCAAGGCCATCGAGGCGGCGCCGGGGCTCAAGTTCTCCGGCATCCAAGCCTATCAGGGCGCGATGCAGCACATGGACAAGTATGAGGACCGGAAGGCGAAGATCGACATCGCCGTGGCGATGGTGAAGGACGCCGTCGATACGCTGAAGGCCGAGGGGATCGCGTGCGACATCGTCGGGGGCGGCGGCACCGGCTCCTACTACTTCGAGGGCAATTCGGGGGTCTACAACGAACTCCAGTGCGGCTCCTACGCCTTCATGGACGCCGATTACGGCCGCATCCTCGACAAGGACGGAAACCGGATCGACCAGGGCGAGTGGGAGAACGCGCTCTTCATCCTCACCTCCGTGATGTCTCACGCCAAGGCGGAGAAGGCGATCTGCGACGCCGGGCTCAAGGCGCAGTCGGTCGACAGCGGGCTGCCGGTAATCTTTGGGCGGACGGACGTGAAATACGTGAAGTGCTCGGACGAGCATGGCGTGATCGAGGACCCGCAGGGGGTACTCAAGGTCAACGACAAGCTCCGTCTCGTCCCCGGCCATTGCGATCCGACCTGCAACGTCCATGACTGGTATGTCGGCGTGCGGAACGGCAAGGTGGAGACGGTCTGGCCCGTCTCCGCGCGCGGCAAGGCCTACTGAGTATGGCGCACGAGGTCGCCTTCGTTTCCGAGGACGTCTGCCGGAAGCTGGTGACGGAGGCGGACGCCTTCGTCGCCGTGGAGGCGACCTTCGCGGCCATGGCCGCGGGGAAGGCCCGGAACTTCCCCGTCGTCCGCGAGGCGGTGGCGCATGGCGCGCTCTACGGCTTCAAGGGCGGGATGGATGAGCCGGGCGGGCTCCTCGGCGTGAAGGCCGGGGGGTATTTCCCCGGCAACGCGGCGAAGGGGCTCATCAACCATCAATCCGTCGTCGCGCTCTTCGAGCCGGAGACGGGGCGGCTCGAAGCGGTCGTCGGCGGAAACTACCTGACGGCGGTGAGGACGGCGGCGGCGGCGGCCGTCTCCGTCCGGCATCTGGCGCGGGAGGATGCGAAGGTTCTGGGGATTCTCGGCGCCGGGCATCAGTCGCTCTTCCAGCTACGGGCCGTGGCTGCGGCGCGGGGCTTCGAGCGTGTGATCGCCTGGAACCGCGACCCGGCGAAGCTCGCCCGGCTCGCCGAGGCGGCGGCCGCGCTCGGGCTTCCTTTCGAGGCGGTGGAGCGCGCGCGGCTCGGGGCGGAGGCGGACGTGATCGTCACCATCGTCTCTGCGCATGAGCCGCTGATCATGGCGGGCGAAGTGAAGCCCGGCGCGCATCTCGCCTGCATGGGGACGGATACGGTCGGCAAGCAGGAGGTCGATCCCGCGCTCCTCGCCCGCGCGGAGGTCTTCGCGGAGGAGCCTTCCCAGAGCGTGACGATCGGGGAAGCGCAGCACGCCGTCCGCCTAGGGCTCATGGCGGCGGAGGCGGTCACCCCCGTCGGCGCGGTCATCAACGGCGCGCATCCCGGGCGGAGCGGGCCGGAGGCGGTGACGCTGTTCGACGGGTCGGGCGTGGGCCTGCAAGACCTTGCTGTCGCTTCGCTTGCGCTGAAACGGGCGAAGGAGGCCGGGCTCGCGGGCTCCGCCTCCCTGTGAAGGGCGTTCTAGCCGCGGAAGCTCCGGAAGCGGAGCGCTTCCCGCGTTTCGCTGCCGAATTCGCGGCGGAAGAGCATCGCGGCGACGAGGAGCGACGCGACCATGTAGGGGACGGGGCCGAGATACCAGGCCAGCGTCGCCAGCGCGAAATAGATCGCGCGGAGCCCCTCGTTGAAGTTGCGGGCGGCGATCCGGTTGATCGCGGCGCTGCGGGCGGCCTCGTTCTCGATCTCCTCCTCGCTGTCCTCCGGCCGGTCCCCCGGCAGGGCGCCGAGGACGACGAGGCCATAGCCGAAGACTCGGAGCGACCAGACGAACTTGAGGAAGGCGTAGACGAGGAAGGCGATGAGGCAGAGCGTCTTGGCGAGCTGCGCCGGGCGCGAGGAGTCGACCTCCCCCGCCACGCCCATCGCGACCGATTCGAGCAGCTCCATCTGCCCGAGCAGGGCGACCGCGCCGCCGATGGCGAACATCGTCATCGAGGCGAGGAAGCTCGCGCCAGCACGAAGATGCCCGAGGAGCGCGACATCGCCTATCCGCACCTCCCGCCGCGCCGCGCGGCGCATCCATTGGAGCCGGTAGGCGGAGACCATCTCGCCCGTCGAGCGCCAGCCGCGCGGGTGATGCGTCACCACCCAGCCCGTGCCCCAGTGCAGGAACACGGCCAGGGCGAGCGCCGCCCAGTCGAGCGGGGCGAAGGCTTCGAGCCAGGCGGGGAGCGCGTGCGTCATCGCGCGAGACTGCGCCGGCCGCGGCCCGCGCGCAACGGGCGCCTTGCGGCGCGGCGCGGGGGCGCCATCATGGGCGGCGAAGCGAAGGAAGGAGCCTGAGCCATGCAGATGCCGGAACCCGAGGCGCGCATCCTTTCGCGCAAGGCGGAGATCGTGGCGCGACTCGAAGCCGCGCTCTCCCCCGGCGCGGTGATCCATGCGGAGGAGGAGGTGCGCGTCTATGAATGCGACGCCCTGACCGCCTATCGCTGCCCGCCGCTCGCGGTGATCCTGCCCTCTTCCACAGCGGAGGTCGCCGCCGCGCTCCGGATCCTGCATGAGGAGCGCGTGCCGGTGGTGCCGCGCGGCTCGGGCACGTCACTCGCGGGCGGGGCGTTGCCGACGGCGGATTCGGTGATCCTTGGCGTCGCGCGGATGAACAGGGTGCTGGAGACGGATTACGCCAACCGCTTCGTCCGGGTGGAGACGGGGCGCACCAACCTTTCCGTCACCGGGGCGGTGGAGGCGGAGGGGTTCTTCTACGCGCCCGACCCTTCGAGCCAGCTCGCCTGCGCCATCGCGGGCAACATCGCGATGAATTCGGGCGGCGCGCATTGCCTGAAATACGGGGTGACGACCAACAACCTCCTCGGCGTCACCATGGTGACGATGGAGGGCGAGGTGCTGGAGATCGGCGGGCCCGCGCTCGACGCGCCGGGGCTCGACCTTCTCGGCGTGATCTGCGGCTCGGAGGGGCAGCTTGGCGTCGTCACCGAGGCGACGCTCCGGATTCTGGCGAAGCCGGAGGGGGCGCGGCCAATCCTCCTCGGCTTTGACGCGAACGAGGTCGCGGGGGCCTGCGTCTCCGACATCATCCGGGCCGGAGTTCTGCCCGTCGCCATCGAGTTCATGGACCGGCCCTGCATCCGCGCCTGCGAGGATTTCGCCCATGCCGGCTATCCGGACGTGGAGGCGCTGCTCATCGTCGAGGTCGAGGGTTCGGAGGCGGAGATTGACGACCAGCTGGCGAAGATACGTGAGATCGCGGCGCGGCATTCCCCGCGCGAGATGCGCGAGAGCCGCAGCGCGGAGGAGAGCGCGGCGATCTGGAAAGGCCGGAAGGCCGCCTTCGGCGCGATGGGGCAGATCAACGACTACATGTGCCTCGACGGGACGATCCCCGTCTCCGCCCTGCCGCTGGTGCTGCGGCGGATCTCGGAGATGAGCAAGGAGTTCGGGCTCGACGTCGCCAACGTCTTCCATGCGGGGGACGGGAACATGCACCCGCTGATCCTTTTCGACGCCAACAAGCCCGGCGACCTCGAATTGTGCGAGGCGTTCGGCGCGGAGATCCTGAAGCTCTGCGTCGAGGTCGGCGGCTGCCTGACGGGCGAGCACGGGGTGGGCGTCGAGAAGCGGGACCTGATGGAGCATCAATATGCGGCGGCGGACCTCGAGGCGCAGCTCCGGGTGAAGGACGCCTTCGACCCCCGCTGGCTGCTGAACCCGGCGAAGGTGTTTCCGCTGCATGTGACGGCCGGGCGGAGGATGGCGGCTTGACGACCGCGCCCTACGCCGCCGCCGAATCTGCGCTCGCGGCGGAGATCGCCGCCGCGCATGAGGCTGGCGAGCCTGTTGAGATCGTCGGCGGCGGGACGCGGCGGGCGCTCGGGCGGCCGGTGCAGGCGGCGCGGGCGGTCTCCACGGCGCCGCTCTCTGGGATCGCGCTGCACGAGCCCGGCGCGTTGACGCTGGTCGCCGGGGCGGGGACGCCTCTGGCAGAGGTCGAGGCGGCGCTGGCGCGGGAAGGGCAGCGGCTCGCCTTCGAGCCGATGGACCATCGCGGGCTGCTCGGCTCCGCCGGGGAGCCGACGCTCGGCGCCGTCGCGGCGATGAACAATTCCGGGCCGCGGCGCATCCAGGCGGGGGCGGCGCGGGACGCGATGCTCGGCGTGCGGCTGATCGACGGGCGGGGCGAGGTCGTCTCCAATGGCGGGCGGGTGATGAAGAACGTCACCGGCTACGACCTCGTGAAGCTGATGGCGGGAAGCTGGGGGACGCTGGGGCTCCTGACCGAGATCGCCTTCAAGGTGCTGCCGATCCCGGAGGCGGAAGCGACGGTGACGCTTCCGGGGCTGGACGACGAGCGGGCGGTCGAGGCGCTCTCCGCCGCGCTCGGCTCGCCTTACGACGTGACGGGGGCGGCGCATGGGGAGGGTCGGACGCTCGTCCGCATCGAAGGCTTCGCGGCGCAGACGGCGCATCGCGGGCCGGCGCTGGCGCGGCTGCTCTCGCCCTTCGGCAAGGCCGAGATCGTGAACGGGGAGGCGAGCGCGGCGCTCTGGCGCGGGGTGCGCGATGCGGCCCCGCTGGTGCAGCCCTCCGAGCGCGCCGTCTGGAGGATCTCCACCGCCCCCTCCCGCGGCCCGGCCCTCGTCGCGGCGATCGCGGCGCGGACGGACGCGCGCTGGTTCTACGACTGGGGCGGGGGGCTGATCTGGCTCGCGACGGCGGCCGACGAGACCGCCGCTTCGGCGGTGCGCGAGGCGGCCCGGGCGCAGCGCGGCCACGCGACGCTGGTGCGCGCGCCGGCGGACCTGCGCGCGGCGGTCGACGTGTTC
>JAUIDE010000153.1 GCA_030429105.1 Alphaproteobacteria bacterium
CTGCGCCGATGTAGGGCCGGATGGCGGGCTGACGCTCAACAAGGACTTCTGGGTCGAATTCCCGAAGGGCTATCGCAGCCACCAGATCCGGCTCGAGGGCGGGGACTGCTCGACGGACAGTTTCTGCTACCCGAACGTCTGAGCCTTGATCGACGCGGCGAACGCGGCGGCCCTCTGGTGGGCCGTCATCGCCTCGGGCCTCTATCACGGGCTCAATCCCGGCATGGGCTGGCCGCTCGCCGTCGCCGCCGCGCTCATGGAGCGGCGGGCGGCGGCCCTGCCCCGCGCGCTCGCGGCGCTCGGGATCGGGCACTTCCTCGCCATGGCGGCGATTCTGGCGCCCTTCGCGCTCATGTCCACGCTGATCGCGTGGGAGCGGGAACTCCGCATCGGCGCGGCCTGCCTCGTCATCGCTACGGGCCTTTTTCTCCTCGTCCGCCGGCGGCATCCGCGATTCCTCGCCCGCGTGAAGCCGGGGAGACTCGCGCTCTGGTCATTCCTCGCGGCGACGGCGCATGGCGCCGGGCTGATGCTGCTGCCGATCTATCTCGGCATCTGCGCCCTGCCGGGCGCCTCCGCCGCCGAGGCCGGCGCGCTGATGTCATCGACCCTCGGCGCCGCGTTGCTCGTCGCCGTCGCGCATACGGCGGCGATGATGGGGGCCGGCGGGGCGCTCGCCTGCGGGATCTACTACTGGCTCGGGCTCCGGTTCCTCTCCCGAACCTGGTTCAATCTCGATCTGCTCTGGGCCCTCAGCCTCGTCGCGGTCGGCGCGTTCGGGCTCCACGGCGCCCTGACGCATTGAGCAGGCGACCTCAGATTGCAGTGAGGGCGAACCCCGCGAAGACCATGCCGCACATGACGGCGAGCCCCAGAATGTCGGCGACGGCCCCGCCGGGGCGGGCGGCGGCGAGTTCGGCGATGCGGCGCGCTGCGGTCATGTTCAGTCTCCTCTGCCTGAGGTTGTGCGGACAATCGTTCTGTTCCTTTCATGTTCTATTTTTGGCCCATCGTCAAGAACAATAAGAGAACGAGTTATCCACCGGCGAGGTAGCGGATCGCCGCGTCCCGGTCGTGGAGATAGAGGAGCGTGCGGAGCGCGGCGCCGCGGGCCCCGTCCAGCCCGCGCTCCGCGGCGAGCCGCGCGTCGGCCTGCGCGACCTGCATGAGTGCGCCGTCCGTCTCCATATCTGCGATGCGGAAATCGGGGAGGCCGGATTGCGCGGCGCCGAGGAGATCGCCTGCGCCGCGAAGCTTCAGGTCGGCCTCGGCGATGCGGAAGCCGTCCTCCGTCTCCCGCAGCGTGGTGAGCCGGGCGCGCGCCGCCTCACCCAGGGGGCCGCGATAGAGAAGAAGGCAGGTCGAGGCGCCGGCGCCGCGCCCCACCCGCCCGCGAAGCTGGTGAAGCTGCGCGAGGCCGAAGCGCTCCGCCTGCTCGATCACCATGATCGTCGCCTCGGGCACGTCAACGCCCACCTCGATCACGGTCGTCGCAACCAGGAGTTGCGCGGCGCCGGACTGGAAGGCGGCCATCGCCGCGTCCTTCTCCGCCGCCGCCATGCGGCCGTGGACGAGGGCGACTCGCTCCGGCCCGAGGGCGAGGCGGAGCTGCGCCGCCCGCTCCTCCGCCGCGGTGAGGTCCACGAGTTCGGATTCATCGACAAGCGGGCAGACCCAGTAGGCCCGCCGCCCCTCCTCCAGCGCCGCGCGGAGCCGCGCCACCACATCCCCGATCCGCTCCGCGTTCACGAGGCGGGTGTCGATCGGCTGGCGGCCGGGCGGCTTCTCGTCCAGCACGGAGACGTCCATGTCGCCATGGCTCGCGAGGGCGAGGGTGCGGGGGATCGGCGTCGCCGTCATCGAGAGCATGTCGGCGCGGAGGCCCTTCTCCAGCAGGTCCATGCGCTGGCGGACGCCGAAGCGGTGCTGCTCGTCGATCACGACGAGGCGAAGGTCCGCGAACTCCACCTCCTTCTGGAAGAGCGCGTGGGTGCCGACGAGAATGTCCGCCTCCCCCGCCTCGAGCGCGGCGAGCTTGGCGGCCCGCGCCGCGCCCTTGTCGCGGCCCGTGAGGAGGAGGAGGCGGGCGCCCGCCGCCTCGGCCAGCGGGCGGAGATTGGCCTCGTGCTGGCGGGCGAGAATCTCGGTCGGCGCCATCATCGCGCCCTGCCCGCCCGCCTCCACGGCGGTCAGGAGCGCGAGCATGGCGACGAGGGTCTTGCCCGCGCCGACATCGCCCAGGAGGAGGCGCATCATCCGCTCCGGCGCCGCCATGTCCGCCGCGATCTCCGCCGCCGCGCGCGTCTGCGCTCCGGTGGGCGCGTAAGGGAGGGCGGCGAGGAGCTTCGCACGGAGCCGCCCGTCCCCTGCGCTCGCGCGCCCCTTGCCCTTCCGCATGCGCGCGCGGGCGAGCGCGAGGGCGAGGGCGTGGGCGAGAAGCTCGTCATAGGCGAGCCGCCGCCGCGCCGGCGCCTCGGGCGAGAGCGCGGCGCGGCCCGAAGGCGCGTGGAGCGCGGCGAGGGCGGGGCGCCAGGCCGGCCAGCCTTCGCGCTTCATCAGGGCGGGATCGTGCCATTCGGGGAGGTCGGGCGCGAGCGCCAGCGCCTCCGCCGCGGCCCGCGCCATCTGCCGCTGGAAGAGCCCGGCGGTGAGCGGATAGACCGGCTCGAAATCCGGCAGGGCGCCGGCCTCCGCCGGGGTCAGCACATGGTCGGGATGCGTCATCTGGAGCACGCCGTCGAATATCTCGACCTTGCCGGAGAGGATGCGGCGGGAGCCGGTCGGCAGCTTCTCCCGCAGCCAGTCCGCCCGCGGGCGGAACCATGCGAGGACGAATTCGGCGCCCGCGTCGCGCGCGACGATGCGGTAGGGCTGGCTCTTCGTGCGCGGCGGGTGATGCTCCCCGATCTCGGCCTCCACCGTCGCCGGCTCGCCGAGCGGGGCGCCGGCGAGGGAGGGGCGGAGGCGGCGGTCCACCACGCCCGTCGGCGGTGTGAAGAGGAGGTCGCGCGGGCGGGTGATCCCGAGCCTGGCCATGAGCTTCGCCGTCTTGCCGCCGACGCCCGGCAGGCTCTCGACCGCGGCGAAGAGCGGCCAGAGGATTTCCGGGCGGCCCGATGGGGGCTCCCGCCCCATCTCAGCCGCCGATCAGGGCGAGCCAGCCCTCCTCGTCCAGCACCTCGACGCCGTGCTTCTGCGCCTCCTTCAGCTTGGAGCCGGCGCCCGGCCCGGCGACGAGGATGTCCGTCTTGGCGGAGACGGAGCCCGAGACCTTCGCGCCCAGCGCCTCCGCCCGCGCCTTCGCCTCGGCCCGCGTCATCTTCTCCAGCGTGCCGGTGAAGACGACTGTCTTGCCCGAGACAGGGCTTTCCTTCGCGGCGGCGGCGACAGAGAGGATTTCAAGCTCGGGGATGAGATCATCCACCACCTTCCGGTTGTGCGCCTCGGCGAAGAAGCCGACGAGGGCGGCGGCCATGACCTTGCCGACGCCGTCGATGGCGAGAAGGTGCTCCCAGGCCTCGCCCTCCATCGGCGCGGCCGCGTCCATCGCCGCGATGAAGCCCGGCCAGCCGCCATAGGCGCGGGCGAGGGTGAGGGCCGAGGTCTCCCCGACATGGCGGACGCCGAGGGCGAAGAGGAAGCGGTCGAAGCCGATCCGCCGCTTCTCCGCGATGGCGCGGAAGAGGTTGCGGGCGGAGGTTTCGCCCCATCCCTCCCGGTTCTTCAGCTGTTGCAGGCCCTCGCCATACCTGGCTTCGAGCCGGAAGATGTCCGCCGGGGTCTTCACCCAGCCGTCAGACCAGAAGGCCTCGACCTGCTTCGCCCCCAGCCCCTCGATGTCGAAGGCGGCGCGGGAGACGAAGTGCTTCAGCTTCTCCAGCGCCTGCGCCGGGCAGGCCAGCGCGCCGGTGCAGCGGCGCACCGCCTCCCCCTCCTCGCGCACGGCCGGCGAGCCGCAGGCGGGGCAGGTCGTCGGGAACACATAGGGCGCTGCGCCTTCCGGGCGGCGGGAGAGGTCGACGTCGATCACCTTCGGGATCACGTCGCCCGCGCGATAGACCGTCACCGTGTCGCCCACGCGCAGGTCCTTCCCTTCGCGGATCGGCTCGCCCTTCGCGCCGCGCCCGGCGATATAATCCTCGTTGTGGAGCGTCGCGTTGGAGACGACGACGCCGCCGACCGTGACGGGCCGGAGCCGCGCGACGGGGGAGAGGGCGCCCGTGCGGCCGACCTGGATCTCGATCGCGTCAAGCACCGTCTCCGCCTTTTCCGCCGCGAACTTGTGCGCCGTCGCCCAGCGCGGGTTGTTGGAGCGGAAGCCGAGCCGGGCCTGGAGCGCAAGATCGTCCACCTTGTAGACGACGCCGTCGATGTCATAGCCGAGCGTGGCGCGGCGCGATTCGATCTCCCGGTAATGGGCGAGAAGCGCCTCGACGCTCTCGCAACGCTTCATCATCGGGTTTACGGGGAAGCCGAAGGCGCCGAGGCGCTCCACGGCCTCGAACTGCGTCTCCGCCAGCGGCTCGGAGGCGGCGCCCCAAGCGTAGGCGAAGAAGCGTAGCGGGCGGGAGGCGGTGATCTCCGGGTCGAGCTGGCGGAGGCTTCCGGCGGCGGCGTTGCGCGGGTTGGCGAAGGTCTTGGCCCCCGCTTCCGCCATGCGCGCGTTGAGCGCAGCGAAATCGGCATGGCTCATGTAGACCTCGCCCCTGACTTCGAGGAGCGCGGGGGCGTTCTCGATCCGCTCTGGAATATCCGCGAGGGTGAGGGCGTTCCGCGTCACCGTCTCGCCGATCTCCCCGTCGCCGCGGGTGGCGGCGACCGCAAGGCGGCCCGATTCGTAGCGGAGGGAGAGGGAGAGGCCGTCTATCTTCGGCTCGGCGGTGTAGGCGAGCGGCGCTTCGGGCGCGAGGCCGAGGAAGCGGCGGACGCGCGCGTCGAACTCCGCCGCTTCCTCCGCCGAAAAGACGTTGGAGAGGGAAAGCATGGGGACTTCGTGCCGCGCCTTGGCGAAGGCCTCCGAGGGCGCGGAGCCGACGCGGCGGGAGGGGCTGTCCTCCCGCACCAGAGCCGGAAACCGCGCCTCGATCGCCGCGTTGCGGCGGCGGAGCGCGTCATAGGCGGCATCGTCGATCTCCGGCGCGTCCTCGAGGTGATAGGCGCGGTCATGCCGCGCGATCTCCGCCGCGAGGGCGGCGAGCGCCGCCGCGGCCTCCTCCTCCGTCAGCTCTTCGACCGCCTTGCCTTCGTCCATCGCCTGTCCTCGCCTCAGGGCCGCGAGTTTCCGCGGCGTGAGGGCCGGGTCAAGCGCGGAAGGCGCAGCGCTTCACAATCCCGCCCCGGCCAGCCCGGCGCCCGCAGCCGCCGCGAGCGCGACGACCGCGAGCGGCGAGGCGCGCCAGGCGACGAGGAGGACGAAGCAGAGCAGCGCCAGCGCGAACTCGGCCATCGAGCCGACCGAGCCGGTGAAGACCGGATCGTAGAGCGCCGCGCCGAGCACGCCGACGACGGCCGCGTTCGCGCCCTGCATCGCGGAGCGGGCGGAGGCCTGGGCGCGGAGGCGCTCCCAGAAGGGCAGCACGCCGACAAGGAGGAGGAAGCCCGGAAGAAAGAGGGCGAAAAGCGCCAGCGCCGCCCCCGCCGCCCCGTTCGGCGCGGGCCCCGAAACGGCGCCGAGCCAGGCCGCGAAGGTGAAGAGCGGGCCGGGAACCGCCTGCGCCGCGCCATAGCCGGCGAGGAAATCTTCCCGGCTCACCCAGCCCGTCGCCACCGTCTCCGCCTCCAGCAGCGGGAGGACGACATGGCCGCCGCCGAAGACGAGCGCGCCGGCGCGATAGAACCCGTCGAACATCGCCAGCGCCTGCGAGACCCCAGCGAGAAGCAGCGCGATCAGAAGAAGCACGACGAAGAGCGCGAGCGCGGCGAGCCCCGCG
>JAUIDE010000028.1 GCA_030429105.1 Alphaproteobacteria bacterium
GTCCCAGTGCCGGAGCGTCGTCATCACCGGCATGTTGTTCGTCTCGAGCATGTAGAGCCCGGGCTGGAACACGTCCGCCAGCTGCCCCTCATGGACGAAGAGGGCCGCCTGCCCCTCCCGCACGGTCAGCTTCGCGCCGTACTTGATCTCGTTCCCGTGGCGCTCGAAGCGCCAGACCATCGTGTCCCGCGTGTCGTCCGTCCATTCGATGACGTCGATGAATTCGCCGGTCAGCTTGTCCCAGAGGCTCATCTCAGCCCTCCCCGCCCTTCGGGCCGCATCTCGTCGATGATCGCCGCGACGATCGGCGCCGCCTCCGCCGCCTCCATGCCGGGCCGGAGGCGCTCGTCATAGAGGATGCGGAGAAGATATTCGTCATGCTCGGTCAGAAGCGCGAATTCCTGGTCGTCGTTGAAGATCGAGGGGCGCACGTCGTCATCGTCGTTCATCAGGCCGAGCGTCTGCGCGAATTCCTCATGGATGCAGGAGCGGCGCAGGAGGCCCTGCAGCTCCGCCTTGATGAAGATCATCGCCCCGGTGATCCGCCCGCTCGCGGCGTCGCCATAGCCGACCTGCCCGATGCAGGGATAGGCGACATCCCGCACCCAGCGGGCGACGAGCGGCATGCGCGCGGACGCCCCGTCCGCCTCCAGCGCGGAGAGGAAGACGCGCCGCTCCTCCGGTCCGAGGATGAGGATGGAGAGGTTCGGCTCCTCCGCCCGCGTCTCCCCAAGGTCGAGCCCGGTGATCGCGGAGAGGCGGGAGGAGAGGGCGCGGTATTCCGACCGGTCCTCCGCCGTCGCCCCCTGGCCCACGAGGCGCCAGCGCACCGGCTCGTCCCAGCGGCTGAGGCGCGTCGCGGTCCGCTCCTGCAGGAGCGCCTCGCCCTCCCGCCGGTATTCACGGTTGAGCGCGATGCGCTCGAAATTCGTGGCGAGGTCGGCGTTGGTGTAGGGCGCGTCCGCCGGCGCCGTCTCCTCCCGCAATCCCCCGTCGGCGGCGAGGAGCGCGGCGTAGTCGCGATAGAGCGCCGCATCCCCGCCGGCGCATCCGGCGAGGAGGGGGAGGGAGAGGAGCCAGGCGGCGCGCATCGTCAGGCGGCCGGCCCGGCGGCGGGGCGAGGCGCGCGGGCGGCGGAGAGGGCGGATTTCAGCTCGCCCTCCATCTTCCGCAATTCGTCCTCCGCCGCGGCGCGGCGGGCCTTGCCCTCGTCCGCGATCTGGAGGCTTTCCTCGATCGTGGCGATCAGCGTCGCGTTCGCCTCCTTCACCGCCTCGATGTCGAAGACGCCGCGCTCCATCTGCCGGCGCACCTCGGCGTTCGCGTCCTTCAGGTTGGCGGCGTTCTTCTTCAGGAGCTCGTTGGTGAGGTCCGTCGCCTGCTTCACCGTCTCCGCCGCCTCGCGCGAGCGGAAGATCGTCACGGCCTGCGCCAGCTGCGTCTCCCAGAGGGGGACGGTGTTCACGAGGGTAGAGTTGATCTTGTTGACGAGGCTCTTGTCGTTCTCCTGCACCAGCCGGATCGAGGGGAGGGACTGCATGGTGACCTGCCGTGTGAGGCGGAGGTCATGCACCCGGCGCTCGAGATCGTCGCGGGCGGCGCGGAGGTCGCGCAGCTCCTGCGCCTTCATCACGCCCTCATCCTCCGGCGCGGCCTTCACCTCGGCCTCCTTCGCCGGGATCTCCTCCTCGTCGAGCCGGCGCAGCTTTTCCTCGCCGGCGGCGATGAAGAGCGCGAGGTCGTTGTAGAAGGCGAGGCTCGATTCATAGAGCCGGTCCAGCGCCTTGATGTCTTTCAGCAGGACAGTCTCATGGGCGAGGAGCTCGTCCGATATGCGGTCGATCTGGCCACGCACGTTTTCGTACTTCGCGATGAACTCGGCCACGGGCCGGGCCTTGCCGAATAGCCGCTCGAAGAAGCTCTGCTTGCGGTTCGGGTCCAGCTCGTCCGCGTCGAAGCCGCGGATGTTGGTGACCATCTCGCGGAGGGAGGCGCCGGCGGGGCCGACATCCTTGTTCCTGACGCCGTCGAGCATGGCGGCGGAGATGGTCTGAAGCTCGGTCTGCGCGGCGGAGCCGAACTTGATGATCGACTGGCTGTCATTCATGTCGAGCTGGCCGATCACCGTTTCCACCCGCGCGCGCTCCTCCGGCGTCATCCTGTCCGCCACCACGATGTCGGCGGCGGGCTGCGGCAGGAGGGCGGCGGTGACGGCCTCGGCGTCCTTCAGCGCGGCTTCTGCCCTGGCGCGGATCTCGCTCATCTCTCTCTCCTCGTTCCGGCGCGTCAGCGCGCGCCTTCCTGTTGCAGGCGGCCCCGGAGGACCTCGATCTCGATCTCCAGCGCGGACTGGTCCTCCGCCATCAGGCTCTCCCGCGTCTTGGCGAAGCTGCCCTCCAGATCGGCGAGCAGGGACTCGTAGGGGCCGCGGAGGCCGTCGGTCGCGCCTTTCGCGCTTGCGTTGGCGTATTGCAAGGTGGCGTCGCGGAGGCCGACAAGGTGGACGGAGAGGAAGCGGCGGGCGCGGGCCATGTCCCGCGGATCCTCCGCGATCTCCTTCAGGATGTCGCGCGCGGCGTAGGCGAGCCGGTCGATCCGCGCCTCCAGCGCCCGGTCGCGGAGCGTGGCGGCGGCCTTCGCCGTCTCCTCCACCACGCGCTCCGCCTCTTCGAGCTTCGCGGCCACCCGGTCGAGATCGACCGGCGTGATCCCGGCGCCGCCCTTGGCGCGCATCGGATCGGGGCCGAAGGCGAGCACATGTGCAGCCCCGGCGACCGCGGCGTAGAAAAGCGCGAGCGGCGCCGCGGCGGCGCCGGAGAGGAAGGCGACCGCGCCGACGGCGAGCGCCGTGAGCGCCGCCGCGGTCAGCTTCCGCGGAAAAGCGGGCGGGCGGGCGACGATGCGCTCGTCATAGGCGTCCTGCGCCTTCATCCCGTCGCCCGTCAGCTTTGCCGCGAGCATGAGCGCGGCCCAGCCGCCGGCGGACCAGAGGATCTGGAAGAGGTCGGCGGTCGCCATGCCCCAGATCGCCGAGAAGATGAGCGGCGTCGGCGCGAGGCGGAGGCCGAGCACGCGGAAGGAGAACCATTTGAGGCGGAGGCCGGAGAAGCCGCCGCGGCTCTCGCCCAAAGGCGCCCCGCCCGGCGAATGCGCCCCGCCGAAACGCCGCGCCCCGCTCATCGGGCGAAGGTCGCCAGAAGCGCGACGGGCTCCGCGACCAGCGCGGCGCAGGAGGTCATCGCGACGGTCAGGACAAGGACGAGGTAGGCGGCGGTCTTCACGTCAGGCTCTCCCGGGGCGGCGCGGCGCCGCCCGGCGAATATAGGCGCCTCCGCCGCCCGCGTCAGTCCGATTCCGGAAAGACGAGCGCGCCGGGGGCGATTTCGTAGTAATCGCCCTTGGATGCGGCGAAGATGTGACGCTCGATCGTGAGCCCGGTCGGCCCGTCGAGCGTTCCGGCCCAGATCGAGATGCGGCTCGACCCGTCCTTCCGCCAGAAGAGGTTGGAGCCGCAGCGGGCGCAGAAGCCGCGCTCCGCCGCCGGGGAGGAGCGATACCAGGCGAGCGTCTCCGACGCCGTCATCGTCAGCGCCTCGGCCGGCGCGCCGGTCGCCGCCACATGATGGCCGGTCGTCTTGCGGCATTGGCTGCAATGGCAGGCGACGACGGGGCGGAGCGGCCCCCTGACCTCGTATCTCACCCCGCCGCAGAGGCAGGAGCCTTGATGAATCTCCCCCATGGTTTCGCCTTTCGCGATTTCCGCCTATCTCCCCGATCATGACCCGCGCCGCGCTCCTCCTCCTCGCCGTTCTCGCCGCTCCAGCAACCGTTTTCGCCGCACCCTGCGCCCCTGCGCCCGGCGCGATCTGCGCCGGCGGGGAGTCGCTGGACGAGGCCGGGCTGATCGCGCTCCTGAAAGGCGCCGACATCGCCATTCTGGGTGAGCGGCATGACAATCCGCGACATCACGAATGGCAGGCGCGGCTCACCGCGGCGCTTGCGCCCGGCGGCCTCGCCTTCGAGATGATCCCGCAGGAGAAGGAGGATGCGGCGAACAACGCCCGCGACCTTGGGGAGAGTCTCGAGGAGGCGCTGGACTGGGCGAATTCCGGCTGGCCGGACTGGGCGATGTACGCGCCGATCTTCGAGGCCGCGCCCGGAGCGTGGATCGCCGGCGGCGGCGTGCCGCGCGAGGTTCTAATGCGGAGCGCGCAGGAAGGCGCGGCGAAGGCGGGGGGCGAGGCGCTCGCCCGCTACCGGCTCGACGAGCGGCTGCCGGACGATGTGGCGAAGGACATGATCCGCGAGCAGGATGAGGCGCATTGCGGCGCCCTCCCCACCGCGATTCTGCCCGGCATGGTCGAGGCGCAGCAGCTCCGCGACGCGGCCTTCGCGGATGCCGCGCTCAGGCTCCACGAGGCTGGGCGGCGGCCCGTCGTCTTCATCACCGGCAACGGCCATGCGCGGACGGACCGGGGCTCGCCGCTCTATCTCGGCCGCGCCGCGCCGGAGGTGAAGGTGTTTTCTGTCGGGCTCATCGAGATACCGGAAGGCGCGGACCCGGCTTTGCTGGAGGGCGGCGCGCCGTTCGATGCGGTGATCTATACGGAGCCGTTCGACCGGGGGGACCCGTGCGAGGCGTTCTTGAAGTCGAGGAAGAAGGAATAGGGGGCCTATCCGCCCCGCCTGATCCGATAGACCAGCGCCCCGCCCTGCCCCGCCTCCTGCGACAGCAACTCGTGCCCCTGCTCCGCGCAGAAATGGGGCATGTCGACCACCGCCGCCGGGTCGTCCGCCAGCACTTCGAGCACGGCGCCGGGGGGCATCGTCGCGAGGCGTTTGCGCGCCTTCAGGACTGGAAGCGGGCAGAGGAGGCCGGTGGCGTCCAGTCTCTCGGTCATTTGCGGAACCGGTCGAGGAGGCGGGACAAAGGGTTTTCGGGCGGCTCCGGTTTCGTCTCCGGCGCGGGCTCCGGCTTCGGCGCCTCCGCTTTCGGCGGCTTCGGGCGCTGCGGCGCGGCGCGGAGCGCCACGGCGTTCATGAAGCCGGCGTCGTCGCCGGCCGCGAGGGCCGGCGCGCCGTCGGCGCAGCCCCGCAGCACGTCGTCGAGCCAGCCCTCCTCCGCCTTCGCGAAGTCGAGGAGGACGTAGTTCGCCACCTCCTCCTTCCGCCCCGGATGGCCGACGCCGAGGCGGACGCGGGCGTATTCGGGGCCGATATGCTGGTGGATCGAGCGGAGGCCGTTATGGCCGGCATGGCCGCCGCCATGCTTCACCCGGCATTTCCCGGGCGCGAGGTCGATCTCGTCATGGAAGACGATGATCTCCGCCGGCTCGATCTTCAGGAAGCGCGCGGCCTCGCGTACCGACTGGCCGGAGAGGTTCATGAAGGTCTGCGGCTTCAGGAGGAGGGCCCGCACGTCTCCGAGCCGGCCTTCGGCGACCTCGCCCTGATGCTTCTTCCGCCACGGGGAGAAGCCATGCGCCTCCGCGATCCGGTCCAGCGCCATGAAGCCGATGTTGTGGCGCGTGCGGGCGTAGCGCGCGCCGGGATTGCCGAGGCCTACGAGGAGTTTCATGCGCGCCCTCCCGAAAGCGAAGCGCCGCCCGGGAGCCGGGCGGCGCGGTCCGTCTCAGGGGCGGGGAAGGCTTACGCCTCCTCCGCCTCCTCCTCTTCGTCCGCGGCGATGAGGCCGGCCGGGGCGGCGATGTTCGCGATCACGAAGTCGCGCCCGGTGATCGTCGGCGTCGTGCCCTTCGGCAGCTCGATCTGGCTGATCGTGATGACGTCGCCGATCTTCTTGCCGGAGAGGTTCGCGACCAGCTTCTCCGGGATGTCGCCCGCGGTCACCTTCAGCTCGACCTCCTGCCGCACGACGGTCACGACGCCGCCGGCGCGGAGGCCTGGGCAGGTCTCATGCCCGACGAACTCGACGGGGATGTAGAGGTTGATCCGGCTCCGCTCGGAAAGGCGCAGGAAGTCCGCGTGGATCGGCAGGTCCTTCACGACGTCGCGCTGCACCTCGCGGCAGATCACGCGGTTGTCCCGCCCGTCCACCTTCACGTTGAGAAGGGTGGACTTGAACTTGCCCGCCTTCAGGTGCCGCATCAGGACGTTGTCCTTGATCGCGATGGTTTCGGGCGCCTGCCCGCCGCCGTAGATCACGGCGGGGACGTACCCGTCGCGGCGCGTCTGGCGGGCGGCCCCTTTGCCCGCGTCGGCCCGCGCCCGGGCCTCGATGATCGGCATGTCAGCCATGATGTTCTCCTATCCAGCGCGGCGATCCTCCAGGGGTGTAAGCGCCGCGGACGCGGGCTTATAGTCGAAGCGACGGAAGAGTCAAAGACGAAGGGGCGGGGATGGTCACGGTCGGGGATGCGGACGGCCGGATCGGCCGCGACGAGCTGGAGCGCCGCGGCGCGAAGGGCGCGGGCGCGCTGGCGGCGATGGGGGTGGAGCCGGGTGACGTCGTCGCGCTCCTGATGCGGAACGATCTCGCGCAGCTCGAACTCATGCGCGCCGTCGCGATGGCCGGCGCCTCGCTCTGCGCGCTCAACTGGCATGGGGCGGCGCGGGAGGCGGCGGAGATTCTCGCCGATTGCCGGGCGAAGGTCGTCGTCGCGCATCGGGACCTCCTGCCGCTGCTGGCGGAGGCGCGGCCGGAGCGGGTCATCGCCGTGACGCCTGGCCCGGCGATCCGCGCCGCTTATGGCGTGAGCGCAGAGGCGTCGGCGGCGCGGCCCGACCTGCCGGAATGGGCGGCGCTGCGGGAGACTTCGGAGCCGCTCCTGGCGCCGCGACCGCAGCGGCCGCCGCTTCGCTATACGTCGGGCTCGACGGGTCGGCCGAAGGGCATCCGCCGCATCGCGCCGGCGGGCGGCGACTTCGCGGACGTTCTGCGCCGCGCGGCGACGGGGATGATGCGGATGCGGCCCGGCGGGCGCTTCCTCACCGCCGCGCCGCTCTACCATTCCGCGCCCTCGACGCTGACCTCGATGGCGCTTGCGATGGGGGACAACGAGGTGACGGTTCTGCCGCGGTTCGAGCCCGAAAGGTTCCTCGCCACCATCGCCGAGCGGAAGGCAACGCATCTCTACGCCGTGCCGACCATGTTCTCCCGCCTCCTGAAGCTCCCGGAGGCGGCGCGGGCGATGCACGACCTTTCCTCCATCGAGTTCTCCGTCTCCACCGGCTCGCCTTTCCCCCATGCGCTGAAGGCCGCGATGATCGAGTGGTGGGGCCCCGTGATCTGGGAGAGCTATGGCGCCTCCGAGATCGGCTTCATGACAATGGCCGGGCCGGAGGACGCGCTGGCGCGGCCCGGCACGGCGGGGCGCATGGCGCTGGGGGGGACGCTGCTGATCCTCAACGAGGCCGGGCGGGTGCTGCCGCCGGGCGAGACGGGGCGCATCTTCGCGCGGATGGAGGCCTTCGGCGGGTTCGACTATTCGAACGAACCGGACGCGAAGGAGGAGGCGCACGGCCACGTCTCGGTCGGCGATCTCGGCCATGTGGATGCGGAGGGGTTTCTCTTCATCTCCGACCGGAAGAAGGACATGATCATCTCCGGCGGGGCGAACATCTTCCCCGCGGAGATCGAGGCCGCGCTGATCGAATGCCCGCTGGTGGCGGATGTCGCCGTCTTCGGCGCGCCGCACGAGGAGTTCGGGGAGATGATCGTCGCCGCGGTCCAGCCTGCGCCGGGCGCGGCGGCTGACGAGGCCGCGATCCGGGCGTTTCTGGAGGGCCGGCTGGCGCGGATGAAGCATCCGCGCGTCTTCGAGTTCCACGACGCGCTGCCGCGGGAGGATTCGGGCAAGATCTTCAAGCGCCGGCTACGCGCGAAATGGTGGGAGGGCGCGGGGCGGGCGATATGAGCTTGGAGCGGGTCACGGGCGGTTGCCTCTGCGGAGCGGTGCGGATCACGGCGGCGGGGCGGCCCCTGCGCGTCGGGCTCTGCCATTGCCTCGATTGCCGGAAGCATCACGGCGCGCTCTTCCACGCCTCCGCGATCTTTCCGGAGGGGGCGGTGACGGTTTCCGGGGAGGTGCGGGCGTTCAGGGGGCGCGCCTTCTGCCCGGTCTGCGGCTCCTCCGTCTTCTCCCGCTCGGAGGGCGAGATCGAGGTGCATCTCGGGGCGCTGGACGAGCCGGGCGCCTTCCGGCCGACCTACGAGCTCTGGACGATACGGCGCGAACCATGGCTTCCGCCCTTCCCCGGCATGGCGCGCCATGAGCGCGACCGGAACGGCGAAAGGCGCTGAACCGCCCCGAGCCGAATCCCGTTGCCGCCCCGCCGCTCCCCCCCTATGTTCCGCGCCGGCGCGAACATAATCGTGCGAACAACGTCAGGGAGACACATATGCTCAGGAAATTCGGAGCCGGGCTCGCGCTCGGCGCCCTCATCGCCGCCGGCGCGGCGCAGGCGCAGGACCGGACGGGCTGGCCCACGGACATGGCCATCGGCACGGCGAGCCAGGGCGGCGTCTATTTCGTCTACGGCAACGGCCTCGCGGCCTATATCTCCGAAGCGCTCGGCGTGAACGTCTCCGGCGAGGTGACGGGCGGGCCGGTGCAGAACGCGACGCTTGTGCAGACCAACCAGGTCCAGCTCGGCATGGTCACGATGGGCCCGATGTATGCGGCCTGGACCGGCAAGAGCGAGCTTGCGCCCGGGCTGGAGCACAAGGACGTGCGCGCGCTTTTCCCCATGTACGAGACGCCGTTCCATGCGGTGACGCTGAAATCCTCCGGGATCAACTCGGTTTCCGAGATGGGCGGCAAGCGCGTCGGCGTCGGCCCCGCGGGCGGCACGCCCGGCACCTACTGGCCGCGTTTCCTCGAGGCGCTGGGCGTCTCCGCCACCGTCTCCAACGCCGGCGCTGCGGATACGGCGGGCCAGCTGAAGGACGGCCTCGTGGACGTCTTCGCCTTCGCCGCGGGCCTTCCGACGGGCGCCTTCTCCCAGCTCGCGGCCGAGGCGGACGTGACCTTCCTCGGCTTCACGCCGGAGGAGCACGCCAAGATCCTCGAAGCCTTCCCCGAGGTCTCCAACTTCACGATCCCGGCGAACACCTATACCGGGCAGACCGAGGATCAGGCTTCCGTCGCGATGTGGAACTTCGCCATCGCGCACAAGGACGTGCCGGAGAGCCTCGCCTACGAGATCACCAAGCTGGTGATGGAGAACAATGACCGCATGGTGCAGATCCACGCCGCCGCCAAGGCGACGCTGCTGCAGAACTGGGTCAACAACTCCTTCCTGCCGTTCCACCCGGGCGCGGTGCGGTATCTCGAAGAGAAGGGGATCGCCGTTCCGGACAACCTCAAGGGCTGATCCGGGCCTGAACCTTTCAGGGGCCGGGGCGCGCTATGCGCTCCGGCCCTTTTGCGCTACGGTCGCCCAAAACAAGGCCGGGCGCAGCCGACGCCTCCAACAGGGATGAATGACCGATGACGTTAGCGCAGAGCGGCGCAGGCGCGCCCGCATCCGAGCCTCTCATCGCAAAGGGCGTGGACGAGGAGGTTCTCGCCGGCAACCAGCGCGTCCTGACCGGCCGGCTCGGACTCGCGATCGCGACATTCTGCGTGATCTACACCGTCTTCCACATCGCCGCGATGAACGGGGTGCACGACCGGATCACGGACCTTCTCGGCATCCCGTCCATCGACCTCACCGAGCCCTGGCGCTATCGTCTGATTCATGTCGCGGGCGGGCTCGCGCTCGGCTTCCTCATCCACGCCTCGCGCAGCTTTTCGGCGGACCAAACGGCGCCGGAGGGGATGGGCCAGTGGCTCCTGACCGGCCCCGCAGCGCTGCTCGTCGCGCTCGCCTTCGGGCAGATATGGCTGGGCGTGGCGACAGGCGATCTCGTCGTCACCGGCTCCCCCCCGGCGAAGATGGTCGCGACCTTCGGCTGGCCGCTTGCGGCGGGAACCGCGCTCGCCATCGTGGCCGCCTGGATGGAGAAGCCTGGCGCGCGAGGGCGCCTCGCCGCCGTCGATGTCGTGCTCGCCGTCGCGGCGGTGACGGTGGGGACCTACATCATCGCCCACGCCGAGTTCCTGCGGGTGCGCGCGCAGGTCTTTCCCCATCCGAACGACATGTGGGCCTCCATCGCCGGGATCGCGCTCATCCTCGAACTGACGCGCCGGCTCGCGGGGCTGGCGCTCGTCGTCATCGTGGCCGTCTTCATCGCCTACGCCTTTGTCGGGCCGTGGCTGCCGGGGGTTCTGGCGCACAGGGGCTATGACCCGGCGCGGTTCTTCGCGTTCATCTACACCGACAACGGCATCCTCGGGCCGACGACGGCGATCTCCTCAACCTACATCATCCTCTTCGTCGCCTTCGCGGCCTTCCTGCAGGCGAGCAAGGTCGGCGAGTATTTCGTCAACTTCGCCTTCGCCGCGGCGGGCGGGGCGCGGGGCGGTCCGGCGAAGGTCGCCGTCTTCGGCTCGGGCCTGATGGGCATGATCAACGGCACCTCGGCGGGCAATGTCGTGGCCACCGGCTCGCTGACGATCCCTCTGATGAAGAAGGTCGGCTACCGGCCGCAGACCGCCGCGGCGGTGGAGGCCGCGGCCTCCTCCGGCGGGCAGATCATGCCGCCGATCATGGGCGCGGGCGCCTTCATCATGGCGGAGATCACGGCGATCCCCTATGCCGAGATCGTCATCGCAGCGATCATCCCGGCGCTGATCTACTTCGCCTGTGTCTATTTCGTCGTCGATCTCGAGGCGGTGAAAAGGAACATGCGCGGCCTTCCGCGCTCCGAGCTGCCGGAATTCGGCAAGCTGGCGAGGCAGGCCTTCCTCTTCATCCCGATCGTCATCCTGATCGGCGCGCTCTTCGCCGGCTATTCGGTGATCCGCGCCGGCACGCTCGCCATGGCCGCTGCGGCGGTGGTGAGTTGGCTGACGCCCTACAGGATGGGGCCGCGGGCGATCCTCTACGCCTTCGAGCTCGCCGCGCGCATGTCGCTCCAGCTCGTCGCCGTCTGCGCCGCGGCGGGCGTCATCGTCGGCGTCATCGCGCTGACCGGGGTGGGGACGCGCTTCGCCTCTCTCCTCCTTTCCGTGGCGGGAGAGAACCAGTTCGTCGCGCTCTTCTTCTCCATGCTCGTCGCCATCATCCTCGGCATGGGGATGCCGACGACGGCGGCCTACGCCGTCGCGGCCAGCGTGATCGCGCCCGGGTTGGTGCGGATGGGGATCGAGCCGCTCGTCGCGCATTTCTTCATCTTCTACTTCGCAGTGATGTCCGCGATCACGCCGCCCGTCGCGCTCGCCGCCTATGCCGGCTCGGCCATCGCCGGGTCGGACCCGATGCGGACGAGTGTGGAGAGCTTCAAGATCGGCCTCGCGGCCTTCATAGTGCCCTTCATGTTCTTCGCCTCCCCCGCCCTCATCATGCAGGGGGAGTGGTATGAGATCCTGCATTCGACGGCGACGGCGCTCGGCGGCGTGTTCCTCCTCGCCTGCGCGATCGTCGGCTGGTTCCAGGGTCCGCTCAACATCGTCTTCCGCCTCGTCATGGCGCTGGCGGCGATGGCGATGATCAAGAGCGGGCTGCTGACGGATGCGATCGGCCTCGCCGTCGCGGTCGGCGTATGGCTGTTCCAGAAGCGGGTCGTCACCGCGCGCGACCTCGCCCGCGGACGGGACTGAATGCGCTGGTTTCCGATGTTCCTCGACATGGCCTCGCGCCCTGTCGTGGTCGTCGGCGGGGGGGAGCAGGCGGCGCAGAAGATGCGCCTCCTCGTGCGGACGGAGGCGCGACTGACGCTGATGGCGGAGGCGCTCGCCCCCGAACTCGCCGCGCATGTCGCCGCGGGGCGGGCGGCGCATGTTCAGGCGGCGCTGGACGAGGCGGCGCTTGCCGGCGCCGCCTATGTCTTCGTCGCGACGGAGGATGAGGCGCTGGACGGGCGGGCGGCGGCGGCTGCGCGGGCGGCGGGCGCTCTGGTGAACGTCGTGGACCGGCCGGCGGATTGCGACATGATCTTCCCCGCGCTGGTGGACCGGGACCCGGTGGTGGTCGCCATCGGCACGGAGGGCGCGGCGCCGGTGCTCGGCCGGCGCATCAAGACGATGCTGGAGGTCGCGCTCTCCCCCCGCCTCGGCCCCTTCGTCGCGATGGCGCGCGGCTGGCGGGAGGTGGCGGAGGCGGTGCCGGCGGGCCCGGCGCGGCGGCGCTTCTGGAACTGGGCGCTGACCGGCGCGCCGTGGCGGGCCTGGGAAGAGGGGCGGGAGGCCGAGGCCGCCGAGATGATCGAGGCCGCCATCGCAGCGGGAGGCGCGCCGGAGGGCGGAGATGCCGCGATCACGTTCATACCCGTCCCCGCGGCGCCAGACCTCTTCACGCTGCGGGACGTGGAGCGCCTTCAGGCCGCCGGAACGGTGATCCACGGCGCAGGGCTGGACCCCGCCTACCTCGAACTCGCCCGGCGAGACGCGGCCCGCGCGCCGGTTTCGGCCTGCCCGCGCCATGGCGGCGCCGCGCGCGCGGCGCTCGATGCGGCCGAGGGGCCCGTCGTCGCCCTCTGCCGCCCGGAATGCCGGCCGCTCTAACGCTCCAGCCCGACGATCGCCTCGATCTCCACCTTCATGCCCGGAATGGCGAGGGCGGATACCTCGATCAGCGTGCTCGCCGGGCGCGTCTGGCCGAAATATTCCTGGCGAACCGGGTTGATCTTCGTCCGGTCGTTCACGTCCGTCAGATAGACGGTGACGCGGAGGACGTTGCGGAAATCCGCGCCCGCCATGGCCAGGATCTTCTTCATCTGTTCGAAGAGATTCCGCGTCTGCTCCACCACGTCGTCGCTCACCACCTTCAGGTCGGCGTCGAGCGGCGCGAGGCCGGAAATGTAGAGCGTGTCGCCGAAGCGCACCGCATCCGTATAGTGGCTGATGGGCGGGACGCCCCCCGCCAGCGAATATTCCTCACGATCAAGCGCCATCGCCGCCTCCCTCCGTTTTGCGGAAGGAGGCGGCGCCGCGACGCGGATTGCAAGCGGCTCAGAGGCTCCTGATCTCGATCTTACGCTGCGCCGGGGCAGCGGGGGCGGCCTTCGCCACGGTGAGCGTCAGGACGCCGTCCTTCGCGGTCGCAGCGATCTTCTCCGGGTCCGCGTCAGGCGGAAGGCGGAAGCTGCGCTGGAAGGCGCCGTAGGTCCGCTCCGAGAAAAACCAGGTCCGCCCGCCCTCCTCCTTCGTCTCCTCCCGCTCCGCGCGCTTCTCGCCCTTCACGATCAGCGTATCGCCGTGGACCGAGACCTCGATCTCCTCCGGCTTCACGCCGGGCAGCTCGATGTTGACGACATAGCCGTCCTTCACGCCGGACGCGTCCGAGGCGGGGGCGAACCAGTCCGCCACCTTCCGCCCCGCGGCGCGGAGCGGCTCGTAGAGCGAAGGCCAGAAGCCGGCGGGTTGTGTCGATTCGACCATCTTCTCCTCCTTTTCCCGAGGGTCGTTCCAACGGGAAAAGGATCGCGGGCCGCGCCCGCCGGCGCCTTGATCCGGGTCAAGCCCCGGAGGCTCGCCGCGGTCCACCGGGAGATGCAGGCGCTCCGGGCTCCATCGCCAGCCCGGAGTGCGCGTTCCGGCCCGCCCGGTCAGCCGGCGGCGAAAGGCAGGGAGGAATGATGGAGCACGATCTTCAGCTCCCCGTTTTCCATCTGCCTGATCCCGAACGTATATTCGACCTTCACTTCGGAACCGTCCGTCTTCGTGAAGTAGTAGTTGCCCATCGAGAACGCGACGTCGCCCACGATCGTCGTGCCCTCGTTCTCCCAGCGGACCGCCGTGTAGGGGGCGATGGCGAAGCCCTTGTCCTCAGCGATATCGCCGCCGACGAAGTAGGACAGCGCCTCGTCGAACGAGCCGCGGAACTGGTCCTCGCTCGCAAGGGTCGGCTTGAAGAGGACCTCGCTGACGCCATAGGCGTAGAAGGTCTCGATATGCTCGCGCGCAGCGGCTTGATAGTCGCCGCCCGCCGTATGGACCGAGCCGATCTTCACGATGCCCTCGCCCCAGGCGGTCTTCAGCGCCGTGACCCTCTCGGGCGTCAAGGGCGAAGCATGAAGCGCGCCCGCAGTCGCGAGGACGGCGAGGCCGGCGGTGAGTGCGGCGGTCTTGAACATCGTCTTTCTCCATCGGTTTCTGGCGACGCGGCGCGCCATTGCGGCGAGATGGGCGCGGAAGATCGATCCTGCCAATTGATTTATCTTCGCATTTCGATAGCCTGAAGGCATGGATCGAGATGGACCTGCCCGCCCGACCTTCCGGCAACTCCAGTACTTCGTCGCGGTCGCGGAACACCGGTCCTTCGGCAAGGCGGCCTCCGCGCTGGCCGTCAGCCAGCCGAGCCTTTCGAAGCAGCTCGCGACGATGGAGGAGGAGCTCGGCGTCGCCCTGATCGAGCGCACATCCCGCCGCGTCACGCTCACCGCGGCGGGCGAAAGGCTGCTGCCGCGCGCCCGGACGATCCTGAGCGAAATTCGGGAGTTCCGGGCCTCGGCGCGCAATGTGGGGGGCCTCTTCGGCGACCGTCTTTCGATCGGCGTCCTGCCTTCGATCGGCGCCTATTTCATGCCGAGCGTCAACCGTCTGCTCCACCGGCTCTATCCCGGGCTCCGCCTCTTCGTGGAAGAGGGTTCGACGACGGCGCTTCTGGACATGTTGCGCGAGGGGCGGCTCGATGTCGTGATCGGCGCGCCGACGGGCGACCCGACCTTCACCAGCTTCGCGCTCTTCGCGGAGTCGCTCTGGGTATGCGCAGCCGCGGAGGACCCGCTCTCGGCCTCGACAGGGCCGGTCTCGGCCGGGGAACTGGCGGGCCGGCCGCTGCTTTCGCTCAGCCCCGAATTCCGCCTTTCAGAGATCGTCGAGCGACTCGCTGCGGCAGCCGGAACCTATGTGAGCCGCGACTATCAGGGCTCCAGCCTCGACGCGGTGCGGCAGATGGCGGTGATGGGGGCGGGGATCGCCGTCCTCCCCTCCCTCTATGCGCTGGCGGAGGCGGTGCGCGACCCGGATTTCCTCGTGCGCCGCGTCGATCACCCCGAGGCCTTTCACGAGATCGCGCTGATCTGGCGCCGGTCGGCTCCGATGCAGGAGGATTGCCGGCGCCTTGCCGAGCATCTTCTGGCGGTCAAGACGGCGATTCGCGAGGCGCGCCCGGAGCGGTTCCGCTGATCCGCGCCGGCGCCCTTGGGCCGACGTCAGAGGCTTGCCGCCGCCCGCGCCGCCTGGTCGTACTGCCCCGAAAGCGCGCGGAGGAGCGCGGCGAGGCGGGAGACCTGCGGGCCGTCCACCCCCATCTCCTTCACCGCGCGCACCAGCGCCGCCTCCCGGATCGCGCGGTAGGCGAGGCAGGCCTCCTCGCCCGCCGCGGTGATCGCGACCGTCTTCTCCTTCCCCGCGCGGCCCGACTTCACAAGCCCGCGCCCCTCCAGCTTCTTCAGCGCGTAGGAGACGAGATGCGTGTCCTCGATGTTCATCACGAGGCAGATGTCGGCCAGCCGCTTCGCCCGACCGCGATGGTTCACAGCGTGGAGGCAGAGCACCTCAAGCGGGGAAAGCCCGATCTCCCCCGCTGCGGCCATACAGCGCGCCGTCCAGCGGTTGAAGGCGTTCGAGCACATGATGAGCCCGAATTCGAGTTCCGAAAGCTCCGGCATCGCGCCGGAGGCGAGATGGGCGGAGGAGACGACGGGGCCGGGAGGGGCTGCTCTTTCGCGCTCTGTCATGGAATGATCGGGCCATGACGTCGACATTTTGTCAATAAAATGTTGACGTCGGCTCGCCGTCGTGACGGGATGCGCGGCGCTACAGGAGGATTCGGCATGGCTGACGGCGGCGCTGGGCGGGCGAAGTGGGAATTCTGGATCGACCGGGGCGGCACCTTCACCGACATCGTGGCGCGGAGCCCCGAGGGCGAGATCCGCGCGCACAAGCTCCTCTCCGAGAACCCGGAAGCCTATGAGGACGCGGCGGTGCAGGGCATCCGGGACCTCCTCTCCCTCGAACCCGGCGCGCCGATCCCCTCCGAGCGGATCGCCGCGGTGAAGATGGGCACCACTGTCGCCACCAACGCCCTCCTCGAGCGGAAGGGGGACCGGACTCTACTCGTCATCACCAAGGGATTCCGGGACGCGCTGGAGATCGGCTATCAGGCGCGGCCCGACATCTTCGCCAAGAAGGTCATCAAGCCCGAACTGCTCTACGAGGCCGTCGTCGAGATCGACGAGCGCGTCCGCGCCGACGGGATTGTGGAGCGCGCGCCGGACAGGGCGGCGATCCTCGCCGACCTGAAGACGGCGCGGGAGAGCGGGATCGACGCCTGCGCCATCGTCCTGATGCACGCCTGGGCCCATCCGGAGCATGAGCGCATCGTCGCAGAGGCGGCGCGGGAGGCGGGCTTCGCGCAGGTCAGCGTCAGCCACGAGGTCTCCCCCCTCATGAAGCTCGTGGGGCGCGGCGACACGACGGTGGTGGACGCCTATCTCTCCCCCATTCTCCGCCGCTATGTCGAGCGCGTGGCGCGGCTCCTGAATTCCGAGGGCGACAGCGGCGCGCGCCTGATGTTCATGCAGTCCTCCGGCGGGCTCACCGCGGCGGAGCTGTTCCAGGGCAAGGACGCGATCCTTTCCGGCCCGGCGGGCGGCGTCGTCGGCGCGGTCGAGACGGCGGCGATGGCCGGCGAGGGGCGGATCATCGGCTTCGACATGGGCGGCACCTCCACCGATGTCAGCCACTTTGCCGGCGAATACGAGCGCGCTTTCGAGACGGAAGTGGCGGGCGTGCGGATGCGGGCGCCGATGATGCGGATTCACACCGTCGCCGCCGGCGGCGGCTCGATCCTCCATTTCGCGGACGGGCGCTTCAAGGTCGGGCCGGACAGCGCGGGCGCCAATCCTGGCCCCGCCTGCTATCGCCGCGGCGGGCCGCTCGCCGTGACGGACGCGAACGTGATGGTCGGCAAGCTCCGGCCGGAAAACTTCCCGGCCATCTTCGGACCGAACCAGGACGAGCGGCTCGATGTGGAGACCGTGCGCGCGAAATTCGCCGCGCTGGCCGAGGAGATCGGGGACGGGCGGAGGCCCGAGGAGGTCGCCGAGGGCTTCATCGCGATCGCCGTGGAGAACATGGCGAACGCGATCAAGAAGATCAGCGTGCAGCAGGGCCATGACGTTTCGGGCTATGCGCTCGCCTGTTTCGGCGGCGCGGGCGGGCAGCACGCCTGCCGCGTGGCGGATGCGCTCGGCATGAAGACAGTGCTGATCCACCCGCATTCGGGCGTCCTATCCGCCTATGGCATGGGCCTCGCGGACATCCGCGCGACGCGCACGCAAGCGGTCGCGAAGCGACTCGACGCGGCGCTCCCCGAGGCGGTGGCGCTGGCGGAGACGCTCGGCGCCGCCGTGCGGGAGGAGGTGGAGGGCCAGGGCGTCGCCGCCGATGCGGTGACGGTCCATCCCCGCCTCCATCTCCGCTATGACGGGACGGACACGCCCCTGCCCGTCCCGCTCGGGACGGAGGCGGAGATGCGCGCGGCCTTCGAGGCGGCGCACAAGGCGCAGTTCGGCTTCGCCTTCGACGACAAGCCCGTGGTGATCGAAGCGGTCGAGGTGGAGGCCGTCGGCGGCGCCGCGGAGATCGAGGAGCCGCGCCATGACGCCCCCGCGCATGAGCGCGAGGCCGAGGCGGAGGCGGAGATCTTCACCGAGGGCGCCTGGCGGAAGGCGGCGATCCACGCGGACCGCACCGGCATGAAGCCCGGCTGCCGCGTCGCCGGCCCCGCGCTGATCGTGGAGCCGCACCAGACCATCGTGGTGGAGCCCGGCTGGCGGGCCGAGGTGACGGAGCTGGATCACATCGTGCTCCGCCGGGTGGAGGCGCTGCCGAAGGCCCATGCGCTCGGCACGGAGGCGGACCCGGTGATGCTGGAGGTCTTCAACAACCTCTTCATGTCCATCGCAGAGCAGATGGGCGTCACGCTCCAGAACACCGCCTATTCCGTGAACATCAAGGAGCGGGTGGATTTCTCCTGCGCCGTCTTCGACGGGACGGGCGCGCTCGTCGCCAATGCGCCGCATATGCCGGTGCATCTCGGCTCGATGGATCGCTCCGTGGAGACGATCATCGCGCAGAACCCGGGCATGAAGCCGGGGGACGTCTATGCGCTCAACGCCCCCTATAACGGCGGGACGCATCTGCCGGACATCACCGTCGTCTCCCCCGTCTTCGACGAGAAGGGCGAGACGATCCTCTTCTACGTCGCCTCGCGCGGGCATCACGCCGATGTCGGCGGCTCGGCCCCCGGCTCGATGACGCCGCTGGCGACAAACGTGAACGAGGAGGGCGTCCTCTTCGACAATTTCAAGATCGTGGACCGGGGCCGCTTCCGCGAGGCGGAGCTGAAGACCCTGCTGACGGACCATCCCTGGCCCGTCCGCAACGTTCACCAGAACGTCGCCGACCTGAAGGCGCAGATCGCCGCGAACGAGAAGGGGGTGCGGGAGCTTCGCCGCATGGTCGCCCATTTCGGGCTGGAGACGGTACAGGCGTATATGGGCCATGTGCAGGACAACGCCGCGGAAAGCGTCCGCCGCGTGATCGACGCGCTGCACGACTCAGAGGCGGAGACGGTGACCGACCAGGGCGCGCGCATCCGCGTCCGCATCACGGTCGACAAGACGGCGCGGACGGCGAAGGTGGACTTCACCGGCACGAGCCCGCAGCAGGCGACGAATTTCAACGCGCCCGAGCCCGTCACCCGCGCCGCGGTGCTCTACTGCTTCCGCGTCATGGTGGCGGGGGACATCCCGATGAACGCCGGATGCCTCCGGCCCATCGAGATCGTGATCCCCGAGGGCTCGATGCTCCGCCCCGAATATCCCGCCGCGGTGGTGGCCGGGAACGTGGAGACCTCGCAGCACGTCACCAACACGCTCTTCGCCGCGCTCGGCGCGATGGCGGCGAGCCAGGGGACGATGAACAACCTCACCTTCGGCGACGACCGCTACCAGTATTACGAGACGATCTGCTCCGGCACGCCCGCCGGGGACGGGTTCGACGGCACGGACGCCGCGCAGGTCCACATGACCAATTCGCGGCTGACCGACCCCGAGGTGCTGGAGCATCGCTTCCCCGTGCTGCTGGAGGATTTCCACATCCGCCGCGGCTCCGGCGGGCGCGGCAGGTGGAGCGCCGGCGGCGGCACGAAGCGGACGCTCCGTTTCCTCGAGGAGATGCGCATGGCGATCCTCTCCTCCCACCGCACGGTTCGACCGAAGGGCCTCTTCGGCGGGGAGGACGGCGCGCTCGGCAAGACCGAGGTGCGCCGGCTTTCCGGCGCGGTCGAGGAGCTGAAGGGCTGCGACGAGACCGTACTGAAGGCGGGCGAGGCGGTGATCGTCACGACGCCTACCGGGGGGGGCTTCGGCAAGCCGGAATAGAAAATGCCGAATGCGGGCCGCAAGACGGCCCGCACGGCTGACGGCTCAGCTGACCTCGACCTTCAGCCGCCGCAGCTCCTCGACGTTGCGGACGCCGAGCTGCGCCATCACGGTGCGGACCTGCATGGCGAGAAGATCGAGCGAGGCGGCGCCGCGGGCGCCCATGGCGGCGCAGGCGAAATACGGCATCCGGCCGACCATGACGAAATCCGCGCCGAGCGCGAGGAGGCGGAGCACGTCCATCCCATCCCGCACCCCGCCATCGGCGAGGATCGCCGTCTTGCCCCCCACCGCCTCCACGATGGGCGGCAGCATTTCGGGCGTGCCCGGCGCGGCGTCGAGCTGGCGGCCGCCATGGTTGGAGACGACGATCCCGTCCACCCCGACCTTCACGAAATCCTCCGCATCCTCGGGCGCCATCACGCCCTTCACGACGATCTTCCCGTCCCACTTGTCGCGCAGGCGGCGGATCTCCTCGGGGCCGATGGGGCGGATGCAGTTCTGGAGGAGGAACATCTCCGCCTCCGCCGGTCCGCCGCCCGAATAGGTCTGGATGTTCGGCAGGCCCGGCTTGCCGTATTTCAGCGTCTCATACGCCCAGAGCGGCTTCGGCGCGACGTCCCGGACCGTGACCCAGGGCGAGGGCTTCGCGGCGACGCCGGCGCGGATCGTCCGCTCCCGCCACTGGTGGCCAGGAATGTCCAGCGTCGGCATGATGACCGTGACGCCGAGCGCCTTCATCCGCGCGAGGATGTCGTTCTGAACGTCGTCGGGCCGCGGCCAGTAGAACTGGTGCCAGGGCGCGCGGCCCATGGCGGAGATGATCGTCTCCACCGAATGCGAAGCGACGAAGGAGAGGCAGAAGGGCGTGCCGAGCTTCGCCGACCGCTTCGCCAGCGCCGGCGCGCTCTCTGGGTGGAAGAGCCCTCCCATGCCAACAGGGGCGACGCCGAACGGATAGGTCCAACGCTCCCCTAGCAGGTCCAGCGCGGTTTCGGGCGGGGTCCCCTCGTCGATGGTCCGGGGCGTCAGCAGCACCCGGTCGAGCGATGAATAGTTCCGCGCGAGGCCCACATCCCGCCCGATGCCGCCGTCGAGATATTCGAAGGCGAAATGCGGGATGCGCCGCTTCGCGCCGAGGCGAAAATCCGCAAAGGACGCGAAGCGCGCTGGAAGGTCTGGTTTCTCGAGCGGCTGCGCCATCGTCTCCCCCGTCTTGTCGGTTTGGCCGGGAAGGTGCGACGGCGCAGCGGAAAAGGGAAGCCCTCAGGCGCGCTTGGCCAGAAGGTCCCTGATCTCCGCCAGAAGCTCCTCCTGCGTCGGCCCGGAGGGGGCGGGCGCGGCGGCGGCTTCCTTCTTCACCAGCGCATCCTTCGCCCGGTTCATGGTGCGGATGATGAGGAAGAGGATCCAGGCGACGATGAGGAAGGAGATGACCGAGTTGGCGAAGACGCCCCACTGGATCACCGCCGCGCCGGCGTCCGTCGCCGCCTTGAGCGAGGCGTATTCGCCATCGCCGAGCACGGTGAAGATGTCGGAGAAGTCCACGCCGCCGGTCACATAGCCGACGACGGGCATGAAGATGCCGTTCACCAGCGTCGTCACGATGGTCGTGAAGGCCGCGCCGATGATGATGCCGACCGCCATGTCGAGCACGTTGCCCTTCATGGCGAATTCCTGAAACTCCCTGAGCATTCGCTCTCTCCCTCTCGCCTGTCAGCGGCCCCTCGCCGCGCAGTGGTTAATAGCGCGGATTGCGGCGGGCGGAAGGCGGGATCGGGTCCGGGATCAGGCGCGGAGGGCGCCGCCCGTCGCTTTTTCGACCGCGGCGACGATGCGGGCGGAGACGGCCTCGATCTCCGCCTCCGTCAGCGTCGCGGTCAACGGCTGGAGGCGCACGGCGATGGCGACGGATTTCCGCCCGGCGCCCATCTGCGCCTCCGCCGCCGGGCCGGCGAAGACGTCGAAGACGCTCGCGCTCTCGATCAGGGTCTTGTCGGCTCCTTTCGCGGCGCGGAGGATCGTCTCCGCCTCGCAGCGCGCATCGACGACGAAGGCGAAATCGCGCTCCACCGCCTGGTAGGCGGGGAGGGCGAGCGCCGGGCGGGTGCGGCCCTTGGCCTTCGGGAAGGGCGCTTCCGCCAGATAGACGATGGCGGCGACGGCGGGGCCCTTCACGTCGAGCGCCTTAAGAACTTTCGGGTGCAGTTCCCCGAAGACCGCGAGCACCGATTTCGGCCCGAGCTTCAGCGCGGCGGAGCGGCCCGGATGGAAGAAATCCGGCGCCTCGCGCGCCGCGCCGAGGCGCTCGACCGGGGCGCCGATGGCGGCGAGCGCGGCCTCGGCGTCCGCCTTCGCGTCCATCATGTCCACCGGGCGGCGGGCGCCTGACCAGTCCCGCGGCGCGGTATGGCCGACGCGGAGAATCGCGGCGACCTCGCGCTGCTGCTCCGGTTCGGGGCCGAAATACTCGGCGCCGACCTCGAAGAGGCCGAGATCGGCGAAGCCCCGCGCCTGGTTCCGCGCCGCCGCGGCGAGGAGGCCGGGGATCGGCGAGGGGCGCATGTCGGAAAGCTCCGAGGAGATCGGGTTTTCAAGCTTCCGGAGCGCGTCGCCGCCGCCGAAGAGCGCGGCCTCCTTCGACGAGACGAAGGAATAGGTGACGCATTCGTTGAGGCCCGCCGCGGCGAGGCGGCGGCGGGCGCGCGCCGTGCGCTTCTGCATCGGGGTCAGCACGGCGCCGGCGACGCCGGCGGGCCGGCTCATCGGCTTCGAGACGAGGCGGGAGAGGGAGACGATGCGCGCCACCTCCTCCACGAGGTCCGCCTCCCCCTTCACGTCGGGCCGCCAGGAGGGGACGGAGACGCGATAGCCCGCGCTCTCGGGCTCCGCGGCGAAGCCGAGCGCGGCGAGGATGCGGACTTGCTCCGCCGCCGGAATGTCCATCCCGACGAGCGAGGCGGCGCGGGCGGGGTTCAGCGGATAAGCGCGGGCATGATCCGGCACGGCGCCGGCCGTGACCGCCTCCGAAGGCTCGCCGCCGCAGAGATCGAGGATCATCCGCGTCGCGAGTTCGAGGCCCGGCGGGGTGAACTCCGGGTCAGCGCCGCGCTCGAAGCGGTAGCGGGCGTCCGAATTGATCTTCAGCCGGCGACCGGCCGCGGCGATGGTCACCGGGTCCCACCAGGCGCTTTCGACGAAGACGTTTACCGTCTCCTCCGTACAGCCTGTCGCGGCGCCGCCCATGATCCCCGCGATGCTCTCGACGCCCTCGTCGTCGGAGATGGCCAGCATCCCGGCCCCCAGCGCATATTCCCGGTCGTCGAGCGCAACGATCGTCTCGCCGCCAGCGGCGCGGTGAACGCGGAGCGCGCCCTTCACCTTGTCCGCGTCGAAGACATGGAGCGGGCGGTTCCGGTCATAGGTCAGGTAGTTGGTGATATCGACCAGCGCCGAGATCGGGCGGAGACCGATGGCGCGGAGCCGGCGCTGCATCCAGTCCGGCGACGGGCCGTTCCTCACCCCGCGAATGAGCCGCCCGCAGAAGACGGGGGCAAGGGGAAGGGCATTCGGCTCGATGGTCACCGCGAGCGGACAGGGGAAGGCGCCCGGAACGGGCGCGACCGGTTTCTCGATCAGCCGCCCGAGACCGCGCGCCGCGAGATCGCGGGCGATTCCGGCGACGCCGAGCGCGTCGGGCCGGTTCGGCGTGATCTTGATCTCGATGACGGGGTCGTTGAGCCCCGCCCAGTCGATATAGCGGGCGCCGAGCGGCGCGTCCGCCGGCAGGTCGATGATCCCGTCATGGTCTTCCGAGAGCATCAGCTCCCGCTCGGAGCAGAGCATCCCGTTCGATTCGACGCCGCGGATAACGCCCTTCTTCAGGTCGACGCCGGTGCCCGGCACATGCGTTCCCGGCGCGGCGAAGACGCCGACGAGGCCGGTGCGCGCGTTGGGCGCGCCGCAAACGACCTGCACCTCGACCGAGGGGCCGGAAGGCCCTTCCGGCTTCGTCTCGACGCGGCAGAGGCGCAACCGGTCCGCATCCGGGTGCGGCTTCGCCTCGATCACGCGGGCGATGGTGAAGGCGCCGAGGGCGCGGGCGGGGTCTTCAACCCCGTCCACCTCCAGCCCGAGATCGGTGAGCGCCGCGACGATCTCGTCAAGCGGCGCCTCGGTCTCCAGATGGTCCTTCAGCCAGTTGAGCGTGAATTTCATGGGCCCCGTCCGTCCTTCTCATCGGCGCGTCCCTTAGCCGAGATCGGAGGGGGAGGCAAAGCCCCGGCGGGACGGGGCGGGGCGCGCCATTGCGCGCCGCCCGCCCGCTTGCCATAAGCCGGCCATGCTGCGCCCGATGACCTATGCCGAAATCCGCGAAGCCTTCCGCCGGTTCGCGGCCGCGGAGGCGGAGCCGAAGGGCGAGTTGCATCACCTCAACGCCTACACGCTCCTCGTCGCCGTCGCACTCTCGGCGCAGGCGACGGACAAGGGCGTGAACAAGGCGACCGGGCCGCTCTTCGCCGTCGCCGACACGCCGGAGAAGATGCTGGCGCTGGGGGAGGAGCGGCTGATCGACTTCATCAAGACCATCGGGCTCTTCCGCAACAAGGCGAAGAACGTGATGAAGCTTTCCCGCATCCTCGTGGAGGAATACGGCGGGGAGGTGCCTTCGAGCCGGGAGGCGCTGCAATCCCTGCCCGGCGTCGGGCGGAAGACGGCGAATGTCGTCCTCAACATGTGGTGGGGCCTGCCGGCGCAGGCGGTGGACACGCATATCTTCCGCCTCGGCAACCGCGCCGGCCTCGCGCCGGGGCGGGACGTCGTCGCCGTAGAGCGCGCGATCGAGGATCGCGTGCCCGCAGAATACCAGCGCCACGCGCATCACTGGATGATCCTGCACGGCCGCTACATCTGCACTGCGCGAAAGCCCCGCTGCGCGGATTGCCTGATTTCCGACCTTTGCCAGTTCGAGGAGAAGACGACGTGAAAACCTATGACGTGGTGGGCGTCGGTAACGCGCTCGTGGACGTGCTCAGCCATTGCGAGGACGCGTTCCTTGCCGAGACGGGGATCGAGAAGGGGATCATGCAGTTGATCGACGCCGCCCGCGCGGTGGAGCTTTATGGCGCGATGGGCCCGGCGCAGGAAATCTCCGGCGGCTCCGCGGCGAACACAATCGCCGGGCTCGCCATGCTCGGCGCCCGCACCGCCTATGTCGGCAAGGTGAAGGACGACCAGCTCGGCGCGATCTTTGCGCATGACCTGCGGGCGATGGGCGCCGTCTATGAAACGCCGCTCGCGCCGAAATCGCTCGCAGAGCATGAGACGGGCCGCTGCATGGTGCTGGTGACGCCGGACGGCGAGCGCTCGATGTCGACCTATCTCGGCGTTTCCGAGAGCCTCGGGCCGGACGATGTGGACCCGGAAATGTGCGCCGGCGCGGCCTGGCTCTATCTCGAGGGCTACCGCTTCGACGGCGCGGCCTCCGTCGCCGCCTTCGACAAGGCGATCCGCGCGACGAAGGGCGCGGGTGGGCGCGTCTCCATCACGCTTTCCGACCCGTTCTGCGTGAACCGGCACCGCGACGCCTTCCGCAAGCTGATCGCGGACCATACCGACCTCCTCTTCGCCAACGAGCACGAGCTGATGGCGCTCTACGAGACCGACGATCTCGAAACCGCGATGGCGCGCGTCTCCGGCGACGTGGAGATCGCGGCGGTGACGGTCGGCGCCCGCGGCGCCCATGTCGTCACGCCCTCGGGCCGCTCCCATGTGCCGACCGCGGCGACGAAGGTGGTGGACGCGACCGGGGCGGGGGACCTCTTCGCCGCCGGCTTCCTTGCCGGGCTCGCGCAGGGGCGGGATCTCGCGCATTGCGCGTCGATGGGCTGCGTCGCTGCGGGCGAGGTCATCAGCCATGTAGGCGCGCGGCCCGAGGCCGATCTCGGGACGCTGATGAAGGAGCGGGGCCTTTGGGCCCGGTGATCCGGGATATCGGGGTTGAAGACCTGCCCTGGGTCCACGCCCTCAACCGGGCGCACGAGCTTGAGCTTTCGCCGATGAGCGAGGCGGAGATGGCGGCGCATCTGGCGCGGGCGGACTACGCCCGCGCGGCGGATGGCGGCGCCTTCCTCCTCGCCTTCGGGGAGGCGGGGGACTACGCGAGCCCGAACTTCCTCTGGCATCGCGCACGGTTCGACCGTTTCCTCTATGTGGACCGCGTGGCGACGGCGGCGACGCATCGCCGCCTAGGTCTCGCCGCCGCGCTCTATCGCGACCTCATCGCTTTCGCCGGCGCGAGGGGCGTTCCGCTCATCGCGGCTGAGATCAACAGCGACCCGCCGAACCCGGAGAGCGACGCCTTCCATGCCCGCTTCGGCTTCGAGACGGTGGGCGAGGCCTTTCTCGAAGGCCGTGGCAAGACGGTGCGCTACATCGCGCTGAGGCTCTGACCTCAGAGCTCCGCGAGCTTGCCAGCCAGAATCTCGTCCCGAAGCGCGAAGCGCTTCACCTTGCCGGAGCCCGTGAGCGGAAAACCGGTCGCCACGCGCCAGACGGAAGGCGTCTTCTGCGGCGAGAGGCGGGCGCGGCAATGGGCGCGGAGCGTCTCCGCATCTACGGCCGGCCCCGGCGCGAAGCGGATCGCGGCGGCGACGATCTCCCCCCATTTCTCATCGGGGAGGCCGACGACCGCGACCTCGGCGACGGCGGGGTGTTCGAGGAGCGCGTTCTCGATCTCCACGGGGAAAAGGTTCTCCCCGCCGCGGATGATCATCTCCTTCACCCGGCCTGTGACGCGGACATAACCGCGGCGGTCCATCGCGCCCAGATCGCCGGTATGGAGCCATCCCTCCGCGTCGATCGTCTTCGCCGTCGCCGCCTCGTCGCCGTCATAGCCGAGCATGCGGCAATAGCCGTGGATGCAGATCTCCCCCTGCTCGTCGATGGCGGCGACCGAATTGTCCTCCATCCGGCGGATGGAGATGGCCGTCTGCGGCAGGGGCTGGCCGACGCTGGAGGTCACGTCCTCCAGGCTGTCTTCCGGCCAGTGCTGGGTGACGACGGGTGATGTCTCTGTCTGGCCATAGACCGTCATCACCCCGCAGCCGAAGCCGGCCTTCGCCCGGCGCACAAGCTCGGGCGCGACCATAGAGCCGCCGGAGACGATCATGCGGAGGGAGGATACGTCCCGCGGGCGCTGCGCCTGCGCCTCGAGCATGGCGAAGATCATGGTCGGCACGCCGCCCAGAAGCTCGATCCGGTCCGCCTCCACCCGATCGAGGATCGCGTTCGGATCGAAGGCGCGGAACATCACGATCCGTCCGAAGGTCTGCAACGCGCCGAGCGCGGTCATCCCGCAGCCCGCGGTGTGAAACATCGGCATGAAGCAGGACCATGCCGCCCCCTCCCGCACCCCGGCGCGGCCCGCATAGAACCGCGCGTTGGTGACGAGACCGCGATGGTGGAGCCGCGCGCCCTTCGGGACGCCGGTGGTGCCAGAGGTGAACTGGAGCTGCGCTTCGTCCTCCGGCCTCGCCTCGTGGAAGCCCGGCGCCCGGGGGCCGCGGACGTGGAGCTGGGCCTCGTCCTCCATGTCCGTGATCTCGCGCAGGGCGGGGAGGCCGGAAGCCGCCTCCGCCCCGATCCGGGCCATCGGGTTGCCACGGAATTCCGCGACGAGGAAGAGCGCGGCGGCGCCGGATTTCTCCAGCACATAGCGCAATTCCTGCACCTGGTAGGAGGGATTGGCGGTGACGAGCGTGATCCCCGCCAGCGCGCAGGCGTATTCAACCAGCAGCCATTCGGGCGAATTCGGGGACCAGACGACGATCCGCTCCCCCGGCGCGAAGCGGCTCGAAAGCGCGAGCGCAAGGCGCTCCGCATCCACCAGCAGCGCGCCATAGGTCCAGCTCCGGCCCGGCCGGCCGTCCATCCCGATCTCCAGCAGCGCGGGCGCGTCCGGCCTTTCGGCGGCGGCGGCGCGGAGGAGGGCGCCGACGGTGGCGTCGAGCACGTCCATGTCGCCTTGCGCAGGGCAAAGCGCCTCCTTCAGGTCGAGCGGATACATGCGGGCCTCCCTGTATCGGGCCGTCTCCGCGACCCCAGGCGAACATGGCGGCGCGCAGCGGCGCGGGCAAGATCAGACGAGGCGGGCGGCGGGTTCGGTCAGCGCCGGGCCGTCGGCCTTCGCGCGGTTCACCTCCGGGCCGACCTCGTGGAAAGCCCAGAAGTCTTCCGCCGGGGGGCTCATGAGCCGCGCCGCGCCCTTCCCCGCCTCACCGAGCCAGAGCGCCCGGTCCTCCGGCGCGACGACGAGCGGCAGGCGGTGATGGATCGCCGAAAGCGCCTCGTTCGCCGCGGTGGTCACGATGGCGACGGTGGTGAGGCGGAGCCCCTCCGGCCCCGCCCACTCCCGCCATACGCCGGCGAAAGCGACATGGTCGGCCGCTGCCGGGTGGAGCCAGAACGGCGTCTTCGCCTTCCCCTCCGTCCGCCATTCGTAGAAGCCCGAGGCGGGGATCAGGCACCGCGTCTCCCGCGCCGCCTCCGCGAAGGCGGGCTTCTCCGCGATGGTCTCGGAGCGGGCGTTGATCAGCAGCGGGCCATCGTTCGGCGCCTTGTACCAGCGCGGGATGAAGCCCCAGCGCATCCGCGCCATCCGCCGGGCGCCATCCTCGGAGACGACCGCCTCCACCTCCTGTGTCGGGCAGATGTTCCAGCGCGGCCCACGCGCCATGAGCGACGGGTCCGGCGCCGCGTCGAAGAGCCGGGCGACCGCGTAATGCGGGAGGGTGAGGGCGAAGCGTCCGCACATGGGGGGGAGGCTAGCGGCGCGGTTTGCAAAGAAAAAGGGCGCGCCTCGCCGGCGCGCCCTCCTGTCAGGCCCGAGCTGTCACTTCGGCAGCATTAGCTCCTGCCCGACGGCGAGGATCGCGCCCTCGGAAAGCCCGTTCGCCTCCATGATCTTCGTGTAGAGCGTCGGGTCCCCGAGCTTGGCGCGGGCGATGGCCCAGAGCGTGTCGCCCTTCTGAACGACATAGCTCATCGCAGCCTCCGCCGCCGGCGCGGCTACGGGAGCCGCCGCCGTCGCGGCGCCGCCCGTCAGGCTCGCGCCGATCACGACATTGCCGCGGAGCGCGGGCGTGTAGGGCGAGTTGGCGGCGAGATAGGCCGCCACCGCCTCCTCTAGATTCGGGCCGTAATCGTAGGGGTCGATGGCCGCGTCGCGGAAGCTGGCGTAGCCGTCCCCGCCCTGGCGCATATAGTTGTTCGTGACGACGCCGTAGATCGCCTCCGGGTCGATCGGCGCCCAGGCGCCCCCCGCCATGACCTCGACGCCGGTGATCCGGGCGCCAGGCTCGGCCGCCGGATCGAAGGAATAGCGCAGCCCGGCAGGCTGCGGGAAGCGACCCGCCCCTTCCTCGACCTTGCTGACGCCGTTCTCCAGCGCCGCCACGATGTCCGCGCCTTTCAGCTTCATCGTCGCGATGGTGTTCTGGAACGGAAGCACCGTCAGCACCTCGCCCATCGTCACCGGCCCGGCGTCGATGGAGGCGCGGAGGCCGCCGCCGTTCTGGATCGCGATGGTCACGCCCTGAGCGGCGGTCTTGTCCAGCATCGCCTCGGCGACGAGGACGCCCATCTCGCATTCCTTCGCGCGGCAGCTCGAACGGTCCCCGTCGATGGGCGCGGCCGTCTCGGCCACCACCTTGTTCTTCAGCGCCTCGATCGGCCCGCCGAGCTCCGCCACCCGCGCGGCGATGACCGGGTCGGGCGCGACGGAGGCGTCGAGCAGCTTCGTGTCGCCCTCGGCGAAGATCACGTTGCCGCGGTCGTCGAACTCCACCGTAAGTTCGCCGACATACTTTGAATAGGCGTAGGCCTGAACCACCGGCACCAGCGCGCCGAACGGGCCGCTGACCCAGGTCGGATAGGCGCCTTCGCGCGCCGGGTCGGAGGCGGAGAGATAGGTGTGGCTGTGCCCGCCCACGATCACGTCGATCCCCGGCACGGCGGCGGCGATCTCCAGGTCGCGCTTGTAGCCGACATGGGTCAGCGCGATGATCTTGTCCACGCCCTTGGCTTCGAGAATGGCGACCTCGCCGGTCAGATAGTCGATCTCGTCGCGGAACTTCACGTTCGGGCCGGGGGAGGAAGTCTCGTCCGTGTCGGTGGCGAGGACGGAGATGATCCCGATCTGCTCCCCGCCCACGTTCACCACGACATGCCCCGGCAGCCGGCCGGCGAGGAGCGGCTCCGCGCTCACGTCGGTGTTGCCGGAGATGACGGGGAATCCGGCGCCCTTGATGAAGTCGGAGAGCACCTGAGGCCCGTCGTCGAATTCATGGTTCCCGACGGCCATAGCGTCGAACCCCATTTCGTTCATGAATTCGAGCGCGGCGGCTCCCTTGTAGGTCGAATAGAAGAGCGAGCCCTGAAACTGGTCCCCCGCGTCCAGCGTCAGCACGTTCTGGCCTTCGAGCGCGGCGCGGCGCTGGTCGAGATAGGCCTTCACGCGGGCGACGCCGCCGAAGCATTTCCCCTCCGCCGAATCCTCGGCGGAGCAGGCGCCGTCGAAGCGGGAAATCTCTTCGATCCGGCTGTGGAGGTCGTTGATGTGGAGGATGGTGAGCCGATATTCGGCGGCTGCGGAGCCCGCCGTCGCGGCGAACGCGGCCGAGCCGAGCAGGGCGGTGAGGAAGCGGCGGGGGGTCATGGAGGCCTCCGTTGTTGTGCGCTGCGAAAGGTCGGGCTTTGTCACGGAAACGTCAAGAAGTCCGGCGGCGGTTCCCGCCGATCTCCGGCGTCCCGAATTCGGCGTGGCAGATGTCCGCAAGCCGCCCGATCCCCTCCCGGATCGTCTCGGGGCCCGGATTGGCGAAGCAGATGCGGATCCACCGGCCCGCATCCCCTCCCTTCGACCATTCGCGCCCCGGATTGACGGCGACGCCCTTCTCCGCGGCGACCTCAGCCAGCCGGGTGGAATCCACCCCTTCAGGCAGCTTCACCCAGAGGAAGATGCCGCCCGGCGGGCGGGAGAATTCGACGGAGGCGCCGAAATGCTCATCCAGCGCGGCGATGAGCGCGTCGAGCTTGGCCTCGAGCGCGCGGTTAAGCTTCGCGACATGCGTGTCGAAATGCGCGGCGCAGAACTCCGCCAGCACCATCTGTTCGAGCGCGCCTGAGCCGGCGTCATGCTTGGCCGAAAGAATGCGGGAGAGGATCGCCCAGGGCGCGACGATATAGCCGACACGGAGCGCCGGGGCGATGGACTTGGAGAAGGAGCCGACATGGACCGTCCGCTCCGGCGCCAGCGCGGCGAGCGCGGGCGGGCGTTCGCCGGACCAGATCAGGTCCGAATAGCATTCGTCCTCGAAGATCGGCAGCCCGTGCTCGCGGCAGAGCGCGACGATCCGCTCGCGCCGATCGAGCGGCATGATCGTCCCCGTCGGGTTGTGGACGGTCGGGATGATGTAGAGGAATTTCGGGCGCACCCCGTCCGCCTTCAGCCGCGCCAGCGCGGCGGCGAAGGCGTCCACGTCCATGCCCTGCTCGTCCACCGGGATCGTGACCATCCGCGCCCCGGCGCGCTGGAGCCGGGGGAAGATGCCGCCGTAATTCGATTCCTCGACGATCACCGTGTCCCCCGGCGTCAGCATCGCCGCGTTCACGAGGTCGAGCCCCTGGAGGGAGCCGGAGGTGAGGAGGATCTCGTCCGGGTCAGCGCTCATCCCCGCCGCGCGCTTCAGCTTCGCGGCGAGGAACTCCCGCAGTGGGCGATAGCCGAGCGGACCGGATTGCAGGAAGTATGTCCCGAGCGTCCTCCCCTCCCGGCCCAGCACCGCGTCCGCCGCGGCGCGCAGCGCCTCTACCGGCACGGAAGCCTCGTCATTATGCCCGCCGACGAAGTTGAAGGGCGGGAAGCCATTCCAGCGCGGGCTCTCGGCCAGTTCTGGCCGGGCGAAGGCGGCGATATCGAAGTTCATGGCGCGTCTCCCTTTTTTTTCGGCTTGTAGGGCTCCATGCCCGCGCGCGCGAGGCTGTCGGCCCGTTCGTTCTCCTCATGCCCGGCATGGCCCTTGACCCATTTCCAGGTCACGGAATGCCGGGCCTGCGCCGCGTCGAGCGCGCGCCAGAGGTCCTCGTTCTTCACCGGCTTCTTGTCGGCCGTCTTCCAGCCGTTCCGCTTCCAGCCGTGGATCCATTGCGTGACGCCGCCCTTCACATAGTTGGAATCGGTGACGACCGTGATCGCGGTCGGCTTGCCGAGCGCGTTCAGAGCCTCGATGGCGGCCATTAGCTCCATGCGGTTATTGGTCGTGTGCGCCTCCCCGCCCTTCAACTCGCGCTCCCGCACCACCGCGCCGTCCTTCCGCGCGACGAGGAGCGCGCCCCAGCCGCCGGGGCCGGGATTGCCGGAGCAGGCGCCGTCCGTATAGGCGATGAATTCAGCCATCGGGCTTCCGGCAGAAGATGTGCATCACCTCCTCAGGCACGCCGTCATAGCCGCCGCCCCGCTTCTCCCGCACGTCGATGTCGCGGAAGCCGGCCTCCTTGAGCAGGCGCTCGATCTCCTCCCGCCCGAAATAGGAATAGAAGCGGCCGAGCGAATCCCGCGCCTCGCCCTCCCCCTTCTTCAGGCCGAGATAGAGCAGCCCGCCGGGGCGGAGCGCGCGGGCGATGCGGTCGAGATTTCCGGCCATCGCGGCGCGGGGCGCATGGAGGAGGCAGAAGGAGGCCCAGATCCCGGCATAGCGCGCCACCGCGTCGAACCCTTCGAAGCGCATCACCTTCACGTTTATGCCCGTCAGTTTCGACGCCTCGGCGGCGAGGCCGGCGGAGCCGTCGAAGGCCTCGACCTTCCGGCCAGCATCCAGCATCCGCTTCGCCGCCCAGCCGCCGCCGCAGCCATAGTCGAGGAGCCGCCCCTCCGGCGCCATCGAGAGGAACTTCTCCAGCCAGGCGTATTCGCCCTTGGGCGCCGACCAGCCGGCATAGGCCGCGCCCTCCCGGTCATAGAAGGCGAGCGTCTCCTCGTCGTCGCTCACGTCTCCGCCTCCAGCCATGCGGGCAGGTCGGCCACCGAGTCGAGAACCGCCTCCGCCCCCGCTGCCAGGAGCGGGGCAGCCGCCCGGTCGCGGAGCGCGGCGCGCGCCTCGGGCGCCAGCGCCGCGAGCGCCTCGGCGGAGAGCCCGGCGCCGTTGCCCGAGAGCGTGACGCCAAGCGCCCGCGCCCCGGCGGCCTTCGCCGCCTCGATCCCCAGCGCGCTGTCGTCCACGACGAGGACGGCGCCGGGCTCGTCCACGCCCAAGGCGGCCATCGCGGCGAGGATCATGTCCGGCGCCGGGCGCGGCTCTTTCACCTCGTCGGCGCAGATCGCGACCTCGGGCGAGACGCCGAGCGCCGCCGCGCGGGGGATGACATGGGCCATTATCTCCCGCGCATAGCCGGTCGTCGAGCCGATCCGCAGCCCCCGCGCCCGGAGCTTGGCCAACGCTTCCGGCGCGCCCGGAACCGGAGCCGCCTCCCGCGCCGCGATCTCCGCAGCGAGGGGGGCAAAGGCCTCGTAGAGACGGGCGACGGCCTGCTCTCCGGCCTCGCCCTGCGCCGCCTCCCAGCGCGCCCGGAGCGACGCTTCGGCCAGCATCGCGCGGAGATGCGCGCGCTTCTCAAGCCCCATCGGCGCGCGCGCCTCCGCCTCCGTCGCCTCGACACCGAAGCGCGCGAAGGCCTCGACGAAGGCGAGGGCCGGGGCGCGGGAGCCGTGGTCGACGAGCGTTCCCGCCCAGTCGAAAACCACGGCGCGGATCAAAGCGCCTCCCCCGCCCCGGAGACGGCGAGCCAGAGGCAGCCCGTCACCACCGCCGTCAGCAAGAGCCGCAGCGCAAGCCACCAACGCGGCGCGAGCCCCGCGCGCTGGAAGAGGAAATCGATGGGAAGAAGCGCCGGAAAGCCGATCAGCAGAAGGTCCGCCTGCCGCCCCGGCTCCACCACAAGCGCGAGGACCATGACGACCGCCGGCGCCACGGCGAGGCCGAGCCAGCGCCAGCCCGCATCCCCCGTCGTCTTCTTCCCCGCCACGGCGAAGCCCCAGAAGACGCCGCTCATATAGGCGAAGATCACGAGGCCATAGACCTCCGCCACCAGCAGCGCCGGCGCGAGATCGAGCTCCAGCCGCGGCTCCTGCCCCGCAAGGGCGGCGTAGAGGAAGGGCAGCAAGCCGGCCAGGCCGAGCAGCAGAGCCGGGCGGGGGATCGCAAAGCTCATGCGCCCCTGCCCCCGCTCCGGCCCGAGGACGGACCGGCGGGCCCCCTCACGCCGGCTCCCGCAGGATACGCGGCGCGCGGAACTCGACATTCTCCACGGCCGTCTCCACCAGCTCTACCGTCACGTCGTAGCGCGCGCGGAAGGCGTCGATCACCTCCTCGACCAGCACTTCCGGGGCTGAGGCGCCGGCGGTGACGCCGACCGCCTTCGCGCCCTCCAGCGCCCGCCAGTCGATATCCGCGGCGCGCGGCGCGAGCTGGGCGTAGCCGCAGCCGGCCTTCCGCCCGACCTCGACCAGCCGCTGGGAATTGGAGGAGTTCGTCGAGCCGATCACGACCAGCGCGTCGATCCGCGGGGCCATCGCCTTCACCGCGCCCTGGCGGTTCGTCGTGGCGTAGCAGATATCCTCCTTGTGGGGGCCCACAATGGCCGGGAACCGCGCCTTCAGCGCCTCCACGATCTCCGCCGTGTCGTCCACCGAGAGCGTCGTCTGCGTGATCCACGCGAGGCGCTCCGGGTCCCGCGGCGCGAGGCGCGCGACATCCTCGACCGTCTCGACGAGCAGAACCTCGCCCTCCGGCAGCTGGCCCATCGTGCCCACCGTCTCCGGGTGGCCCTCATGGCCGATCATGACCATCTGGAGCCCGTTCCGGTGATGCCGCTCCGCCTCGATATGCACCTTGGAGACGAGCGGGCAGGTCGCGTCCACGAAGAGCATCTCCCGCCGCCGCGCCTCTTCCGGCACGGATTTCGGGACGCCGTGGGCGGAGAAGATCACCGGCCGGTCCGGCGGGCATTCCTCCAACTCCTCGACGAAGACGGCGCCTTTCGCGCGGAGCCCGTCCACCACGAAGCGGTTGTGGACGATCTCGTGCCGGACATAGACCGGCGCGCCCCATTTGGAGAGCGCCATCTCCACGATCTTGATCGCCCGGTCCACGCCCGCGCAGAAGCCGCGCGGCGCGGCGAGGAGGAGGGTGAGGGGCGGCTTGCTCATGCCGAGAGGCTTAACCGAGCCCCGCCGCGATGGGAAGCGCCGGGGCCGGCGCCGGGCGCTCAGCGGGAGAAATTCCCGTTCCTAGCCCCCGCGCCGCCGTCCACCGTCACCACCGTGCCGGACATGTAGGAGGCCCGCTCCGAGACGAGGAAGGCGACCACGTCCGCCACTTCCGCCACCGTCGCCGCCCGCCCGAGCGGGTTGGCGGCGAGCGCGTCGCGCCAGCCGTCCTCGGCGCCGGTCTTGGCCTTCCGCGCGGTCTTCAGCAGCGTCGCCAGCCGCTCCGTCTCCGTCAGGCCGGGCTGAACCGCGAGGACGCGGACGCCGTATTCGATGCTGACCCCGCCTACCGCGCGCGTGAAGGCGTTGAGCGCGGCGTTGCCCGTCGTCCCCGCCACATAGCCCCAGTCATGCCGCTCCGCCGCGAGGCCGGTGACGTTGAGGATCACGCCGCCGCCCGCGGCCCGCATCGCGGCGAGATAGGCGCGGGAGAGGTTGACATAGCCGAAGACCTTCAGCTCCCAGGCCTCGCGCCAGCGCGCCTCGTCGATCGCGTCGATGTCGCCGCCCGGGATGGCGCCGGCGTTGTTCACGAGGATGTCGGGCGCGCCTGTCTCCGCCAGCAGCGCCTCCGCGCTCCCCCGCGCCGAAAGGTCCATCGCCACGCCCCGCGCCTCCGCGCCCTTCGCGACAAGCGCGGCGACCGCCGCGTCGAGCCCCGCGCCGCCGCGCGCGACGAGCGTCACCGCGGCGCCTTCCGCCGCCAGCGCCTCGGCGACGCCGAAGCCTATTCCCTTGGAGGCGCCGGTGACGACCGCGCGCTTGCCCTTCAGTCCGAGATCCATGCCTTCCCCCTCATGCGCGGGCGAGCGTCCGGAGCGCCACGCGCCGTTCGCCGCCGCGGATCGCAGCTTCGCCCCCCGGCGAGAGACCGGTCAGCGCCGCCTCTTCCGGCCCCGATTCCGCCTGCACCTGCGCGCAGAGCGCCTCCGTCGCCGCGAGTTCCACGCCAAGCTCGCGCGTCAGCGCCTCGACCCGGCTGGCGACGTTGACAGTATCGCCGATCACCGCGAATTCCAGACGGTTCGCGCCGATATCGCCGAGCACGGCGGGGCCGTAGTGAAGGCCGAACCCTGCGCGGATCGCCGGCTCCCCCGCCGCCTCCCGCTCCCTGTTCCAGACGCTCATCGCGGCGATCATTGCCCGCGCGCAACGGAGCGCGCGGGTCGCGTCAGCCTCGCCGGCGGCGGGGGTTCCGAAGGTCGCCATCAGCCCGTCGCCGAGATACTTGTCGAGCGTGCCGCCATGGCGGAAGACCTCCGCCTCCATCCTCCGATGAAAGTCCCGCAACGCGTAAATTGCCTCGACCGGCGTTCGCTTCGCGGCGAAGGCGGTGAAGCCCACGATGTCGACGAAGAGCACCGCGACGTCCTGCGTGCGGATCTCCTTCAGCGGATCGTCGTTACGGGAAAGCGCGGCGACGACATTGGGCGAGAAGTAGCGCGCGAGATTGGCCCGCTCCCGCTCCGCCGCGGCCTGCCCGAGAACCAGCCGGCCATAGCGCCGCATGGTGAACGCCAGCGTCGCCGCCACGAGGAGGAGGACGACGACCTCCTCCGCCCGGAGGAAGGCCATCGGATCGGAGGGATCGAGAAAGTCGAGCAGCATGGGGTCATGGCCGAACGCCGCCTGCGCCGCCGCGGTAAGGTCGGCCCGTTCCTCCCCCAGAAGCACGACGCCGAGCAGCCCCAGCCCCCAGGCGAGGGCGACGATCACGCCGATCGCCCAGACCGTGCGCCATGTGTAGGCGAGGCAGCCGAGCGCAAGGAACAGGAAGAAATACTTGAACCCCTCGAACCGATAGCGCATCGCCTCCGGCCAGTCGGCAGCGGAGAAAGGGCCGGGGACGACGAAGGTGGCCGTCAGAAGCGCGACGTCGCAGACGATCAGCGCCAGCTCCGCCCGGGAGCGGCCGACGCGCGCGACCCTCCGCTGCGCCCAGCCGATGAGGACGAAGAGGGCGACGACGCCGTGGTAGAAGAGCAGCTCTTCCCGCGGGACTATGAAGACGAGCATCACGGCGATGACGCCCATGACGCCGAGCCGGACGCGGAAGGCGAGGTCCATCCCCTCCCGCTTGTGCCGCTCCAGCGCGTCCAGAGCGAAGGCCTCGGTCGGCGTCTCCGGCTCCGTGCGCGCCGCGCTGATTCCGTCCAGAACCCGGCGCAGGCGACCGACAGGCGCCTCAAGTCCCACCCGCTCCATGCGCATCGCTCCGCCGCCGCTCGCCTCGCCCGAGTCTGGCATGGCGGGCGGCGCGATGGAACCGGCTCAGCGCTCCGTCATGGCGTGATTGAGCGACCGCTCGATGGGCTTCAGCAGATATTCCAGCACGGTGCGCCGCGCCGTCTGGATCTCCGCGCTCACGACGAGGCCGGCGCGGACCGGGCGGCGGAAGGCGCCGGAGCCGATATGGTCGTCATCGAGCGCGACCACGGTGCGGAAATAGGGCTCCTTCTGATCCGGCGTCACCGAAGTCGGGGAGATGGATTCGATCCGCCCGGTGAGATCGCCATAGCGCCTCGCGTCATAGGTCGTCGGCTTGAGGACGACGGCCTGGCCCGGCGCGACATGGCCGATATCGTCCGGCGAAAGGCGGATGATCGCGACGAGGCGCTGGTCCGTCGGCAGGATCTCGAACATCGCGCCGCCGGGCGGCACCACCTCGCCCGCAGCGCCGTAGGCAGCGGTCTGGACGATTCCGGCTTCGGGCGCCCGGACGATCAGCCGGCCCTCCCGACCCTCGACCTCCTCGAGCAGCAGCGAGAGGCGCTCCACTTCCTGCAGCGCGACATAGAGAGCCTTCAGGTTCTCCTCCCGATAGGCGAGATCGGCCTCGGAGAGCGCGGCCTCGGCCTCGGCCAGCGCCGTCTCGGCGTCGGCGAGGGCGACCTCGGTGCCGATCAGTTCGGCGCGCACCGTCTCGGTCAGGTCGCGCTGCCGCGTCATCTGCACCTCGCTGACGAGGCCCTTGGCGGAGAGCGCCTCCATTCGCGCCACGTTGCCCTCGTTGAGCTCGACGCGGGACGCCGCATTGTCCCTGAGCCGCCGCGCGGCGAGCACGCCGGCGCGCCGCGCCTCGATCCGCTCGCCGAGCATCGCCATTCGCGCCTGATGGAGCGCGTGCTGGGCGACCGCATAATCCGCCATCGCCGCCCCGGGATCGGCGGAGGCGAGCGTCGCGACGGGAACCTCCCCGGCCAGCACCGCGCGAAGCCGCGCCGCCTCCGCCCGCGCCGAATCGAGCTGGCGCACCGTCTCGTCCCTCTCCGTGCGGAGGCGAGGCTGCTCCAGCCGGGCGAGCGGCGCGCCGGCGAGGACCGGCTCTCCCTCGCGGACGAGAATCTCCGCCACGACGCCGCCGTCGAGATGATCGACGCGGAGAAGCTCCCCGGTCGGCGCAATCTCCCCCTCGGCCCGCGCGAGCTCGCCGACCTCCGCAACCCCCGCCCAGACGATAGCGCCGCCGATAAGCCCGGCGACGACGAGAATGGTCAGGCGCGCGGCCTGCGGCGCCGCCGAGCGCTCGCGCGCCAGCTTCTCGGCCAGAACTCCCTTCGCTGCTTTGTTTCCGAACAAGGCCTGCTCACTTTCCATTCAGGTGGGCCTGCAGGGCGGCGACCTTGCGCCGCGCCGTCGCGCCCTTTTCGTTCACCGCGACGCGCCCGCGATCGAGCATCACGAGCCGGTCCGCGAGCTCGAAATGCGAGGGCCGGTTTGTGACCATCAGTACGGTGCGCTCGCCCTTCAGGCTCGCGACGACGTCGAGGAAGGCCTGCTCGCGCGCATTGTCGAGCCCGATGCACGGCTCGCCGAACAGGTAGATGTTCGCCGGCCGCAGCAGGCAGCGCGCCAGGGACAGGCCTTTGACCATCGCCGGCGAAAGCCGCTTCAGCAGCGCCTCGGTCAGCCGCGTGTCGAGCCCCTCCGGCAGCCGCCGCACTTCCGCCGCGAGCCGCAGCCGTTCGAGCCAGAGCCAGATCTCCTCGTCGGTGACTGTCGGATGCGCCATCTGCAGGTTCTGGCGCACGGTGCCGTGCAGGAATTCCGGCGTCTGCAGGTCGTAGCTTATGGCGTTGCGCAGCTCGTCCGCCGCGATCTGGCGATAGTCGATCCCGTCGAGCTGGATGCTCCCGGCCGTCGGAACGTAGAGCTTCACGATCAGGCTCAGGAGCGTGGACTTGCCGGAACCGCCATGGCCGCAGATCATCACGAGCTCGCCCGGCTCCGCGGAGAAGGAGACGCCGGAGAGAACGGGGTCGAGCGCGGAATCGAACCGGTGGGTTACGTTCACCGCCGCGATCCGCCCGGTGAAGGCCTTCATCCGGCTCGTCGCCACGCCGCGGGAGAATTCCTCCGGCAGGGCGAGCACTCGGTCGGCCTGCCGCCGGCTCCGCGAGAAGGTCTCGATCTGGCCGGACGCGGCGTAGAGCGCCTGGATCGGGGCCAGATAACGCCAGACCAGCGCCATGACCGCGATCAGCCCGCCGAAAGAGAGGTCGCCCGAAAGCGCCTGCGCCGCGCCAAGCCCCACGACGCCGACGCCGGCGGCCATCATCAGGCACTGGCCGATCGTCTGCGCAATCACCGCGCGGGTCTTCGCACGCCGCGCGTCCGCCGCGGCGATGGCGGCGAGCCGGTCCGCCCTTCGCGCCCAGACCGGCCCGGCCCCAAGCCGCTGGATCGCGAGCTGCTTCACCGTGATCTCGAACAGAAGCTTCTGATGCGCCGCCCGGCTCTTGGCCGCGGCCTCGTTGAGCCGCCGCCGCCCGGGCGCCACGACCAGGGCGGCGATCAGGTAGAGGCAGGTCACGCCCGCCAGCATGAAGCCGATCACCGGGGAAAGCGCGAAGATGGCGACGAAGAAGAGGAGGGTGAACGGCAGATCCAGCGCCGCGGCGAAGAGCGGGCCGGTGAAGACGTCACGGAGCGACTCGAACTGCTTCAGCCGGGAAAGCTGCTCGTGAACGCCGGACTTCTCCACCTGTCCGAGCGGCATCGCCATGAGCTTGCGGAAGAGCGCGAGGCCGAGCCCCCGCTCCACCCTCACGCCAAGATCGGCGAGCGCCCGCGCCCGGATGACGCGCAGCGCCACATCGGCGACGAGCACCATCGCCATCGCCCCGGTGAGCGAGATGAGGAAGTCCGTCGCCCCGACGGGGATCGCCCGGTCATAGATCACCATCACCAGGACCGGCGTGGCGAAGGCCATCAGGTTGGTGAAAAACGAGGCGAGCAGCAGGCTCGCCAGCACCCCGCGCGAACCGCGAAGGAGATCGATCAGAGCCGTCACCCGCGGCGGCCCGCCCTCCGTCGCCGGCAGGATGCGGACGACATGGCCCGCCCCTTCCGGCGCGGGCCGCCAGGCGGGCTCCGCCTCGCCCGGCTCCAGGATCAGCGCCTCGCCCGGGCGCGCGTCGAAGGCGGCGCGCGCCGCGCCGCGCGCATCGATCAGCAGGCAGGGGCAATCGTCCGCCGCCAGCCGCTCGAGCCGCGCGGGAAGCACGGCATGCGGCACGCCCAGATTCTCGAGCGTCGAGACCAGCTCCGCCGCGTCGAGCGCCGGGGCCATGTGCGGCAGCGCGGTCAGCAGCCCGCGCTCGTCGCCGCCCCATCCGGCCTGCCGGACGATCGCGCGCAGGAGGCCGATGGCGTCCTCGCGCAGCGTCGCGCCCTCGGGCGCCGGGATTGCGGCCCGGACGTTCATCCCGCCTCCTGCAGCTTTGTCGCCGAACCGCCGGCCCGAGGCCGGCGCTGGGAACGGGCCGCCGACCGACCGGGCTTGACCATTTCGGAAAGGCTGAGCCGGTATGGCGGCGGCGCGCCGTGGCCCGGCGCCGTCATCTCCCGCCAGCTGAGGCGATAGACTTCCTTCGCCTCCTCCGCGCGCCGGGCCGGCGAGACGAGGCGCACGAGGTTCGGGCTGAGCGCCATCCATCCCGGCCGCCGGGTGACCACGACCAGCGTGGTTTTCCCCTCGAGCGCCGCGAGCGCGGCGAGCGCTCGCTCGTCCGATGGGCGGTCCATCGCCGTGTTCGCCTCGTTGAAGAGGAGGATCCTCGGCTTGAGCGCGAGCGCCCGCGCCAGCGCCACGCGCTGGAGGAAGGAGTACGAGGCCGCGCCGCCGGACCGCCCGAGGACGGTCTCGTATCCCTGCGGCAGGCGCCGAATCTCTTCGTCGAGGCCGAGCGCGCGTGCGGCCTCCATCGCCTCATCCACATCTTCGGCGCGTTCGGTCAGCGCGATGTTGTCCAGGATGGAGCCCTGAAAGACGATGGGTCGCTGGTCCAGATAGACGATCCCGCCGCGCCCGCGCCTCAGCGCCTGGTGCGCCGCCGGCGCCCCGTCGATCCGGATCTCGCCCGCGCTCGGCCGCTCCTCGGACAGGATGAGGCGCAGCAGCGTCGTCTTGCCCGCGCCGTCGTCGCCCGTGACGATGAGCCGCCCGCCGGCAGGAACGTGGAAGGAGAGATTTTCGAACAGCGCGCCGTCCGCTCCGGCGCGCCGCACCGTCAGCTCGCGCGCCTCGAGCTCGCCGCGAAGGGCCGGAGGGGTGACCGCAGGGCCCTCTCGCCGCGGCAGCGCCGCCAGCGCGGCGACCTTCCGCCGGGCGGCGGCGACGCCTTCCGCATGCGACCAGACTCCGATCAGCTTCAGCATCGGCTGGACAGCCCGGCCGTTGAGCAGGGTGCATGCCGCGAGCTCCGCGACCCCGATATCGCCGCGAATGACGAGATAGGCTCCGAAAAGCGCCATCGCCGCCGTCGCCGCCTGGGCGAAGACCGACCCGAAGGACTGGCTGAGGCTGGCGAGCAGCACGAGCCGCCGGCTGGCCGAGGCGGAGCCCTCCTGCAGCACCTCGTAGCGGCGCAGGAGCGGCGCCTCCATCCGGTGGGCCTTGATCGTGGCCATCCGCTCGAGAAACTCGTTGAGAAAGGCGAACCGACGCGCATCGACCGAGCGGCGCTCGTCGAACAGGCGGAACTGGACCTTCCGGAACGCAAGGCTGACGCAGATCATGAGCGCGGCGGCGACGATCGGAACCGCCACGAGCCAGCCGCCGATATGCCAGATAAGCCCCGCGAAGACCGCGACGAAGGCGATGTCGATGACGAGCAGACGACCGTCCCCGCCCGCATGGTCGCGGAGCTGCGTCACCGCCGCCAGCCGCTCGAAACGGGCCGGGGCCGGCTCGGCGTCGAACTCCGCCGGGTCCGCCTCGAGCGCGCGCCTCGTCGCCATCGCGTGAAGGCGCCGCTCGTAATCCTCCGCCGAGGCCGACATAAGCGTCGCCCGCGCCGCCTTGAGCCCGAAATCGAGCATGATCGCGGCGAGAAGCCCGAGGATCAGGAGAAGAAGCGTGTGCGACGCCTGATAGGGGATGACCCTGTCGAAGATCTGCAGCATCACGAGCGGCAAGAGCAGTGTCAGAAGGTTCACGGCGAGCGACGCCGCCACCGCCGAGACAGGCGGCGGGGGCGCGGCGATCGCCGCTTCTCCCGATGTCAACTCTTCGTTCATCCCGAATCGATGCTCCTGCGGCGCGAGCCGACCCGGGAGACTTGTCCGCCGCAGGTTGTGACATTCTTTATGAAAAGCCCCGGAATGGGCGCGATTCTTCGAAAATCCGCCGTTTCGGCGGCGATGGCCGCAAGAATGCGTAAACGATTCTCATCCATCCGGAACGCCGTGTTGTGCGTGGGGTGGGGCCTATGGATTCGCGGGACGGAGCCTGGAGCGGCGCGGAGCGCTTCGACGTCGAGACTGCCGACGCGGACCGCAAGGCGCGCCGTCGCCTCGCCGAGGCGACCGAAGGCGACAGGTTCGCGAAGGAGGACAACCGCTCCATCGCGACGCTGCACTACGGCGAGCCCGAGATGCCCGAGGCGCTGCGCTCCGACGTCGCCGACGAGGGCGGAGCGGCAGGCGCAGATGACGGCGCCGCGCCCGCCGAGGCCGCCCCGGAAGCCGGCGCTACGACGCCGGACTCTTCGGGCGCCGCCCTGGCAAACGATTTCGCCGCCGCCGCCCCCTCCGGCCCGGAACCCGCGCCGGAAGGCGTCCTCGCAATCCCGAACGGTGCGGACGACGCCGGGGCCGATCTCGCTCCGGAGGCTCCGGTCCGCCACAGCGCGGCCCCCGCCCCGCTCGTTGCGCCGGAAATCGACCTGTCGTCGAACGGCGGCGACGGGGCGGCGGCGGAGCGGCCCGGCGAGGAAGAGCCCGGGGAAGAACCGGTCGAACCGCCGGTCGGACCGACCGATGAGGACGAACCCCTCGCCGGCGAAGAGCCGCCGCCCGCCACGAACGAGGGCCCGACCGCCGTCAGCCTTTCCGCCTCGGACGTCGACGAGAACGCCGCCGGGGCCGTGATCGGGACGGTCACCGTCGCCGATCCGGACGACGGCGACAGCCACACGCTCTCCGTCTCCGACGCCCGGTTCGAGATCGTCGGCGGCCAACTGAAGCTCAAGGACGGCGTCAGCCTCGATCATGAGGCCGAGCCCACCGTCTCGGTGACGGTGACCGCCACGGATGCGGGCGGGCTCTCCAGCGCCCAGAGCTTCGACATCGCCGTCGCCGACCTCAACGAAGGCCCGACCGCGGTGAGCCTCTCCGCCACGGACGTGGACGAGAACGACG
>JAUIDE010000029.1 GCA_030429105.1 Alphaproteobacteria bacterium
GGCCGAGGCCATCACCACGTCGGTCGTGATCTCCTGCCGTTCGAAGACGCGGACGCGCCCCGTCTCCACCGTCGTCGCGGCGAGGAAGATCTCCATGTCGGAACAGGCGCGGACCTTGGCGAAGTCGACATGCTTCTCCACGAGGTCGCGGAGCGGGTTGATCTCCAGCGGCGCGTCATAGGGGGAGACGACGCCGCGAAGCGCGTTGAAGACGATGTAGGCGGGCGAGGAATCGAGCGACCAGTCGCCGGTCATCTGCGCCCAGGGCGTGCGCTGGATCGGGCTGCCGCGGCCGGCGTCGGAGACGGCGCGCCAGAATTCCTCCAGCCGCTTCCGCGCGCCGGCGCCGCCGCCCTCATACATGCCCTGCGCGGCGACGACGGCGTTCATCGCCCCGGCGGAGGTGCCGCTGATCGCCTCGATCCAGAGCCGGTCATCCTCGAAGATCTTGTCGAGCACGCCCCAGGTGAAGGCGCCGTGGCTGCCCCCGCCCTGGAGCGCGAGGTTCACGGATTTCGCGTGGCGGGGTTTGCGGTGCGGCACCTTCTGCGCCGTGGCGGCCCTGCGGCGGCGGGGGGCGGGATTCGCTTGATCTTCGGCCATGAACGGTCTCCGATGCGGGTGCGGCGCGCCGAGCCTATGCTGCGCCGCATCATCGCTCAAGCCGCGTCTTCCGGAGCCTCTCTTGCGCCGCGCCTATCCCCCAAGCGCCTATGACCCGGCCCCGCCGCCCTCCTGGTGGGCGGCGACGGCGCCGGACGCCCCGAAGCGGGGGGCGCCGCTTTCCTCCGACCTTGCGGTGGACTTCGCCATCGTGGGCGGCGGTTTCACCGGGCTCAACGCCGCGCTGGCGCTGGCCGAGGCGGGGGAGGAGGCGGCGGTGTTCGACGCCGCCTATCCGGGCTGGGGCGCCTCGGGCCGGAACGGCGGCTTCGTCTGCATCGGGGGGGCGAAGCTGCCGCTCGCCGAACAGGTGAGGCGATTCGGGGAGGATGAGACGCGCGCCTTCCTCTCCACCCAGCGCGCGGCGATCGACCATGTGGGGGACATCCTCGCGCGGTTCGGGATCGATGCGGACCGGCATTCGGACGGGGAATGGTCCCTCGCCCACAGCCGCCGCGCCTTCGAGGCGGCGGAGGCGGACGCCGCGCTCGAACGCCGGCTCGGCCTGCCGGTGACGGGCCACGCGAAGGGGGCCTGCGACGAGCGGGGCATGGCGGGACCGGCCTTCCACGGCGGGCACCACACGGCGGTCGGCTTCGCGATCAACCCGCTCAAATACGCGACGGGCCTCGCGGCGGCGGCGGAGGCGGTGGGGGCGCGGCTCTTCCCGCAGAGCCCGGTCCATTCGATCCGGCGCGCGCCCGGCGGCTTCCGGCTCCATGTCGGCGGGTTCGAGGTGCGGGCGCGGAAGCTCATCGTCGCCGTGAACGGCTATGGCGCGGACGAATGGGTTCCGGGGCTCGACGACCGGGTTCTGCCTGTCCTTTCCTCCATCATGGTGACGCGGAAGCTGACGGGAGCGGAATTGCAGGGGCCGGGATGGACCTCGGACCAGGCGGCCTATGACACGCGGGCGCGGGTGCATTACTTCCGCCTGCTGCCGGAGGGGCGGTTTCTTTTCGGCGCGCGGGGCGGCTCCTCGCTCAACCCGGTTCTCCAGAGGCGGCTCAACGCGCGCATCCGGCGGGATTTCGAGGCGATGTTCCCGCATTGGGCGCATGTCGAGACCGAATACATGTGGAACGGTCTGCTGGCGCTGGCGCGGGACATGGCCCCGCATGTCGGCCCGCTCGGCGACTGGGAGAACGCCTGGACGGCCTGCTGCTATCACGGCAACGGCGTCGCGATGGGCTCCTGGTCCGGGCGGCTCCTCGCGGAGCTGGCGACGGGGCGGCGGGCGCAGGGCTCGCTGCCGGCGATCATCCGCGCGCCGCTGCCGCGCTTTCCGGCGCCGCGGCTGCGCATGGCCTATGTGAAGGGGTATTATGCGCTCTGGGATCTGCGCGAGATGATGCGGGGCTGAGATGGGCGGTATCGTCGTCCCCTATTGCACCGGGTCGGGGCATACGCGCCGGCTCGCGGAGCTTGTGGCGGAGGGCGCCGGCGGCGCGGCGCTGATCGACGTGGAGGCGATGGGGGAGGCCGACTGGGCGCGGATCGCGGCGGCGGAGGCGGTGATCTTCGGCGCGCCGACCTATATGGGCGGGCCGGCCGCCGGCTTCAAAGCCTTCATGGATGCAAGCGGGGACCTCTGGCTCGATCAGGGCTGGAAGGACAAGGTCGCGGCCGGCTTCACCGTCGCCACCTTTCCGGCGGGGGACAAGCTCTCCACCCTCGCGCAGCTTGCGGTCTTCGCCGCGCAGCACGGGATGGTCTGGGTCGGGCAGGCGGAGATCGGCGCGCCGGCGCGGAAAGAGGGCGGGGCGGTGAACGGCGCCGGCTTCTGGCTCGGGCTCGCCGCCACCTCCTCCCGTGACAAGACGCGGCTGATCGACGAGGCGGATGCGGAGACGGCGCGGCGCTTCGGCGCCCGGGTCGCCGGGGCGGCGCGGCGCTGGGCGCGCGGGCTCATGTGAACGGGATTCGCGTTTCGCGCCGCGAGGCTCTATCTTCATTCTTTCCTTCGGCTTCGGGGCGTAACGGGACGCGGTGATCCGGCAGTTCGAACTTGTGGAGATGGTCCGGGCCTATAACCCGAACGCGGACGAGGCGCTGCTCAACCGCGCCTATGTCTACGGCGCGCGCGCCCATGCGGCGCAGAAGCGGGCGAGCGGGGAGCCCTATTTCGGCCATCCGCTCGAAGTCGCCGCCATTCTCACCGGCCTGAAGCTCGACGACGCGACCATCGTCACCGCCCTTCTCCATGACACGATCGAGGACACGGCGGCGACCTATGCCGAGATCACCGATCTCTTCGGGCAGGAGATCGCGGAGCTGGTGGACGGGGTCACCAAGCTCAACAAGCTCGAACTCGTGAACCGGGAGGCGGAGCAGGCGGAGAATTTCCGCAAGCTCCTCCTCGCCATGTCGCGCGACGTGCGGGTGCTGCTGGTGAAGCTCGCGGACCGGACGCACAACATGCGCACCATCGAGGCGCTGCGGCCCGAGAAGCGCGCCCGCATCGCGCGGGAGACGATGGACATCTTCGCCCCGCTCGCCGGGCGGATGGGCATGCAGCGGATGCGCGAGGAGCTGGAGGACCTCGCCTTCGAGGTGCTGAACCCCGAGGCGCGGACCTCCATCATGCGCCGCTTCCTGAAGCTCCGGAAGGAGACGGGGGACCTCATCCCCCGGATCAAGGCGGCGATCGAGGAGGCGCTCTACGAGGTCGGCGTCCCGGCGGACGTGATCGGGCGGGAGAAGAAGCCCTATTCGATCTGGCGGAAGATGGAGGAGAAGCGGATCGGCTTCAGCCAGCTTTCCGACATCTACGGCTTCCGCGTCATCACGCGGGACATTCCCTCCTGCTACGCCGCGCTCGGCGCCGTCCACACCGCGATGCGCGTCGTGCCGGAGCGGATGAAGGATTACATTTCGGGGCCGAAATCGAACGGCTATCGCTCGCTCCACACCACGGTCTATGGCCCGGCGGCGAGCCGGGTGGAGATCCAGATCCGCACGCGGGAGATGCATGAGGTGGCGGAGACGGGCGTCGCCGCGCACTGGGCCTACAAGGAGGGTCGGCGGAGCGAGAACCCCTTCGCGGTCGACCCGTTCCGCTGGCTTTCCGACCTTGTGGAGCGGATGGAGAAGGGCGACCAGCCGAAGGAGTTTCTGGAGCAGGTCAAGCTCGACATGTTCCATGATCAGGTCTTCTGCTTCACGCCGAAGGGGGATGTCTATGGCCTCCCGCGAGGGGCGACGCCGATCGACTTCGCCTATGCGATCCACACCCGGATCGGGGACAGCTGCGTCGGCGCCAAGGTGGACGGGCAGCGCGTGCCGCTCTGGACGCGGCTGCGGAACGGGCAATCGGTCGAGATCATCCGGGTCGAGAGCTCTCGCCCCTCCCCCGTCTGGATGGACATGGCGGCGACGGGCCGCGCCCGCGCCGCGATCCGCCGCGCGCTGCGGGAGGACGAGCGGGAGGAGCATGTCCGCCTCGGGCGGGAGATCGCGCGGCTCGCCTTCGAGCGGCGGAAGCTCGACGGCGGGGAGAAGGCGCTCGTCTCCGGCGCGCGGAAGCTTGGCTTCGGTTCGGTCGAGGGGCTGCTCGCCGCGCTCGGCGCGGCGGAGATCACCGGACGGCGGCTCGTCGCGGCGGTCTATCCCGGCATGGTCGAGAGTGAGGAGCCTGCGCCGGAGGACGCCTCGGACCGGCCGCACCGGCTCGTCCTCGGCGCGCCGCCGGGCCTGCCCTTCGCATTCGCCGAATGCTGCGAACCGATCCCCGGGGAGCGGGTCGTCGGCATCCGGACGGGCCGCGGGGTCGAGGCCCATTGCATCGACTGCGCGGCCCTCGTCGCCCATGAGGAGCATCCGGAGCGCTGGGTCGACCTCCGCTGGGACGAGGACGCGGCGCAGCTCGGCGGCCGTTCCGCCTCCATCGACGTGACGCTCGCCAACCAGGCGGGCGCGCTCGGCGCGGTCGCGACGTTGATCGGGGAGCACCGGGCGAATATCGAGAACATCTCGACCTTGGCGCGAATGCCGGATTTCTGGCGGCTTCGCGTTTCGGTCACCGTCAGGGATGTGAAACACATGTCCGCGATACTCTCCGCGCTCGAGGCGCAGGCGATCGTGACGGATGTGCGCCGCACCCGCCTTCCGGCGCCCTTGCCGAAGGCGGAGGGGCCGAAGGCGGACGTCAAAGCGGAGGCGGGCCCGGCGCGGCGCGACCTTTCGGCATAGGGTCGGGCGCGCGGGCGCAGGATAGGTAAAGGCGCGGCGATGGCCGCGCGGGGTGAGGCGATGCTGTTCAAGCGCCGGGAGAGACGGCCCCTATCGGAGAAGGTCCGCGCCTGGATCGCGCCGCGGCGCGGCTGGGGCCGCGTGATCGACTACTGGCGCCACAGGATGCAGCGCCTGCCCGACAGCCCGACCCGGATCGCCATCGGCTTCGCCTGCGGCGTCTACACGAGCTTCACGCCGTTCTTCGGGTTCCACTTCGTCGTCGCGGCGGCGCTCGCCTGGGTCCTGCGCGGGAACATCCTCGCCAGCGCCATCGGCACCTTCGTCGGCAACCCGCTGACCTTCCCCTTCATCGCCGCCGTCTGCATCGAGACCGGCTCGCTCATCATGGGCGGCATCCCGATCGACGGGATCGAGGACATGCCGTTCACGGACATGGCGATCCTCTTCCTCTCGAACATCGAGAAACTCGTGCTGCCCTATTTCGTCGGCGGGCTCGCGCCCGGCATCCTCGCCGCGACGGCGAGCTACTTCATCGTGAAGCCGATCGTCGTCCGCTATCAGAAGCGGCGCCGGGCGAAGCTCATGGCGCGGGCGAAGGCGCGGATCGAGGCGGCGCAGGGCGCGCCGGGGGCGGCGGAATAGCGCCGCCGCGAGGCGGGGACCCGCCAAGTTTCGGCCCGGATTCGGCCCAACCGGCGCCCGGAGCGGGTGCGACAAGCGGCGCTGCGATCCTGTTTCGCGGTGGGGCTGAAATGATGAACCTGTCCGCATTGCCTGTGCGCTCGACGCATCCATTGACCGCCGAAGAGCTGAAGCGCGCGCTGCGCGTCCTGATGGAGAAGGGCGCGATTTCCGAGCCCGGGACGGCGTGGGATCCCGCAGCGGCCAATTACGTCTACGCGATCGTCGATCTCGAACGCGCAGCGGCGCGCGAGGAGCCGTATCTTCATATCGGGACGCGGCGCGCGCCTGCGGGCCTTTCGGGCCTCACGGATGATTATTTCGGGTCATCGTCGCCCGCGCTGGAGGCGCGCAGGCGGGCGGGGGCGAGGCTCGTGCTCTTCGTGCTCAGCGCCTGGCGCGAGCATCCTTCCGGCGCGCCCGAAGGGGCGGATGCGCTGAAGGCCGGCTGAGCGACGCCCGGCCTTACGCCTTCTGCTCCTCCAGCCGGTCGGTCGCCGGCGGGGGGGTGCGGGAGAGGGCGGCGATCTCGGCCCGGAGCTCCGGCGGCATCGGGAACTCCGCCGCGGCGAGCGATGCTTCGAGCTGCGCCACGCTCCGCGCCCCGATGATCGGGCAGGTCACGGCGGGATGGGCCGCGGCCCATGCCACCGCCAGCGTCATCGGGTGGACGCCCTTAGCCTTCGCGAAAGCGGAAAAGGCGGCGGAGACTTCGTGGAACCACGGCTCGTCATAGCGCTTCCGGTATTCCTGGTTGACGGCGAAGCGGCCCGCCTCCTTGCCGAAATCGCCCTCATACTTGCCCGTCAGCAGCCCGCCGGCGCCGGGCCCGTAGGAGATGACGGCGAGGTCCTCCGCCGCGGCGAGGGGGAGAATCTCCACTTCCGCCTGCCGCTTGATGAGGTTGTACATCGGCTGGATCACCTCGAAGGGCGCCCATCCCCGCGCCGCGGCGATCCCGTTCGCCTTGGCGATCTGCCAGGCGGCGTAGTTGGAGCAGCCGAGATGCGCCACCTTGCCTTCGGCCCGCAGATCCTCCAGCGCGCGCATCGTTTCTTCCAGCGGGACCGACTCGTCCCAGCGGTGCATGAAGAAGAGGTCGATCCGCTCCACGCCCAGCCGCTTCAGGCTCGCCTCGCAGGAAAGACGGATCGCGCGACGGGAGGCGCCCTTGTGCCGGCCCATGAAGCATTTGGAGGTGATGAACACCTCGTCCCGATGGCCGCGGATCAGGCGGCCGAGGATCTCTTCCGAGCGTCCGCCGGCATAGACGTCCGCGCAGTCGAAGAAGTCGATCCCGGCGTCGCGGCAGGCGGCGTAGATGCGGCCCGATTCCGCCTCGTCGGCGTCGCCGCCGAAGGACATCGTGCCGAAGCACAGGGCGGAGACGCGGGCGCCGGTGCGCCCGAGGCGGACTGTCTTCATCGGGGGTTCCTCGGCTTCAGCTGCGGCGGAGGCGGATCACGACGTCGATCTTGGAGACTTCCATGCCCGCGGGCACGTCGGGCAGCTGCGAGAAGGCGACGGAATCCGCCGGCGCGTCGGTCAGCCGTCCGTCCTCCTCCCAGTAGAAATGGGGGTGATCCTCGGTCCGCGTGTCGAAATAGCTGCGCGCCCCGTCCACCGCGATCTCGGTCAGCAGGCCGGCCTCGGTGAAGCTCTTGAGCGTGTTGTAGACGGTGGCGAGGGAGACGGCGGCGCCGGCCTCGCGCGCCGCCTCGAACAGGCGCTCCGCCGTGACGTGGCGATGCCGGCCGTCCCCGACCAGAAGCGCGGCCAGGGCGCGGCGCTGCCGCGTCGGGCGCAATCCGGCGGTGGAAAGCCACCGTTCCGCCCGCCGCTCCGGCCGCTCGCTCGTCATCTGCTGGTCCATCGGGCGCTCGCGCCTCATCTCGCATGCTCGCTTCGACGCTGAAATAATCACATTTCCCGGCATTTGGCCAGAGCGCGGCGCGCGACGCATCGCCCCGCGCCCGCGCCCGGCGCTTGCACGCGCCGCCGCGCCGATGCTAGGGACGATGCGGGCTCCGGCCGCAGCCTGCGGGGCGCGGCGGCAGACAGGGATTCCGGAATGGCCGAAAGCGCAACGAGTTACGATTTCGAGGGCTTGATGGCCTGCGCGCGGGGCGAGCTCTTCGGCCCCGGCAACCCGCAGCTTCCGGCGCCGCCGATGCTTATGATGGACCGCGTGACCTCGATCGAGGCGGATGGCGGGCCGCATGGCAAGGGCCGGATCGTCGCCGAATACGACGTGAAGCCGGACGCCTGGTTTTTCCAGTGCCATTTCCTCGGCGACCCGGTGATGCCCGGCTGCCTCGGGCTCGACGCGCTCTGGCAGCTCACCGGCTTCTTCCTCGGCTGGAAGGGCCTGACGGGCCGGGGCCGCGCGCTCGGCGTCGGCGAGGTGAAGTTCTCCGGCATGGTCACGCCGGCGGTGAAGCTCGTTCGCTATACCGTGGATTTCAGGCGGATCATCGACCGCAAGCTCAAGCTCGGCATCGCCGACGGGGTGATGGAGGCGGACGGGACGACCATATACACCACGGCCGACATGCGCGTCGGCCTCTTTCACGACGAAGTCCCGGCCTGAGGCCGGACGGCCAGGGGAGACGTTCATGCGCCGCGTCGTCATCACCGGAATCGGCATCGTCTCGTCCATCGGCACGAGCGCGCAGACGGTGCTCGCCTCGCTGATGGAGGGGAAATCCGGCGTCTCCTTCGCGCCGGACTACGCGGAGCACGGCTTCCGCTGCCAGGTCCACGGGCGGCCCGACATCGACCTGACGGAGGCGGTGGACAAGCGCCAGCTCCGCTTCATGGGCGACGGCGCAGCCTACAACTACGTCGCCATGGAGCAGGCCATCGCCGACAGCCGGCTGGAGCCGGGCGAGGTTTCCCACGAGCGGACGGGGCTGGTGATGGGCTCGGGCGGGCCCTCCACGAAGAACCTCTTCATCGCGCACCAGACAGTGCTGGAGAAGGGCTCGCCGAAGCGGATGGGGCCCTTCATGGTCACGCGCGGCATGTCCTCCACCAATTCGGCCTGCCTTGCGACGCCGTTCAAGATCAAGGGCGTCAACTATTCGATCACCTCGGCCTGCTCGACCTCGGCGCATTGCATCGGCAACGGGGTGGAGCAGATCCAGTTCGGCAAGCAGGACATCGTCTTCGCCGGGGGCGGGGAGGAGCTGGACTGGACGCTCTCCTGCCTCTTCGACGCGATGGGGGCGATGAGCTCGAAATACAACGACAGCCCGGAGACGGCGAGCCGCGCCTTCGACGCGACGCGGGACGGGTTCGTGATCGCGGGCGGCGCCGGCGTCGTCGTGCTCGAAGAGCTCGAGCACGCGAAGGCGCGGGGCGCGAAGATCTACGCCGAGGTGACGGGCTACGGCGCCACATCAGACGGCTACGACATGGTCGCGCCCTCCGGCGAAGGGGCGGAGCGCTGCATGAAGCTCGCCATGTCCACGCTCGGCGACCGGCAGGTGGACTATATCAACGCCCACGGCACCTCGACCCCGGCGGGCGACGTGACCGAGGTGGAGGCGGTGCGCCGCGTCTTCGCGGGCAGGCGCCAGCCGCCGATCTCCTCCACCAAGTCGCTGACCGGGCACAGCCTCGGCGCGACGGGGGTGCAGGAGGCGATCTATTGCCTCCTGATGCTCCAGAACGATTTCATCGCCGCCTCCGCCAATGTCGGCACGCTCGACCCCGCGCTGAAGCCGGAAGAGATCGCGACGGAGCGGGTGGACGCGGCGGGGCTCGACACGGTGATGTCCAACTCCTTCGGCTTCGGCGGCACCAACGCCACGCTCTGCCTGAGCCGCTATCATGGCTGACCTGATGAAGGGCAAGCGCGGGCTCGTCATGGGCGTCGCGAACGACCATTCCATCGCCTGGGGCGTCGCCTCCGCGCTGGCGAAGGAGGGGGCGACGCTCGCCTTCTCCTATCAGGGGGAGGCCTTCGGGCGCCGGGTCGCGCCGCTCGCCGCCTCGGTGGGCTCCGAGTTCCTGCTCGACGTGGACGTGACGGACGAAGCCTCGATGGACGCCGCCTTCGCGCGGCTTTCGGCGGATTGGGGCGGGCTCGACTTCGTCGTCCACGCCATCGCCTTTTCCGACAAGCGGGAGCTGACGGGGCGCTACGCCGACACGAGCCGCGCGAATTTCCGCACATCGATGGAGATCAGCTGCTATTCGCTGGTGGACGTGGCGCGCCGCGCCGCGCCGCTGATGGGCGCGGGCGGCTCCATCGTGACGATGACCTATCTCGGCGCGCAGCGGGTGATGCCGAGCTATAACGTGATGGGCGTCGCCAAGGCGGCGCTGGAGGCCTCCGTCCGCTATCTCGCCAACGATCTCGGCCCGGCGGGCATCCGTGTGAACGCGATCAGCCCCGGCCCGATGCGGACTCTCGCGGGCTCGGCCGTCGGCGGGGCGCGGAGGGTCTATCGGCAGACGGAGCTCAACGCGCCGCTCCGCCGCAACGCGACGCTGGAGAATGTCGGCGGCGCGGCGCTCTACCTCCTCTCCGATCTCGGGGCCGGGACGACGGGAGACATCATCTTCGTCGACGGCGGCTATCACGTCACGGGCATGGCGCAGCCGGAGAATCTGGGCGGGGCGTGAAGTTTACGCTTGCGTCACCCTGCGTCACATCGGCCATGATCCGCGCCAACCCGGCGAGGGATCGGGATTTGATTCGGAGGAACCATGGCGCTTGCGGGCAAACGCACGCTGGATGAGCTTCGCGCGCTTCTCGGGCAGGAGATCGGCGTCTCGCGCTGGATCGAGATCGACCAGAAGCGGATCGATGTTTTCGCGGACGTGACGGAGGACTGGCAGTTCATCCATATCGACCCGGAAAAGGCGAAGATGACGCCGTTCGGGACGACGATCGCCCATGGCTTCCTCACGCTCTCCATGCTCTCCGCCATGGTCTATGAGGCCGGGCCCGCCATAAAGGGCGTGGCGATGGGCGTGAATTACGGGTTTGACAAGATCCGCTTCCTCTCCCCCGTCAAGGCCGGCTCGCGCATCCGCGGCCGCTTCACGCTGACGGAGCTGGACGAGTCGAAGCCGGGCGAGGTCACCTACAAGCAGGCCGTGACGGTCGAGATCGAGGGCGGGGACAAGCCCGCGCTGGTCGCGGAGTGGATCGGGCGCGTCTATATGGGGAAGGCATGAGCATCAGGTTCGACGGGCAGGTCGTCATCGTCACGGGCGCGGGGGCGGGCCTCGGCCGGTCCCACGCGCTGCAGTTTGCGGCGCGGGGCGCCAAGGTCGTCGTCAACGATTTCGGCGGCGCGCGGGACGGGACGGGCGGCTCCACCGCCGCCGCGGACGCCGTGGTGAACGAGATCGAGGCGGCGGGCGGCGAGGCGATGGCCAATGGCGCGGACGTTTCCGACTTCTCCTCGGTGCAGGCGATGGTCGATCAGGTCATGGCGAAGTGGGGGCGGATCGACGTGCTCGTCGCCAATGCCGGCATCCTCCGCGACAAGAGCTTCGCGAAGATGGACATGCCGGATTTCGAGAAGGTGATCGACGTCCACCTGATCGGAACGGCCAATTGCGCCCGCGCTGTCTGGCCCGTCATGCGGGAGCAGAATTACGGGCGGCTGGTCTTCACCACCTCCTCCTCCGGCATGTACGGGAATTTCGGGCAGGCGAATTACGGCGCGGCGAAGACGGGCATGATCGGGCTGATGAACGTCCTCCAGATCGAGGGCGAGAAATACGGCATCACGGTCAACACCCTCTCCCCCACCGCGGTGACGCGGATGACGGAGGAGCTGTTCTCCGGCCCGGCGAAGGACCTGCTGACGCCGGAGACCATCTCCCCCGGCGTGCTCTTCCTCGCCTCGAAGGAGGGGCCAAAGCGCACGATCCTCTGCGCCGGGGGCGGCTGCTTCGCGCGCACCTACCTGCACGAGACCGAGGGCGTGATCCTGGCGGGGGAGGAGCTTTCCCCCGAGGGCGTCGCCGCGCATTTCGACGAGATCAGCGACATGAAGGGCGCCAAGGCCCTCCAGGGCGCCTTCGAACAGACCTACAAATACGCCCAGAAGGCCGAAGCGGCCCATGCGGCCAAGGAGTGAAATCATGAGAGAAGCCGTCATCGTCTCCACCGCCCGCACGCCGATCGGCAAGGCCTATCGCGGCGCCTTCAACTTCACCTCAGGCCAGCAGCTCGGCGGCCATGCGATCCGCCATGCGGTCGCCCGCGCCGGGATCGACGGCGCCGAGGTGGAGGACGTGATCATGGGCAACGCCCTGACGCAGGGCTCCACGGGCATGAATTACGGCCGGCAGGCGGCGATGGCCGCGGGCCTGCCCGTCTCCGTCGGCGGCATGACGATGGACCGGCAATGCTCCTCCGGCATGTTCGCCATCGCGACAGCGGCGAAGCAGATCGTGCAGGACGGGCTCCAGATCGCCGTCGGCGGCGGCGGGGAGAGCATCAGCCTCGTCCAGAACGAGCATCAGCGGCGGGACTGGCTGGCCGACCCGAAGCTGAAGGAGACGATGCCCGCGCTCTACATGACGATGCTAGAGACGGCGGAGACGGTGGGCGAGCGCTATGGCGTCACCCGCGAGGCGCAGGACGAGTACGCCTACCAGTCCCAGATGCGGACGGCGGCGGCGCAGGCGGCCGGCAAGTTCGACGACGAGATCGTGCCGATGACCACGGTCATGAAGTTCCAGAACAAGGACACGGGCGAGATTCTCGAGCGCGAGGTGACGCTGGAGAAGGACGAGGGCAACCGCCCCTCCACCACGCTCGAAAGCCTTCAGGGCCTTCAGCCCGTCTTCAAGGACGGGATCGTGATCAAGGAAGGCAAGCACATCACCGCCGGCAACGCTTCGCAGCTTTCCGACGGCGCCTCGGCCGCGGTGCTGATGGAGGCGAAGGAGGCGGAGAAGCGCGGGCTCTCCCCGCTCGGGATTTATCGCGGCTGCGTCGCCGCGGGCTGCGAGCCGGACGAGATGGGGATCGGGCCGGTCTACGCCGTGCCGAAGCTCCTGAAGCTCAATGGCCTCAAGATGGACGATATCGGCCTCTGGGAGCTCAACGAGGCCTTCGCCGTGCAGGTGCTCTACAGCCGGGACAAGCTCGGCATTCCGAACGAGCTCCTGAACGTCAACGGCGGCGCGATCTCGATCGGCCATCCCTATGGCATGTCGGGCGCCCGGATGGTCGGCCATGCGCTGATTGAAGGGAAGCGCCGGGGCGCCAAGTATGTGGTCTGCACCATGTGCGTCGGCGGCGGGATGGGCGCGGCGGGCCTTTTCGAGGTCTGCTGAGGCCCTCGCCCCGACGGATCAATCGCCCCGGCCGCGGCCGGGGCGGCGCGTTTTGGAGGATCGACCGATGGACCTGAACTACACGCCCGCCGAGCAGGCCTTCCGCGAGGAAGTCCGCTCCTATCTGCGGGACAACCTGCCGAAGCGGCTCTCCGACAAGGTCGCGAAGGGGCTCCGCCTCTCCCGCGACGATCTCCGGGAATGGCACGCGATCCTCAACAAGGCGGGCTGGCTCGCCTGGCACTGGCCGAAGGAGCATGGCGGGACGGACTGGACGCCGGTTGAGGCGCATATCTTCCACGAGGAGATCGTCGTCGCCAACGCGCCACGGATCGTGCCCTTCGGCGTCAACATGCTCGGCCCGGTGCTGATCAAGTACGGTTCGGAGGAGCAGAAGGCGCATTACCTTCCGAGAATCCTCACCTCCGAGCATTGGTGGTGCCAGGGCTATTCCGAGCCTGGCGCCGGCTCCGACCTCGCCTCGCTGAAGACCGAAGCGGTGCTCGACGGCGACGAATGGGTCATCAACGGGCAGAAGACCTGGACGACTCTCGGCCACATCGCCGACCACATCTTCGTGCTGGCGCGGACGGACAAGACGGGGAAGCCGCAGGAGGGCATCTCCTTCTTCCTCGTGCCGATGGACGTTCCGGGCGTGGAAGTGCGCCCGATCATCACGCTGGACGGGGAGCATGAGGTCAACGAGGTGTTCCTGACGGATGTGCGCATCCCGAAGGCGAACATCGTCGGCGAGGTCAATGGCGGCTGGACGCTGGCGAAATACCTCCTGACCTATGAGCGGACGGGGATCGCCGGGGTCGGCTATTCGCGGCAGGCGATGGAGCACCTGAAGGCCGCGGCGAAGCGGCTGAAGGCGAACGGGAAGCCGCTGCGGGAGGACCCGTTCTTCGCCGCCCGCATGGGCAAGGTCGAGATCGACCTGATGGCGATGGACATCTTCAACCTCCGCGTCGTCGCGGCGGCGGGGGGCGGCGCGGCCGGCGGCGTCGAAAGCTCGATGCTGAAGGTGCAGGGCACGGTCGTCCGGCAGGAGCTGACCGACCTGATGCGCCGCGCCTTCGGCCCGCACGCCGCGCCCTTCATTTCCGAGGCCTTCGACGAGGGCTGGAACGAGGAGCCGGTCGGCCCCGCGGGCGCGATGAAGCAGGCGACGAAGTATTTCAACATGCGCAAGGTCTCGATCTACGGCGGTTCGAACGAGATCCAGAAGAACATCATCTCGAAGATGGGGCTCGGTCTCTGACATGGATTTCACGCTGTCCGAAGAACGCCGGATGCTGACGGAGACGCTGACGCGCTTCGTCCGCGAGAAATACGACCTCAAGACGCGCCACAAGGCGGCGAAGATGGAGGGCGGATTCGACCCGGCGATGTGGGCCGAATTCGCGGAGCTTGGCGCCGTCGGCGCGCTCCTGCCCGAGAGCGCGGGCGGGTTCGGCGGGGCGGGCGAGGACATCCTCGTTGTCTTCGAGGCTTTGGGCGGCGGGCTCGTCGTCGAGCCCTTCCTCGCCACCGCGGTGCTCGGCGCGACGCCGCTGATCGGCGCCGGCAAGGACGAGATGCTGGAGGAGGTGATTGCCGGCGGCTTTCACCTCGCCCTCGCCCATACCGAACCCGAGAGCCGGTATGAAATGGCCCGCGTCGCCTGCCGGGCCGAAGGGGGGAAGATCACGGGCCGCAAGTCCGTCGTCCTCAACGGCGCGACGGCGGACCGGCTGATCGTATCCGCCCGCACCTCCGGCGGGGAGGCGGACGAGGCCGGGATCGGGCTCTGGCTCGTCGATCCGAAGGGCCCGGGCGTGACCATGCGCGCCTTCGGGACGGTGGATGGCGGCCATGCGGCGGAGTTCGCGTTCGACGGCGCGCCGGGCGAGGCGCTGGGCGACCCCGAAGGCGGCTATCCCGCGCTTGAGGCGGCTTTGGGGCGCGGCGCGCTCGCGCTCTGCGCGGAGGCGCTCGGCGCCATGGAGGCCTGCAAGGCGCTGACGCTCGACTACATGAAGACGCGCAAGCAGTTCGGCGCCCCTTTGGCCAAGTTCCAGGCGCTGCAGCACCGGATGGTGGAGATGGTGATCGCCATCGAACAGGCGCGGAGCCTCACCATGCTCGCCGCCGGGATGCTGGACGCCCCGCGGAAGGAGCGGGAGCGGGCGATCTCCGCGGCGAAGAACCTCGTCGGCCGGGTCGGCCGGCTCGTCTCGGAGGAGACGATCCAGCTTCATGGCGGCATCGCCATGACCTGGGAATACGCCGCCCCGCATTTCGCCAAGCGCCTGATCATGATAGACCACATGCTCGGGGACGAGGACTTCCACCTCGCCCGCTTCATGGCGCTGGAGGAGGCGGCCTGAGATGGACGGAACGGGCTTCGAAGCCGGCAAGACGCTCGAAGCCCTTCCCCATGACAGCGCCTTCGCCCATGTCTCGGGCGAGGCGCGCTATGCCGACGATATGCCGGAGCCGCCGGGCATGGTCCATCTCGCGCTCGGCCTCTCCACGGTCGCGCGCGGGCGCATCCTCTCCGCCGATCTCTCCGCCGTCCGCGCCGCGCCGGGCGTTCTGCATGTTCTGACGGCGGAGGACGTGCCGGGGATCAACGACACCGGGCCGGTCGTCCATGACGAGCCGGCCTTCGCGCTTTCCGAGACGGGGGAGAGCGCGGAGATCATGTTCCACGGCCAGTGCCTCTTCGCCGTGGTCGCCACGAGCCGGGAGGCGGCGCGGCTCGCGGCGCGGCTGGCGCGGATCGACTATGAGGCGGCGGAGCCGATCCTGACCATCGACGACGCGGTCGCCGCCGGCTCCTTCCTCTCGGAGCCCTACCGCATGGCGCGGGGGGACGCCCGCGCCGCCATCGAGGCCGCGCCGATGCGCGCGAAGGGGCGGATCGAGATCGGCGGGCAGGAGCATTTCTATCTCGAAGGGCAGGTCGCGGTCGCGACGCCGGAGGAGGGCGGGGCGCTGCATGTCCTCTCCTCCACCCAGCATCCCTCGGAGGTTCAGGCGGTCATCGCGCATAACCTCTGCCTCCCCTCCAGCATGGTGACGGTGGAGGTGCGCCGGATGGGCGGCGGCTTCGGGGGCAAGGAGACGCAGGGCAACCTCATCGCCCTCGCCGCCGCGCTCGCCGCGCGGATCACGGGGAAGCCGGCGAAGCTGCGGCTCGACCGGGACGACGACATGATCCTGACCGGAAAGCGGCATCCGTTCCGGATCGACTACGAGGCGGGGTTCGACGCGGAGGGGCGCATCCTCGGCGTCCGGTTCGAGCAATGGGCGAATTGCGGCTGGTCCGCCGACCTTTCCGCCGCCATCGCGGACCGGGCGATGTTCCACGCCGACAACGCCTATTTCTATCCGGCGGCGGAGATCGTCTCGCATCGCTGCCGCACCAATCTCTGCTCGATGACCGCCTTCCGCGGCTTCGGCGGGCCGCAGGGCGTGCTCGGCGCGGAGCGGCTCATCGCCCATGTCGCGGCGGAGACGGGGCTTGACCCGCTGGAGGTGCGGCGGCGCAATTTCTATGCGCCGATGGGCGCGATGCCGACCCGCTCGCTCACGCCCTACGGCATGATGGTCGAGGATTGCGTGATCGAGGAGATCGTGGAGGAGCTGGCGGAGAGTGCGGACTACGCCGGCCGGCGCATGGAGATCGCCGCCTGGAACGAGGCGAGCCCGGTGCTGAAACGGGGGATCGCCCTCTCCCCGGTCAAGTTCGGCATCTCCTTCACCACCACGCATCTCAACCAGGCGGGCGCGCTCGTGCTCGTCTATCAGGACGGCTCGGTGCTCCTGAACCATGGCGGGACGGAGATGGGCCAGGGCCTCTATCGCAAGGTCCAGCAGGTCGCCGCCGCGGAGTTCGGGCTCGACCCCGAGCGCGTGAGGATCAGCGCGACGCGGACGGACAAGGTGCCGAACACCTCCGCCACCGCCGCCTCCTCCGGCTCCGACATGAACGGGATGGCGGTGAAGAAGGCCTGCGAGGAGATCAAGGCCCGCATCGCCGCGCATCTCGGCGCGGGCTTCGCGATCTTCGACAAGGGCCGCATCGTCTGGCAGGGCGGGGAGACGACCTGGGAGGCGGCGGTGAAATCCGCCTATTTCGCCCGCGTCTCCCTCGCGGCGACCGGGTTCTACGCCACCCCGAAGCTGGCCTGGGACCGGGCGACCGTTTCGGGACGGCCCTTCTACTACTTCGCCTACGGCGCCGCCGTGACGGAGGCGCTGGTAGACTCCCTGACCGGTGAATATCGGCTCCTCCGCGCTGACATCCTCCACGATGTCGGGCGCTCGCTGAACCCGGCCATCGACCTCGGGCAGGTGGAAGGCGGCTATATTCAGGGCGTCGGCTGGCTGACGACGGAGGAACTGGACTGGGACGCCAAGGGCCGCCTCCGCACCCACGCGCCCTCGACCTACAAGATCCCGACGGCGGGGGACCGGCCGGAGCGCATGAGCGTGCGGCTCTGGGCGAAAGGGGAGAACCGGGAGCTGACGATCCGCCGGTCGAAGGCGGTGGGCGAGCCGCCGCTCATGCTCGGCATCTCCGCCTTTCTCGCCATAGAGGAGGCGGCTTCCGCCGCCGCAGGGGCCTGGACGCCGCTCGACGCGCCGGCGACGCCGGAGCGCGTGCTGATGGCGCTGCCCTGACCGCATGTTCCGGGCCGACCGCGCGGCCCGGTTCCGTTATCCGGGGCTTCTCACCCAAAGGAGCGCCCGATGAGCATCGCCTTTTACCCGATAGACCCCGAAACCGTCGCCGCCTTGCGCGCCGGCGGGCCCGACGCCTATGGCCTGAAGGCGGAGCGGACCCGCTCGGACGGCTCCGGCAATCCCTGCCGCCATTGTCTCCGCGACATCCCGGAAGGGGTGGAGATGCTGATCCTCGCGCACCGGCCGTTCCCCGCGCTGCAGCCCTATGCGGAGACGGGGCCGATCTTCCTCTGCGGGGACTGCGCGCCGGCCGCGCCTTCGCAGGAACTTCCGCCCGTCGTCGCATCGCGGGCGCAGTTCCTCGTGAAGGCCTATGGCCATGACGACCGCATCCGCTACGGGACCGGGCGCATCACGCCCGTTCCGGAGCTCGCATCCCGGTGCGAGGCGCTGCTGGCGGAGCCGGAAACGGCCTATGTCGACCTCCGGTCCGCCTCCAACAATTGCTTCATCTGCCGGGTGCGACGGGGCTGACGGCTCCCCTGCGTTAAGCGTCGCGTAACGAATCGACAGCCGCGGCGGAGGTTATCGCCGCGGCCCGCGCGCCTTAGGTTTCCCCTTGTCGGCCATGTCGGGGCGCCGATTGCAGAGGGAAAACAGGATGAAACCCGCAGCCATTGCGTTTCTCGCCGCCAGTGTCGCCGCCGGAGCCGCCGAGGCGGCCTCGCTCCGGCTCGAGGCGATCTCCCGCGCCGCGATCTTCTCGAACTACGAGATCGATTTCTTCGACGCGGACGGGGACATGCTCTTCTCGCTCGACGAGCTGACCGGCTTCTCCGGCTTCACGTTCTTCTCGCCGTCGGGGCCGGTCTTCTACGACGAGGTCGTCAATTTCAGCGAGATCGCCGGCATCTCGGATGCGACCGGCGAGGCGATCAACTTCCGGGGCGGCCTGAACGTGATCGCGCCGATCCCCGGCCTCTTCGACTTCCGCGTCTTCGACCCGGAGGCGCAGCCGCCCGTGGGCGCCGTGCCGCTCCCGGCCGGAATATGGCTCATGCTGGGCGCGCTGGGCGCGCTCGGCTTCGCATCGCGGCGCCGATCCCCCGCCGCCGCGTGAGGGCGGGCGGGGCGGGGGCCCTCCACATCCGCCCCGCCCCGTCTCGCCCTAGTCCCTGAGGCTCGCGAAGAGATCGACGCCTTCGAGCGACTTCACGACCTCCGCCGTCTCGTCCACCGCGCGGTCGATCTCCGCCTCCTCATGGTCGGAGGTCAGGAAGAAGCGGATGCGCGCCTGCTGTTCCGGAACGGCGGGGAAGATGATGGGGAGCGCGTTGATCCCGCGCTTGAAGAGCATGTCAGCGGCGACGACGGCGCGCGGGCTGTCCCCGATGATCACCGGCGTGACGGCGTAGCCCTCGGAAAGTCCGACATCGAGGCCCGCCGTCGCCGCCCGCTCGCGGAAGCGGAGGCCGTTCGCGCGGAGCCGCGCCACGCGCTCCGGCTCCGCCAGCATCGCCCGCACCGCCGCCTCCGCCGCCGCCGCGACGGGCGCGGCGAGGCCGACGGAGAAGACGAAACCCGGCGCCTTGTGCTTCAGATAGGCGATCAACGCCTCCGAACCGCAGACATAGCCGCCGCAGGCGGCCAGCGTCTTCGACAGCGTGCCCATCCAGATCTCGACGCTGCGCGGATCGACGCCCTGAAGCTCCGCAAGCCCCCGCCCCGTCGCGCCGAGGACGCCGAAGGCGTGCGCCTCGTCCACCATCAGCCAGGCGCCGTGCCGCGCCTTGATCTCCACGAAGCGGGGAAGGTCGGGGAAGTCGCCGTCCATCGAGTAGAGGCCCTCGACGACGATGAGCACGCGCTCGTACCGGTCCCGCACGCGGGCGAGGGTCTCGTCCACCCAGTCGAAATCGTTGTGGGGGAAGGTGAGCCGCGCCGCGCCGGAGAGCCGTGCGCCTTCTGAAATCGAATTGTGGATGAGCTGATCCATCAGGATCAGGTCCTTCGGCCCGATCAGCGCGCCGATCGTCGTCACGTTCGTCGCATGGCCGGAAACCATCGCCACCGCGGCGTCGACGCCATAGGCCGAGGCCAGCGCCCGCTCCAGCGCGCCGTGATAGGGCCGCTCGCCGCCGACAAGGCGCGAGGCGTTGGCCGAGACGCCCCATTCCTCCGCCGCCGCCACGGCGGCGCGGCGCACATCCGGATGGGAGCCGAGGCCGAGATAGTCGTATGAGGCGAAGTTGATCCGCTCCTCGCCATCGATGACGCAGCGCGCGCCCTCCCGCGAGTCGATCTGGCGGAAGAACGGCGTGCCGATGCCGAGGCTGCGGCCCACCGCCTCCTGAAAGCGCATCTGCTCGAAGATCGGCAGGGTGGAGAAATCGAAGGCTTTCGGCGCGGCGCCGGCGACGCGCGCAGGCGCCGGGGCGGGGCGGCCGCCGCGCGCCCGCGCCTCGCGCACCTTGCGCAGCCGGTCGACCAGCGCGTGCCGGTCCTTGTCGATCGCCGTCATGCGCCGCCCCTCATCCCTTCAGGCTCTCCGCCTGGCGCGCCAGCTTCTCGACCACCTTCCGGTCGTCCTCGTCGATGGCGCCGGCGACATGCTGAGCCACGACGGCGTTGACCGCCGCGCCGTCCGAGGCGGCGGCGCGGCCGCGCGCCTCGTCGAGCAGCTTCCGGGCGAGATCGGCGAGGCCGACGCCCTCGGAGAGGGACATGAGCGGCAGGGTGGCGCCGATCCGCTCCTCCACCGCCATCTTGAGATCTACGGCCATCAGGCTGTCGAACCCCATTTCCGTCAATGGCCGCCGCGGGTCCAGCTCGCCCGGCGGCTGGCGGAGGATGCGGCCCGTTTCCGCGGCGAGGAACTCGATGATGGCCTTGAGCGCGGCCATGTCGTCCAGCCCGTCGATCATCGCGGCGAGGTCGATCGCGCCCTCTCCGCCGCCCGCCTCCCGCGCCGTCTCGACACGCTCGAAAAGCGGCGTCTTCATCAGTGGCAGGTCCGCGGCGAGCATGCCCCAGCGGAGCGGGGCCCAGGTGACGGCGGGCTCCGGCGCGCCGGCGGCGAGGATCGTCTCCAACCCTTCCAGCGCCTCCGCGGCGGTGAGCAGCGTTCCGCCCATCCGCTTCGAGAGCATCTCGCGCACCGCGTCGTCCCGCGCCAGGACGCCGACATCGGCGATGGGGCCCCAGCCGACGGCAAGGCCCGGCTCGCCCGCCGCGCGGCGGGAGGCCATGAGGCTTTCGAGCGCGGCGTTGGCGGCGACATAGGCCGACTGGCCGGGATTGCCGAAAAGCGTCGTCACCGAGGAATAGACAATGAAATGGTCGAGCCCGAGGCCGCGGGTCGCCCGGTCCAGCAGTTCGGCGCCGGCGATCTTGGGGCGCATCACCGCCTCCATCCGCGCGGCGTCCTGCGTCTCGAAGAGCGCGTCGTCGAGCGCCATGGCGGAATGGACGACGCCCCTGAGCGGGACGCCTTCCGCCGCGATCCCGGCCATCAGGTCGGCGAGGGCGCGTTCATCAGCGATGTCGGCGGCGTGGAAGGTGACCTCGGCGCCGGCGCGGCGCATCTGCGCCAGCGCGGCGCGGCTTTCCTTGGCGGGCGCGCCGGAGCGGGAGACGAGCCAAAGCCGCTTCACGCCCTTGGCGGCGAGCCATTGCGCCGTCTCGAAGCCGAAGCCGCCCGTTCCCCCGGCGACGAGCCAGCCGCCCTCGCCGATTTCCGGCGCCGAGGCGGGCGCGAGAGCCGGCGCCGCGGGCGGGCGGATGACGATCTTGCCGACATGGCCGGATTTCTGCATCAGACGGAAGGCGTCCACCGCCTCCTCCGCCTCGAAGACCTGCACCGGCGGCGGCGCGAAGGCGCCCGAGGCGAAGCCCTCGGCGAGGTCGCGGAACAGCCGATCCGCCAGTTCGGGCCGGGCGGAGAGGAGCTGGTCCGCATCCACGCCGAAATAGGTGAGGTTGCGCCGGAACGGGCGCAGCCCGAGCGGGGAATTCGCGTAATAGTCGCGCTTGCCGAGCTCCACGAAGCGGCCGAAGGGGCGGAGGCAGGCGAGCGAGCGCTCCATCGCCTCGCCCGAGAGCGAGTTCAGCACCACGTCCACGCCCTCGCCGCCCGTCGCGGCGATCACCTGGTCCGCGAAGGCGAGGGACCGGCTGTCGAACACCGCATCGGCGCCGAGCGCCTTCAGCAGCCGCCGCTTTGCCGGGGAGCCGGCGGTGGCGAGGATGCGCGCGCCGATGCGCCGGGCGATCTGCATCGCCGCGAGGCCGACGCCGCCGGCGCCGCCATGAATGAGCACTGTTTCGTCCGACCGGAGATGCGCCAGTTCGACGAGGCCGTATTGCGCCGTGATGAAGATCGTCGCCACGGCGGCGGCCGTGTCGAAATCCGTGCCCGCGGGCAGGGGCGCGACGGCGCGGGCCGGGATGGTCGCATGGGTCGCGAAGCAGGCGGGGCCGAAGGCGATCACCGCCTCCCCGACCTGCCGGCCGCTCGCCGCACCGGCGCGGGCGACCACGCCGGAGCACTCCATGCCGAGCGTCGCGCCGGCGAAGCCGTCTTCCAGCGCCTCCTCGGGCAGGAGGCCCTGCGCCCACATAACGTCGCGGAAGTTGAGGCCGGCGGCGCGGACCTCGATCTCCACCTCGTCCGGCGCCGGCGCGCGGCGGGCCGTCGTGGCCCAGCGCAGGCTGTCGAAGGCGCCCTGCTGGCCGATCTCCAGCACCCGCGCCGCCTCCGCGCCGAGCCGGGCGCGCGCGGCGAGGGCGAGAAGGTCCGGCCCCGCCTCGATCCGGGGCGCGGCGCGGCCCGCATCGTCCCGCACGATCTCGCGCTCCTCGCCTGGCGCGGCGAGCTCCTCGCAGAGATGGCCGACGAGCTGTTCCGTCTCGATCGACGGGTCGAAATCGAGAATGCGGATCTCGGGCTGGCCGGGCTCGTTGGCGAGCACGCGGCCGAGCCCGTGCAGCGCCGCCTCGGCCGCGCTCCGCGCCTCCGCGCCGCCCGCCGCAGCGGGGCGGCCGCCGCGCGTCACGATCCAGAACCGGGCGGGGCGCGGGCCCGTCAGCGCGGCCTTCGCGGCGGCGACGCGCGCCGCGGCGCGCTCCATTTCGGAGCCCTGTGTGTAGAGGCCGGCGAGGAACACGGCCTCCCATCCGGCCTCGAGCCCCTCGGGCGCGACGCCGCCCGGGGCGAGCCGGACCTCGCGGCCGATTGCGGCCAGCGCAGCCTCGATCTCGGCCGCGGCGGCGGCCTCCTCCGCCCCGTGCAGGACGACGACGACGCCCTTCCGCCCCGGCTCGGCATGGGCGGCGGGAAGGCCGCGCCGGCCGCGCGCGACGAGGGCGAAAAGCTCCGTCCGCTCCTCGCGGAGCGGCAGCGCCTCGGCCGCCTCGAGCCGCGCCTCCTCCAGCATGGCGCGCCAGTCCTCCGCGGGCATCCGCCGGCCGACCGGCGCCTCCGGCGTCAGCGAGGCGGCCCACCATTCCTCGGCCGCGCCCTGCAGAAGGTCCGAGGCGAGGTCGGGAGCCCGCTCGACCGCGAGGAGCAGCGCGCCGGGCGCGATGGCGCCGGAGAGCGCGGACAGCCCCTCGCGCCCGAGGCGATGCAGCGCGTCGGCGGATAGGATGACGTCATGCGCCGTCTCCGTCGCCGCCTCGAACGGGAGGATGGCGAGCCGCGGCGAGGCCGGGAGGGTCTGCCGCATCGTCTCCACCACGCGCGGGTCGGGATGGGTGACGACGAGGCGGTCCAGCGCCGGCGCGGCGGCGAGGCGCGCGGCGACGCCGGCGGGAGCCGCGCCGACGATGAGGGCGCTCAGGCGGCGGCGGGCCGGCCATTCGGCGAGGATGTCCGCGAAGGCGCGCTCCGCCGCCGCCCATACGGCGCGGGAGGCGGGCGCGATGTCCGCCGCGGCCTGGGGCGGCGCGCTCTCGCGGAGGCCGCCGGAGAGAAGCGTGGGCAATTCCGCCTCGAGCCGGAGGAGCGCCATCAGCTCCTCAGCCCGCGCGGGCGCCTCCTCGGCCAGCGCCTGAGCAAGCTCCTCGACCGGGGGATAGGGGCACTCGGCCGCGAGCCGGCCGGCGCCGAGCGCCTCCGCCTCGAAGGCCCCGTCCTCCTCCAGCGCCAGCATGGCGCGGGCGAGAAGCGGGCGGGCCGAGGGATCGAGGTCGAGCGCCGCGGCGATGTCCACCCGCCGCGTTTCGGGGTCGGCGAAGCGGTGCGCGAGATCCCATGCCAGACGGCGCGAAAGCGCGTCGACGAGGAGCGAGCCGACATCCGGCTCCGGCTCCGCGGAGGCCACGAGGTCGAGCGCGCGGAGCCGCGCGGCGGGGTCTTCCCACGCCTCCGGCCGCGCCGCGCCGGCCTCGTCCTGCAGGCGGATCATCGCCTGCCGCCAGACGCGGCCCGTCTCCCGCGCCCCGCGCGTCAGGCGCACGGCCTTGAGCCGCAGCCCGGAGACGGAGGCGACGAGCCTTCCCTCCGCGCTCAGGAGATCGAGCGCCGCCTCCGCGCCGCGGGGGCTTAGCTTCACGAGGCGGACATGCGCAGAGGCGGCGGGTTCCGCGCGCCCGTAGAGGCGGATGCGGCCGATGCGCACGGGCAGGAAGGCCGTGCCGGCGGCCAGCGCCCGGTCCCCCGCCGCGCGGCGGATGAGCGGGAAGATCGCGTGCATCGCGCCGTCAAGCACGGTCGGGTCTAGCGCGAGGCCCGGCTCCGGCGCCGGGCCCTCCGTCAGCTGCGCCTCGGCGGAGACGCCGTTGACCTTCAGCAAGCGGATGCGCTGGAAGGCCGGCCCGTAGGCGAGGCCGTAGCCTTCGAGCGACTGGTAGAGCTGCCGCCCGCTCAGCTTCGTGGCGCCGCGGACCTCGCCCGGCGAGGCGGCGGCCTCGCCCGGCGGCGTGCGGCGGAGCGTGCCGAAGGCGTTCAGGCCCCATTCGCCGCCGGCGAGGCGGCGGCGGCTCTCGATCCGGATCTGCCCGGTGCTCGCGTCATGGCTCGTCCGCGCCTCGACGGCGGCGCCGTCGTCCAGCACGATGGGGCGGATGATCTCGAATTCCGAAAGCTCGGCGGCGCCGTGGATCTCCCGCCCGGCGGCGAGCGCCATCTCCGCGAAGCCGGCGGCGGGGAAGACGACGGCGCCGTCCACCTTGTGGTCGGCGAGCCAGGGATGGAGCGCGACGTCGATCACCGAACGCCAGACGCCCTCGCCCGCCCTGAGCCGCGAACCGAGCAGCGGCGCGACGCCGCCGAGTCCGAAGAAGTCCACCGCCTCCGCGCTCGGCTGGATGCGGAACTCGGTCGTCCGCCAGGCGTAGCCCGGCAGACCGCCGCGATAAGGCGCCGGCGCGCCGAAGAAGCGCGAATCGTCGAGGCTCGCGCCGTGGGCGAGCGCGCGCGCGGCGATGGCGGCGGCGGTGAGCGGCGTGCGTGGGTTCTGCTCCAGCGTCGTGACGACGGCGGCGCCCCAGCCGAGCTGCTCCAGCGTGTCGGTGACGTAGGATTGCAGCACGGGGCGCGGCGCGATCTCGACAAAGACGCCGCAGCCGAGCTTCGCCAGCGCGCTCACCGCCTCGCGGAAGCGCACAGGCTGGCGAGCGTTGCGCCACCAGTATTCGGTGTCGAGCGCGACGCCCGGCGCCTCCCGCCCGCTGGTCGAGGAGACGTAGACGGCCCGGCCCTCGCGCGGCGCGAGGTCCGACAGGTCCGCGATCAGCTTCGCGCGGATCGGGTCGATCGCCGGGCTGTGATAGGGATAGTCGATGTCGAGCAGCTTCGCCGCGATGCGCTTCTTCCGGGCGAACTTGGCGAAACCCTTCAGGCTCTCCACCGGGCCGGCGATGGTGGAGGAGCGGGGCGAATTGTCCCCCGCCACGGTGATCGAGGCGTCGCCGTATTCGGCCAGCGCCTCCTCCACCGCCTCCTCCCCGGCGAGGACGGCGGCCATCCCGCCCATGCCGCGCATGAACTCGAGCGCCGTGGAGCGGGTGCGGATGAGATGCACGGCGTCCTTCAGCGTCAGCACGCCCGCGGCCCAGGCGGCGGCGACCTCGCCCACCGAATGGCCGGCGACGGCGTCCGGCCTCAACCCCTCGGCCTCCAGCGCCTTCACGACGCCGACCTGGACGGCGAAGAGGATCGGCTGCGCCACCCGGCTCTCGACCAGCAGCTCCCCGAGTTCGTCCGAGGCGAGGAGCGCCGCGAGGTCGATGTCGGATTTCTGCCGGAAGAGGCGGGAGACCTCGTCGAAGGCGGCGCGGAAGGCCGGGTTCTCCTCATAGAGGTCGAGGCCCATCCCGGCCCATTGCGAGCCGTTGCCGCCGAAGACGAAGGCCGTCTTCTCGCCGCGGCCGACGCGCTGCCCGGTGATGGCCGGCTGCGCGCCGCTCTCATGTGCGGCGAGGCTCGCCGCGATCTGCGCCGCGCCGTCGCCGAGGGCGACGAGGCGATGCGCCGCGCGGCTGCGGCGATGGGCGGCGGCGTTGACGAGGAGGTCGGCCTCGGCCTCCTCCGCCGTTCCCAGCCGCTCCCGCCAGCGCGTGACCATCTCCGCCAGACTCTCCCGGCTCGCGGCGGAGAGGATGAGCGCGCGGGCGCGGGGCGCGGGGGCGGGCGGATGCGCCTCGCCGGCTTCCGGCTGGCGGATCAGGACATGGGCGTTCGCGCCGCCGAAGCCGAAGGAGTTGACGCCCGCGAGCCAGGGCCGCTCCCGCGCCTCGATCTCCAGCGGCTCCGCCGCGACTTCGAGGTTGAGATCGTCGAAGGCGATGTTCGGATTCGGTTCCTTGAGGTGGAGCGAGGCGGGGTAGACGCCGCGCTCCAGCGCCATCTGCGCCTTGAGGAGGCCGACGAGCCCCGAGGCGGGCTCGAGATGCCCGAAATTCGTCTTGGCCGAGCCGATCGGCAGCGGCTTCGCCCGCGCGCGGCCGAACACCTCCCCGATCGCGTGCGCCTCCATCGGGTCGCCCACCGGCGTGCCGGTGCCGTGGCATTCGAGGAAGGCGAGATCGTCCGGGTCGAACTGCGCCTCCCGGCGGATCTGCATCAGGAGCGCGGCCTGCCGCTCCGCCGAGGGCATGGCCATGCCGACCGTCCGCCCGTCCGAGTTGACGCCGGAGCCGACGATCACGCCGCGCACCGGGTCGCCCGCCGCATGGGCGAGGTCCATCCGCCGCAGGACGAAGACGACGGCGCCCTCGGAGCGGACATAGCCGTCCGCCGAGGCGTCGAACGCCTTGCAGAGGCCGACGGGGGACAGCATCGTCGCCCGGCTGAAGCCGATGAAGGAGAAGGGCGAGAGGAGCGCGTTGACGCCGCCGACGATGGCGGTGTCGATCTCCCCCGTCTTCAACGCCTGGACCGCCTGGTGCATCGCATAGAAGGAGGAGGAGCAGGCGGTGTCGACCGTGTAGCTTGGCCCCTTGAGATCAAGGAGATAGGAGATGCGGTTCGAGACGATGGAAAGCGTGTTCCCCGTCATGAACTGCGCGTCCACCGACGAGGGGTCGCCGAGGAAGGTGAAGGAATGATCCGAGGCCGAGGCCCCGACATAGACGCCGGTGCGCCCGCGCGAGAGCGTCTCCGGCGTCAGCCCGGCGTGCTCCACCGCCTCCCAGACGGCCATGAGGAGCAGGCGCTGCTGCGGGTCCATCTGCACCGCCTCGCGCGGGGAGACGCCGAAGAATCCCGGGTCGAAGCGCCAGATGTCCTCCACCTGCCCGGCGGCGAAGGTGTAGGAACGGCCGAGCGCCGCCTTGTCGGGATGCTGGAAAAGCGCCTTCGCCCAGCGGTCCGCCATCACCTCTCCGATGACGCAGCGCCGCTCTTCGAGCACGCGCCAGAACGCTTCAGGGTCCGAGGCCTGAGGCAGCCGGCAGGAATAGCCCGAGATCGCGACGTCAAACGCCGGCTTGCTGGTCTGAGCGCTCATGGTTTCGTCCTAACCCCTCGGACAGCAAGTAACAACAGGGCTCGGGCGGCCTTGGCCAATCAACAACTGCTGCATCCTGAAACGAAACGTCATGGGACCCATGGATATCCCGTCGGTTGCGCGAGGCAAGCGTGAACGAGGGCCGCGCCGCGGCGATCTGGCGCGCCGGGCCAGGCGGGGACGGGCCCGCGCCGCCCGGCTGGGCGCATGGCCTGCTTCCGGGCGACAGGCTCGCGCCCGGCGCGGCGCGGCTTCTGGCCTCTGCGCCGCCCGGGGCCGAGACGGTGATCGTGGACGATGCAAGCGGGGCGGACGGGGCGCCGCGGTTCAAACCCTGTTTCGACCCGCTGCTGCTGGAGCGGATCGACTATGTGGGCAGGGCCGTCTTCTTCCGGGAGCGCGCGATCGGCCCGGAGGGCGCCGCCGCGCTCGCCGCCGGCGCGCGCCCGGCTTCGCTGCTCCGGCGGGGCATGTGCGTCGCCCATCTGCCCTATCCGGCCGTGATCCTCGGGCCGGGGGAGGAGAGGCCGCTCTCCGAGCCGCCCCTGCGCGCGCCGCCCGGCCCCGTCGCGGCGATCATCCCGAACCGGAACAGCCCCGCCCTCCTTCGCGCCGCCATCGCCGCGCTGGACGGGGAACCGGAGCCCCCCGCGCTCGTCATCGTCGACAACGGCAGCGACGATGCGGAGACGCTGGCGCTCTACGCCGCGCTCTCCGGCAGGCTGCGGACGATCGTGGAGCGGCGCCCCGCGCCCTTCAACTTCGCGGCGATGGTCAACCGCGGCGCGGCGCTCGCCCTCGCCGCCTGGCCGGAGATTGCGGCGCTCCTCCTCCTCAACAACGACATTTCCGCCCCGGCGCCCGACTGGCTCCGCCTGATGGAGGAGACGCTGGCGGCGCCCGGAATCGGGATCGTCGGCGCCAAGCTGCTGTTCCCCAACCGGACGATCCAGCATGCGGGGGTGATCGTCGGCCATGGCGGCGTCGCCGGGCATGAGCTGAAGGGCGCCCCGGAGGATGCGCCCGGCCTCTGCGGCCGCATGGCCGCGCCGCATCTGCGGGAGGCGGCGACGGCGGCGGCGATGCTGGTGCGGCGGGAGGCCTGGGAGGCGGTGGGCGGGTTCGACGCGCGGGCCTTCCCCGTCGCCTTCAACGATGTGGATTTCTGCCTTCGCGCGGGCGCGGCGGGCTGGGAGACGGCGCTCGACCCACGGGCCGTCCTTATCCATCACGAGGGAGCCTCGCGGCGCCGGGCCTTTTCGCTTCCGTATTTTCTCGCCCGCCAGCGGGAGCGCGCGATGCTGAGGCTCCGTCACGGCACGCTCTGGCGGCGGGACCGGTTCGAGAGCCCGTGGCGGGACCTCTCCCGGCTCGATGAATTCGTGTTCCGGGAGCGGCGCAGCCTTCCGCCCCTCCGGTTCTAGGCCGCCCGGCGGCGCAGGCGCGTCGCCCAGAACCCGAGCGCCAGCGCGCCGCCCGCGAGGTTGACCCAGATCGCCCCCTCCATCGCCCCATGCGGCAGGAGGATCGCGACGCCGCAGGCGGCGAGGAGCCATCGTTCTGCCCCGTCGATCCGGCGCACGAGGAACCCCGCGACCGCGCCGGTGACAAGCCAGACGCCGAGAAGCGCGGTCGCGACCGTCACCGCCACGTCGAGCGGCTCGCCGATCAGGATCAGCTCCGGGGAGGCGGCGAAGAGGAAGGGGATGAGATAGGCGGGCCAGGCGATCCGAACCGCCTCCCACCCCGTCGCCATGGGCGGCGCCTTCGCCATGTTCGCCGCGACGAAGGCGGCGATGGCGACCGGCGGGGTGAGCATCGAGAGCATCCCGAAATAGAGGACGAAAAGATGCGCGGACATCGGCTCGAGCCCCAGTTGCACCAGCGGCGGCGCGGCCAGCGAGGCGAGCAGAAGATAGACGCCGACAGTCGGCAGCCCCATCCCCATCACGATGCAGACCGCGGCGGTGACGAGGAGGAGCATCAGGAGGCTCGACTTGCCGAGCTGCACGAGGAAGAAGCCGAGCCCGAAGGAGAGGCCGGACCGGGCGACGAGCCCGATGATCATCCCCGCCACGGCGCAGATCAGGATGATCTCGACCGCCGCCTTGCCGGCGCCCACCAGCGTCTCCCCGATTGTCGGGAGCGTCGCGCGGCGCCCATCATAGCTGAACCGCAGCGAGAGCAGAAAGAGCGCCAGCACCGCCAGGAGGGCGGCGCTTTCCGGCCTGAGGTTGAAGGCGAAGAGCCCGACGACGAGCACGACGAAGGGCAGGAAGACGAACCAGCCGCGCCCGATCACCCGCCCGAGCGGCGGGATGCGCGATTCCTCGATCCGCTCCACACCGAGCCGCCCCGCCTCGGAATCGGCGAAGACAAACAGGCTGAAATAGTAGAGGAGGCTGGGGACGAGCGCCGCCAGCATGACCTCGACATAGGAGGCCTGCAACGCCTCCGCGAGGAGGAAGGCCGCGGCGCCCATGATCGGCGGCATGAGCTGCCCGCCGGTGGAGGCGGAGGCTTCGATCGCCGCGGCGGTCTTCGGGCTGTAACCGCCGGATTTCATCATCGGAATCGTCACGGCGCCGGTGGAGGCGACGTTCGCGACCGCGCTGCCGGAGACCGAGCCGAAGAAGGCCGAGCCGAGGATGGCGATCTTCCCCGCCCCGCCGCGCCGCCGCCCGGCGAGCGCCATCGAGAGATCGGAGAAGAACCCCGCGCCCCCGGTGGCGAGCAGGAGCTGGGAGAGGATCAGGAATGGCACGACGACGGCGACGGCGATGGAGAGCGCCGCCCCGGCGAGCGAGGCGCTGTCGAGCACGAGGAAGGTGAGGAGCCGGTCCCACCGGATCGCCTTGCTCTGGAGCGGCCCGGCCATCTGGTCCGCCACGAGAGCGTAGAGGCAGACGATTCCGAGGATGGCGATCAGCGCCCATCCCATCGTCCGCCGCACCGCCTCGAGGATCAGCACGAGGCCGAGGACGGAGACGGCCAGCGCCTCTTCCGGGTGGTAGAAGACGTTCTGCGCCAGTTCCTGGAACCGGATCGCGAGCCAGAGCCCGAAGCCGAGCGAGGCGATCGCGAGGAGGCGGGAAAGGCCGGGCGCCCCGCCCGGCCGCGTCAGGAAGGCGAGCGCCAGCGCCAGCGCCAGCGCCGCGATCAGCACCTGTTCCGGGTAGACGCGCCAGCCGAGGAAGAGCGGCGCGCCCGAAGCCCAGAAGACGGAGACGAGCGCGACGAGCGCGGAAAGCCCGGCGACGACCCGCCCTTCGCTCATCGCCCGGCCTCCGCCCGAGGGCCTATTCCTTCCAGACGCCCATTTCCTTGTAGAACTTAACGGCGCCCGGGTGGTAGGCGACGTTCACATTCTTCGCCATGCCTTCCTTGGTGAAGCCGGCCCAGACCGGCCCCTGCGCCAGCACGGCCGCCTCCTGCTCCCAGAGCGCCTTCACCGCGGCGTAGACGATGTCTTCCGAGACGTCCTTGCCGGCGAAGAGCGTGTAGTCAAAGACGTTCACATTGGTCGGCCCGGAGATGCCGGGAATGTTGCTGTCCGCGTCGAGCTTCTGGAGATAGGTCTGCGGCAGGAACTCGCGCATCCTCTCGATGGCCTCCGGGCTGTCGTCGAAGGAGAGGTAGCGGATGCCGAAGCTCGCGTCGAATTCCCGGCTGTTGCCGGCCCCGACGACGACGATGGCGACATCGGCCGTTCCCTCCGCGAAGCTCGACCACATGCGCGGGAAGTTCGGCACGGGCACTTCGGAGACGCCGGAGAGGTCGAGCCCGGCATTCGCGAAATAGCCGCGGGTGACATAATCTCCCAGCTCCCGGTCGGCGAAGACGGGCACGCGCTTGCCGACGAGATCGGCGACGCTCATGATGTCGCTGTCCCGCCGCACGACATAGGCGTTGCGGAAGGGCATCAGCGTCGCGACCATCATCAGGTTCGGCGTGCCGCGCCCCTCGGACATGCCGGTTCCCGTCACGGCGTAGTGCAGCTGCACGATGTTGGAGATGCCGAACTCGATCTCCCCCGCATTCACGAGCGGCATGTAGTCAGAGGTGTTGGCCAGCTCCTGCGGGCGCATCTGGATCGGCCCGGCCTCGGAGATCGCCGCGGCGAGGGCGCGGCCGACCTGGCTCGTCCCCCCCGTCGCCGTGGAGCCGAGGCCGACGACCTGCGCGGCGGCGGCGGAGGCCATGAGCCCGAAAGCTGCGGCGGCGGCGAATGTCTTGAACATGTCAGTCTCCCTGTTTTCTTGTCGTCAGTGTTTCTCGAACAGCGGCCCCCAGCCGCCGAACCTGTCCTCGATCCCCATCGCGCGGAGCGCGTGCCAGTAGGTGGCGGAATTGATCGCGACGAAAGGCTTCCCGTATTCGCGCTCGAGGTCGAGGCAGAGCGAGACCATCGAGAGGTTCGTGCCGACCTGCACGAAGGCGTCCACATCGTCCCCGTCCATCTCCGCCACATGGGCGCGGAGGTCTTCCGGCTGGACCTGCGCGATGGCGACCGGGCTCGGGCATTTCAGGCCCCGGAAGCGCACGACCTCGAAGCCGCAATCCTGGAAGAAGCGCGTCACGTTCCGGTCCGAGACCGGGAAATAGGGGGAGATGACGGCGATCCGCCTGACCTTGAAGAGGTTCAGCGCCGCCTCGCAGGCGAAGGAGCCGGCGGAGACGCGAAGGCCGCAGCGCGCCTCCAGCGCCCGCATCCGCGCCTCTGAGGCGGCGCGGCCGTCCCAGAACATCAGCGCCGACATGCCCATGATGAGATAGTCTGGCTCGCAGGTCAGGCAGCGGTCCACCGCGTCGTTCAGCGTGGCGCCGATGGCCTCCACCAGCGCGACGAAATCCTCGTCGCTCGCGACCTTCATGTTGGGGACGTAGATGCGGCCGAAATGGTTGGTCACGCCCGGAACGCGGAGCGAATCCATGTCCGGCTGCACGATGGTGTTCGTGGAGGGCGCGACCACCGCGAACTTGCAGCGCCAGCCCAGCGCATCTTTCGGCATTGCGGCCCTCCCTCGCTCCCTAGGACATAAGATATCGCTTTAACGATGACGTCAAGAATTTGTCCGGACAGATGCAGGCCAGTTGACCGAAGCCCGCGCGGCGCCTAACTGTCGGAGAATTTGTATGGACAAGTCCGCCGCGCGCGGGACGGGAGGAAGAGATGGCCGATCCGAAACTCCGCCGGATGATCGCGGCGGGGGACTTCATCGCCGCGCCCGGCGTCTTCGACATGATCTCGGCGCTGGTGGCGGACGGAATGGGGTTCGACGCCCTCTACGTCACCGGCTACGGCGTCTCCGCCTCTCATCTCGGCCTGCCGGACGCCGGGCTGATGACCTTCACCGACATGGAGAGCCGGGTGCGGCGCATCGTGGAGGGAACCTCGACGCCCGTGATCGCGGACGCCGACACCGGCTATGGCGGGCTCCTCAACGTCCGGCACACGGTGCGCGCCTATGAGGCGGCTGGGGTGACCGCGATCCAGATCGAGGATCAGGAATATCCGAAGAAATGCGGCCACACGCCGGGCAAGCGCGTCGTGCCGATGGAGGACATGCTGGCGAAGATCCGCGTCGCCGTGGACACGCGCCGGAGCGAGGACTTCCTCGTCATCGCGCGGACGGACAGCCGCGCCGTCCTCGGCCTCGACGAGGCGATTCGCCGGGGCGAGGCGTTCCGCGCGGCCGGGGCGGACGTCATTTTCGTCGAAGCGCCGGAGAGCGAGGCCGAGATGCGGGCGGTGACCGAAGCCATCGACGCGCCGCACATGGCCAACATGGTGCCGGGCGGCAAGACGCCGATCCTCTCCTCGGATTCCCTGAAGGCGCTCGGCTTCGCCATCGGCATCCACCCGGCGCTCGGCTTCCTCGCGGTCGGCGCGGCTCTGAAATCCGCCTATGGGGCGCTGAAGGAGACGGGAACTTCCGAAAGCGCGGCGTTGGAGGATTTCGGGGCGTTCAGCCGGCTCGTCGGCTTTCAGGACGTGTGGGATTTCGACCGGAAATGGGCGGAGGGGTGAGCCCCTACCGCCCCTCCAGCGTCAATGCGCTGCGGTGGATGTAGCGTTCCCCGCCATGGTGCCAATTGAACGAGGCGATGAGCGTTCCTGAGGCGGCGGAATAGCGCCTGAGGATGCGGAGCGCGGCGCCGCCGGCCGGGGCGCCGAGCGCGGCGGCGGCGTGGTAGGGGAGGGGGAGGGCCTGCACCTCCTGGATCGCCTCCACGATCCGCTCCCCGCTCGCCGCCTCGAGCGCGGCGTAGACCGGGCCGCGCGCCGAGGCGAGCTCCCGTATGCGCGGCGCGAAACGGAGCGGCACATAGCTCTCGATCAGCGCCAGCGCCTCCCCTTTCGCCTTCGTGCGCCGGACGCCGCGGAAGAAGCACCAGCGCTCCCCGGCTTTACCGCCGATGCGGGGGGCGATGGCGGCGTCGAGCTCGATCTCGTCCACCCTCAGGAGCTCGAGCGGCGCCTCAAGCGCATATTGCGTGAGTTCGGAGACGGAGCGGTAGGACTGGACGAAGACGCCGGCCGGCGCGTCCCGCACCACACGGCTCCCGGCGCCCTGCACCCGGTCCACCATGCCGTCCTCCTGCAGGCGGCGAAGCGCCTCGCGCACGGTGAACCGGCTGGCGGAGAAGATGCGGCAGAGTTCGGATTCGCTCGGCAGCGAGCCGCCGACCGGATAGCGCCCGGCGGCGATGTCCTCTCGGAGCGTGCGGAGGATTTCCGCGTAGCGCGGCGTCCTCGCTCCCTCTTCCTTGCTCTCCGTCATCGAAAATCCTTCCCCAAAGCGGCGGCGAGCCATAGCCCTGCGGCGCGCCGCCGCGCAAGCGTCAGGTGACGGACTCCAGATCGCGCAGCGACTGGATCATCGAGGAGCGGAGCACATAGGCGCGGTGGCGCGCCGGGTCCGCCGCCGTGGCGCGCAGCTCGTCATGGTGCGCGCGGCGCTTCGCCGGGTCCCGCTCGTTCAGGATCGCGCGGTTGCGGAGCGCCTGCGCCTGCACTGTCTCGAGGGCGACCTTCCGGCGCTGCCGCTCATAGCGGTCCATCAGCGAAAGGTCGGCCCCGCGCCAGACGGCGGAAAGCTTCTCCGCGAGGTTCACCGCATCGTGGATGCCGCCGTTCATCCCCATCCCGCCCAGCGGATTGTTGAGATGCGCGGCGTCCCCGGCGAGGAATATGCGGCCATGAACATAGCGGTCCGCCACCCGTTCATGCACGCGATAGGCGGTCTTGTGCGCGACCTCGTAGGGCGCGCCTGTCGGCAGCACGGCCTGAAGCCGCCGCTCCACGATCTCCGGGTCCAGCACCGCCTCGTCGGAGAGCGACGGGTCGGTCGGCAGCAGGACGCGCCAGAGCGTCGGCGTGCGGAGGAGGACGAGCCATTCCTCCGGGTCCGAAATGTAGGCGATGTCGGCGAGGCCGGGGATCGCCTCGTCATAGCGGAAGGGGGTGGAAAGGGAGAGGAAGATCTCCGGGATTGTCAGGCCCGGGAAATCGGCGCCGACCGATTTCCGCACGGCGGAGCGCGCGCCGTCCGCCCCGATCAGGAACCGTCCGCGCAGCCGCTCCTCGCTCCCGTCCGCCCGGCGGATGACCGCCTCCACATGGTCCGCCCCCTGCGAGGCCGAGACGACCGTCACCTCCGTCAGCAAGTCTGCGCCCGGGTCGGCGTCGAGCCGCGCGCGCGCCGCCTCGGTCAGCTTCCACTGCTCGGCCTGGAGCCGGTAGGGATGGTCGGTGTCCTCCGCCAGAAGGCCGAGGTCGAAGGTCGCCACCTCGCCCTCCTTCCGGTCCCGGAACTGCCAGAAGGGGCATTTGATGCCGCGCTCGATCAGCCCGTCCGCGAGGCCGAGGCGGGAGAGGAAGTCCAGCGTCGGCGGATGGAAGGTGGAGGCCCGGAGGTCGACCGCGAGATCGGCGGAGGCTTCGAGCACCGTGACCGGAATTCCCTCTGCCCGCAGCGCGACCGCGGCGACGAGCCCGACAGGCCCCGCCCCGGCGACCAGAACCCGATCCTCGGCCTTGCTCATTCGCATCCCTCCAACGTCGCGAGGGTATGCGGCGCAGCCCTGCGGTCAAGCGATATTTGTCTGGACAAGGCGGCGCGACGCGTGAAGATGCGGCGATGGAGCGGAGACTTGCGATCCTCGGAGCCTGCGGCGCGCTCGGCCGTGCGCTTTCCTCGCGGGCGACGGCGGAAGGCTGGGCGGTGACGGCGCTCGACCTGCCGGCCTCGCTCGCCGCGCATCCGCCCGCCGGGCCATCTATTGCTCTCGACCTTTTCGACGCCGCGAGCGTCTCCGCCGCCTTCGCCGGGTTTGGACCGCTCGACGGCTTCGTGAACCTAGCCGGCTTCATGACGCCGCGCCGCCCGCTGGAGGAGACGGCGGAAGCGGCGTTCGACGAGGCGATGGGCGGCAATCTCCGCGGCGCCTTCCTCGCGGCCAAGGCCGCGCTGCCGCTCCTCCGCCCGCGACGGGGCGCGATGGTCAACGTCGTCTCCGGCCTCGCGGCGCAGGCGCGGCCCGGCTTCGGCCCCTATTCGGCGGCGAAGGCGGGCATGGTCTCCCTTACCAAGACGCTGGCGCTGGAGGCGGCGCCCGAGGTGCGGGTCAACGCCGTCGGCCCCTCGGCGGTGGAGACGCCGTTCCTGACGGGCGGCACGGGCCGCGCCGTCGCGCCCGCCCCCGATCTCGACCTCGCGGCCTATGCGCGGGCCACGCCGCTCGCCCGGCTCGCGACGCCCGAGGATGTGGCGGGGCCGATCCTCTTCCTCCTCGGGCCGGACGCCGCGTTCATGACCGGGCAGGTCCTCTGGGTGAACGGCGGGGGATACATGCCATGAACGGGGTCGAGCGGCGGAAGGTCCTCGTCACCGGCGGGTCGCGCGGGCTCGGGCGGGAGATGGCGCTGGCGCTGGCGGAGGCGGGCGCGGCGGTGGCGATCACCGGCGCGCGGCCCTCCGCGGCGCTGGACGAGACGGGCGAAGCGCTGGAACGGCTCGCCGGGCCGGGCCGCGCGCTGGCGCTCGCCGCTGATGCGGGGGACGCGGCGGCGGCGGCGCGCGCGGTTACCGTAGCGGCTCGGTCGCTCGGCGGGCTCGACATGTTGGTGAACAACGCCGGGCTCGGGATGCGCCTCGTCTCGGAGACCTTCACGACCGAACCGACGCGCTTCTGGGAGACGGAGCCGGAAGCCTGGCGCCGCATCGTCGCGGCGAATGTGGACGGTCCCTTCCTGATGGCTCGCGCCGCGGTTCCGCAAATGCTCGCGGCGGGCGGGGGGCGGATCGTCAACATCTCAACCTCGGCGCAGACGATGACACGCCGCGGCTACGCGCCCTACGGCCCCTCGAAGGCGTTCCTGGAGGCGGCGAGCCGCGTCTGGGCGGCGGACCTCGAGGGGACGGGGATCGACGTCAACGTCCTTCTTCCCGGCGGGGCGACGGCGACCGACCTTCTGCCGCCCGGCTCCCGCGGAGCGGACGGGAACCTCCTCGACCCTGCGATCATGCGGGCGCCGATCCTCTGGCTCGCCTCGGATGCGGCGAAGGGCGTGACGGGCGCGCGCTTCGTCGCCCGGCTCTGGCGGGAGGATGACCCGATGGCGGCGCGGGAGGACGGCGCGGCCGCCCCCCGGATCATGTAGCCTTCAGGGTTTCGAACCAGGCGAGCGCTTCCTCGGTCGAGACGAGATCGGCGTATTTCGCGCTCATGTCGAAGAGATTGGCCTTGTGCGGCCCCTCCGCCCGGTCGCCGCAGGCCTCTTCCGCGATCAGCGTGACGAAGCCGTGGGAGATCGAGTCGATGCAGGTCGCGCGCACGCAGCCCGAGGTGGTGAGCCCGCCGATCACCAGCGTGTCCGTCTTCATCCAGCGCAGCGTCGCGGCGAGCGAGGTGGCGAAGAAGGCGGAGGGATATTGCTTCGAGATCATCAGTTCGCCCGGAAGCCGGTCGAGCCCTTCGGCGAGCTTCTGCGTCTCCCGCCCCGCCTCGAAACAGGCGAGCGCCGGGACCTTGGCGTAGAAGGCCCCGCCATCGGCCCCGCCGGGCTGGTAGACGACTTCGGTGAAGATGACGGGGACCCCCGCGGACCGCGCCCCTTCGGCGAGCCGGCGCGCATGGACGAGCGCGGCGCGGCATCCCTCCCCGCCATAGAGCGGCGACGCCTCGTCGAAATAGGCGTGGGCGAAATCGACGAGGAGGAGCGCAGGGCGTGCGCCCCATTGCTGCCGCGCGTGATAGCCGGCGCGGGCGTAGTTGGCGTCGAGGGTCTCGGTCATGGGCGGGCCTTTCGCTGGCGCCCAAGACTATCGGCGCGCGCGGCGCATCTGTCCAGACAGGCTGGGCGACGCGCCGCGCGCGGAAGGCTCCGCCTCAGGCGGTCGCGAGGCGGGCGTTCTGCGGGAACATCGCCTTCTTCGCCTCGTCGTCCATCTCCGTCTTGAAGGCGAACTTCGTCTTCAGCGCCTCCGCCCGCGCCGCCGCCGGCCTTGCGTTGATCGCGTCGAGATGGCGCTTCACGTTCGGGAACATCTCCCAGGCCTTTTCCCCTAGGATGAAGGGCACGGCCCGCGCCCAGCCCCAGACGGACATGTCGGCGATGGTGTATTCGCCGCCGACCATCCATTCCTGCGCGCCGAGCCGGTCATTGAGAATGCCCCAGTGCCGCTCCGCCTCGTAGGTATAGCGGTTGACGGCGTACGCCTTCGGCTCCGGCGCGACATGGCGGAAATGCACGCACTGGCCGGAATAGGGCCCGATCCCGGTCGCGACGAACATCAGCCAGGAGAGGAGCTGCGCGCGGTTCTCATCCTCCGCCGGAGGCAGGAATTTCCCCGTCTTCTCGGCGAGATAGATCAGGATGGCGTTGCTGTCGAACAGCGTCGCGGCGCCGTCGGTCAACGCCGGGGTCTTGGCGTTCGGGTTGATCTTCAGGAAGTCGGGCGCGTGCTGCTCCCCCTTCCTCGTGTCGACGGGGACGGCCTCATAGTCGAGCCCGGCCTCTTCGAGGAAGAGCGCGACCTTGGCGGGGTTCGGCGAGGGGTGATAGTAGAACGTGATCATGTCCGGGTCTCCGGTTGGGGGATTTCAGAAGCGTTCGGCGTGGGGCCTGACCTCCAGCTCGAAGGTCCAGGCGCTCGGATGCTGGCCGATGAGATGCATGTAGGTCTCTGCGATGGCGTCGGGGTCGAGCAGGCTCAGCGGGGCCTCGGCCGGGGCGGGGCGGGCGTCGCTGCGGATGCCGCCGTCGATGACGACATGGGCGACGTGGACGCCCTTCGGCCCCAGTTCTCGCGCCATGCTCTGCGCGAGGCCGCGGAGCGCGAACTTGCCCATCGCGAAGGGGGCGGAGAGCGGATAGCCCTTCACGCTGGCCGAGGCGCCGGTGAAGAGGATCGTCCCCCGTCCCTTCGGCTCCATTGCCCGCGCCGCCTCGCGGCCGACGAGGAAGCCGCCATAGGCGCTGATCGTCAGGGCGCGCAGCACCTCCTCGGGGACGAGCTCCGCCACCGGCCCGCGGCTCCGCGCCGAGGGATTGAAGACGACGATGTCCGGCGCGCCGAGATCGGCGGCGACGGATTCGAAGAGCGCGGAGACGGACCCGGCCTCCGCCACGTCGCAGGGATAGACGCGCGCGCCCGTCTCCGCGACCAGCCCGGCGAGCTTCTCCACGTTCCGCGCCGCCATAGCGACGTTCCGGCCCGAGGCCGCGAGTTTCCGCGCCAGCGAGGCGCTGAGCCCCGGCCCCGCGCCCACGATCAGCGCCGTCTCCGCCTCCGCCATAGCCGCCTCCTTTGCTTGAGCCGGGGCGGAAGATGCGCTAATCTGTAACGAACGGTCAAGAATGAAAACGGAGACGTGAAGGGAGGGGCATGGTTGGCGTGATCCGCTTCGACCGGGATGTGGCGCTCGACGCCGCGATGCGACTCTTCTGGGCGAAAGGGTTCGATGCGACCTCGGTCCAGATGCTGGAGGAGGCGACGGGGCTCGGCCGCGGCTCGCTCTACAACGCCTTCGGGGACAAGGAGGCGCTCTTCCTCGCCGCGCTCAGGCGCTATGCGGAGAAAGCCGCCGCGCCGGTTTCCGCGACGCTGGAGGGCGCTTCGCTCGAGGACGGCCTCCGACGCCTTTTTACGTTGATGATCGCGCGGATGGACGAGCCGGGGCGTCCGAAGGGCTGCCTCCTCGTCAATTCGTGCGCCGCAGCCTCCGGCTCTCCCGAAGGCGCGCGCTTCGCCGCGGCGGCGCTGGGCGGGATGGAAGCGGGGTTCGCCTCGGCCTTCGAAACGGCGAAGGCAAAGGGGGCCCTGCCCGGAGACGCGGATACCCGCGCCCTCGCGCGGTTCTTCTCCGCCGTGGCGCAAAGCCTCGGGCTCCTCCACCGCGCCGGCGCGGACAGGACGGCGCTGGAGGATGTGGCGCGAACGGCGCTCGGCGCCCTGCCCGCTCGTACGACGCAGGCTGGACACCCACAAGGCTGAAGCCGCTTCCGGCAGGTGGAAGCGCCGGCGCCATTACGCCCCGGGCGTTGACGGAGAAGCTCGTTCGGTGGCCAGTTGAAGCAGCCGGAACGGTTCTCGATCCGGCTCAGGACATCGGCGGCGCAGCAAGCCAGCCGGGCCAAAAGGGGATGGACGAATGCCTGACCCTGCCTTGAGCGCTTATGCGCGCCTGCTTCCCGACCTCGATCTCGAAGCCGTGACGCACGCCCACACGGTCGTGTCGATGCAGCGAACTCGTCTGCCGGCGGATGCGCTCCATATCCTTGCGCGCGAAGTGCTCCACCGCGTCGCGAACGGCGCGGCGACCACGGCGCGGAGGGACGGGGCCCCCTCGGCCGAAGAGCTGGAGACGTTCTGCGACGACCTTACGAACCTCGAAGAGGACGGAGCCCCGGCGAAGACGATCCGCCGCGCGCGGAGCAAAGGCGCGACCCTGGACTGCGTCTATCTCGGCTGGCTCGCCCCCGCCGCCAGGCGGATCGGCGAGCGCTGGGAGGCGGATGAGACCAGCCTTGTCGAGACCACTGTGGCCGCCGGCCGGATCTACGCCATTCTGCGCGGCCTCCGGCGGGCCTTCGCGCCGCCCGATGGGAACGACCGGCGCCACGCGCTCTTCGCCTCGGCGCCGGGAGAGACGCACACGCTGGGCGTGACCATGGCGGCGGACATGTTCCGCCAGCGCGGTTGGTCGATCGACCTTGCGGTCGGGCGGACGCATGACGAGCTGGTCGAGTCGCTGAGGGATTCGGACCATGCGATCATCGGCCTCTCGGCGAGCCGGCCGGAACTGACGGCGGAGCTCGCCCGTATCGTCCTCGCGCTGCACATCTGCAAGCCCTGGGCGAAGATACTGGTATGCGGCCGGATCGCCGAGCTTGACCCGGAGATCGCCGGCGTCGTCGGCGCCGATGGCGCCGCCATCGACGCGGCTTCCGCCATCGAACAGATGGAGCGTCTCGCCGGCCGTATGGACGCCAATGCTATCGAAGCCGGGCCCGAGGCTCCCGGCGACGGACGGCGGCGCAGCACCTGAAGCCGCCCCGTACGGCAGCGGCGCAGAAGCGCCGCCTTAGCCCATGCGGTAGTTCGGCGCTTCCCGCGTGATCTGCACATCGTGGACATGGCTTTCCGCCAGCCCGGCATTGGTGATGCGCACGAAGCGGCAGCCCGCCCGCATCTCCGGGATCGTGCGGTTGCCGGTATAGCCCATCGCGGCGCGGAGGCCGCCTACCATCTGGTGCAGCACGGCGCCGGCCGGGCCCTTGTAGGGCACCTGGCCCTCGATCCCTTCCGGCACAAGCTTGTGCGTCTCCGCGATCTCGCCCTGGAAGTAGCGGTCCGCCGAGCCGCGAGCCATGGCGCCGACGGAGCCCATGCCGCGATAGGCCTTGAAGCTCCGGCCCTGGTGCAGGAACACCTCGCCCGGCGCCTCGTCCGTCCCCGCCAGCATGGAGCCGACCATGGCGCAGCTCGCGCCGGCGGCGATGGCCTTGGCGAGGTCGCCCGAGAACTTGATGCCGCCATCCGCGATGATCGGCGCGCCCGCCTTCGCCGCCGCCTCCGCGCAATCGGCGATCGCCGTCATCTGCGGCACGCCGACGCCCGCGACCATGCGCGTGGTGCAGATCGAGCCCGGCCCGATGCCGACCTTCACCGCATCGGCCCCTGCGTCGATCAGCGCCCGCGTCGCCTCCGCCGTCGCGACGTTGCCGGCGACGACCTGCACGGCGTTCGAGAGCCGCTTGATCCGCCGCACCGCCTCCGCGACGGAGGCGCTGTGCCCGTGCGCCGTATCGATCACGATGAGGTCGCAATGCGCGTCGATCAGCGCCTCCGACCGTTCGAAGCCCTTGTCCCCCACCGTCGTCGCCGCGGCGACGCGGAGGCGGCCGAGATCGTCCTTCGTCGCGCGCGGGTTGAGGACGGCCTTCTCCATGTCCTTCACGGTCAGGAGGCCGACGCATTGGCCCTCGGCGTCCACCACCAAGAGCTTCTCGATCCGCCGCCGCATCATCAGGCGCCGCGCCGTCTCCCGGTCCTCCCCCTCTCGGATCGTGGCGAGGTTCTCCTGCGTCATCAGCTCGCGGACGGGCGTATCGTCCCGCTCGGCGAAGCGCATGTCCCGGTTGGTGAGGATGCCGACGAGTTTCCGGTCCGCCGTCACGACCGGGAAGCCGGTGATGCGATAGCGCTCCTGCAGGGCCTTCGCGTCGCGGAGCGTCTGGTCGGGGCCGAGCGTGATGGGGTTGTAGACCACCCCGCTCTCGAACCGCCGCGTATCGCGCAAGGCGAACCCCTGCGGCGCGGTGCCACCGCCGAAGAGCGGGATGCCGGTACCCAGGATGAAGGGATTCAACTTCACGACGAGCTCATCGATCGCGCCGTGGACTTGCGCTGCGATCTCGCCGCCGCCACAGAGCCAGAGGTCGCGGGTC
>JAUIDE010000030.1 GCA_030429105.1 Alphaproteobacteria bacterium
CGCCGCGGCGCGCGCGGAGGCGGACGCCGATGCTTGAGCTCGTCGCGCGGAAGGAAGCCTCCCGGTTCATGCTCTGGCTGACGCCGGCGCTTGCGGTCATCCTCACGATGCTGTCGGGGCTCGCGCTCTTCGCGCTGCTCGGCAAAGACCCGTTCGAGGCGGTCCGCGTGATCTTCGTCGAGCCGCTCCTCGATCCGTTCAGCCGCACGGAGCTGCTGGTGAAGGGCGCGCCGCTCGTCCTCATCGCGATCGGGCTCAGCTTCGGCTTTCGCGCCGGAATCTGGAACATTGGCGCGGAGGGGCAGTTCACCATCGGCGCGCTGACGGCGGGCGCGGTCGCTCTCGCCTTCTGGAATGTCGAGGGAATTTGGCTGCTGCCGCTCATGGCGCTCGCCGGCGCGGCGGGCGGCGCGGCCTGGGCGATGATCCCGGCCTGGCTCAGGATCCGCTTCAACGCGAACGAGATTCTCGTGTCGCTCATGCTGGTCTATGTCGCGGAGCTGCTGCTTTCGGCGATGGTCGGCGGCCCCCTCCGCGACCCGGACGGATTCAACTTCCCCGAAAGCCGGATGTTCCATGACAGCGCGACGCTGCCGATCATCATCGAGGGGAGCCGCGCCCATGTCGGCGCTCTCGCGGCGCTCGGCGCGGTCGTCATCGCCTATGTTCTGCTCCACCGGCATCTCTTCGGGTTCCAGGTCCGTCTCTTCGGCCAGGCGCCGCGCGCCGCCCGGTTCGCAGGGTTCCGGGAGGCGCGGCTCGTCGCCGCCTGCCTCGGCCTCTCCGGCGCGCTGGCGGGGCTTGCGGGCATGTTCGAGGCCTCGGGCCCTGTCGGGCAGCTGGTGCCCGCTCTGCCTTCCGGCTACGGCTTCACGGCGATCATCGTCGCCTTCCTCGGGCGGCTCCACCCGGTCGGGATCCTGCTGGCGGGGGCTGTGATGGCGCTGACCTATATCGGGGGCGAGACGGCGCAGATGGCGATGAACCTGCCTGCGGCGGCGATCAACGTCTTCCAGGGAATGCTGCTCTTCTTCCTGCTCGGGATCGACGTGCTCGTGAACTACCGCATCCGGCTGCGGAGGGCCTTGTGATGGATCTGTCTGCGCTGAACCCGGCTGACCTCGCCTTCAGCCTCATCGTCGCGGCGACGCCGCTGCTCTTCGCCGCGCTCGGCGAGCTGGTGGTCGAGAAGTCCGGCGTCCTCAACCTCGGGGTCGAGGGGATGATGATCCTCGGCGCGATCGGCGGCTTCGCCACCGCGCACGGATCCGGCTCCCTCGCGCTCGCCGCGCTTGCGGGCGCCGCGGCCGGGGCGCTGCTGGCGGCGCTCTTCGCGCTGATGACGCAATACCTGATGTCGAACCAGGTGGCGACGGGGCTCGCGCTCACGCTCTTCGGGCTCGGCGTGGCCGCGCTGGCGGGCCAGGGCTATGCGGGACAGACCCTGCAGGTCTCCGCCCGGCTCGACATTCCGGGGCTGACGGACGTTCCGGTGATCGGGCGGCTTCTCTTCGGCCACGATCCGCTCGTCTATCTCTCGCTTGCGGCGACCGCGCTCGTCTGGTGGTTCCTGAACCGCAGCCGGGCCGGGCTCATCCTGCGTGCGGTCGGGGAGAACCATGAGGCGGCGCATGCGATCGGCTATCCGGTGCGGCTCGTGCGGGTCTCGGCGATCCTCTTCGGCGGGGCGATGGCCGGGCTTGGCGGCGCCTATCTCGCCGTCGTGCAGACGCCGCTCTGGGTCGAGGGGATGACGGCGGGGCGCGGCTGGATCGCCCTCGCGATCGTCGTCTTCGCGGCGTGGCGGCCATGGCGGGCGCTGCTCGGCGCCTATGTCTTCGGCGGGGTCACCATCATCCAGCTCAATCTTCAGGCTTTGGGCGTCGCCATCGAAAGTCAGTACTTGTCGATGGCTCCCTATCTCGTCACGATCCTCGTGCTTGTCGTGATTTCGGCCGACAGGGCGCGGGCGCGGCTGGACGCGCCGGCCTGCCTCGGCAAACCGTTCTACGCTTCGTCCTGACCGCAGAGGCGCGGACGACACAGGGAGAGGAGAAAACAATGTCACTCTGGAAAAAGGCGACGGCCGCAGCAGCCGGCCTGGCGCTTGCGGCCTTCGCGGCCGCAGCAGCCGCCGAGCCCTTGAAGATAGGCTTCGTCTATGTCGGGCCGACCGGCGATTTCGGCTGGACGCACGAACATGACCTCGCGCGACAGGCGGTGGAGGCGCATTTCGGCGACAAGGTGGAGACCACCTATGTGGAGAACGTGGCCGAGGGGCCGGATGCGGAGCGCGTGATCCGGCAGATGGCGCAGAGCGGGCACGGGCTGATCTTCACCACCTCCTTCGGGTTCATGAACCCGACGGTCAAGGTCGCGAAGCAGTTCCCGGACGTGAAGTTCGAACATGCGACGGGCTATCAGCGGGCCGACAACGTCTCGACCTACTCCGCGCGCTTCTACGAGGGCCGCCATGTCATCGGGCTGATCGCCGGCAAGATGACGAAGACGAACACGGTCGGCTACATCGCCTCCTTCCCGATCCCGGAAGTGGTGCGCGGGATCAACGCCGCCTATCTCGCGGCGAAATCCGTCAACCCGGCCGTGAAGTTCCGGATCGTCTGGGTGAACACCTGGTTCGACCCGGGCAAGGAGGCGGATGCGGCGAATGCGCTGATCGAGCAGGGCGCGGACGTGATCATGCAGCACACCGACAGCGCGGCCCCGATCACCATCGCCGAGGAGAAGGGCGTCCTCGCCTTCGGCCAGGCCTCGGACATGACGCGGTTCGGGCCGAAATCCCACCTGACGGCGATCATCGACAACTGGTCTCCATATTACATCGCGCGCACGCAGGCGGTGCTCGACGGAACATGGACAAGCACGGACACCTGGGACGGGATCGCGCCGGGCATGGTGGCGTTCGCGCCCTACAATCCGGTCCTCCCGAAGGAGGTCGTCGCGCTGGCGGAATATGCGCGGTTCGGGATCATGCTCGGCAAGATCCATCCCTTCACCGGGCCGATCAACCGGCAGGACGGCACGCCCTGGCTCGCGGCCGGAGAAACGGCGTCCGACGGGGACCTGCTCGGCATGAACTTCTATGTCGAGGGGATCGAGGGAACCCTGCCGAAGTGAGGACGCAGGACGAGCGGCCGCGCCTTCGACCGCCCTTCGTCGCCATTGAAGCGGGAAGCCGGGCCGCCTAAACCGGAGGAAACGGACAGGAGGCCCGCATGCCCGAAAGCGACCCGCAGCTCCTCGTCAGCACCGACTGGCTCGCCGACCATCTCGGCGCGCCCGATGTGAGGGTTCTGGACGGAACCTATCGCCTGCCCGGGCAGGGCGGAGACCCTAAGGCGGATCACGAGCGGGCGCACATTCCGGGCGCCCGCTTCTTCGACATAGACGAGATCGCCGATACGACGTCCCCCCTGCCGCACATGCTGCCGCCGGTGGAGAAGTTCGTCTCCCGGGTCCGGGCGATGGGCGTCGGCGACGGGCACCGGATCGTCGTCTACGATCAGGACGGCCTGTTCTCCGCCGCGCGGGTCTGGTGGATGTTCCGGGTGTTCGGCGTTTCGGACGTCGCCGTGCTCGACGGCGGCTTGCGGAAATGGATGGCGGAGGGCAGGCCGGTCGAGGACATGCCGCCGGCGCCGCGCGATAGGCATTTCACCGCCAGAAAGGATTCGTCTCTGGTCCGCGACGTCACGCAGGTCGCCGCGGCGCTGAAACTCGGCGAGGCGCAGATCGTCGACGCCCGGTCCCCGGCCCGTTTCCGGGGGGAGGAGCCGGAGCCCCGGCCCGGGCTCCGCTCCGGTCACATCCCCGGCGCGAAGAACGTGCATTATGCGACGCTCCTGTCCCCTGACGGCACGCTGAAGCCGGTCGCGGAGACGCGGCGCATCTTCGAGGCGGCCGGGGTCGACCTTTCACGGCCGATCGTGACGAGTTGCGGCTCCGGCGTGACTGCGGCGATCCTCGCCCTGGCGCTGGAGCGGCTCGGTCACCGGAAATGGTCCGTCTATGACGGCTCCTGGTCGGAATGGGGCGCATATCCCGATCTGGCGGTCGAGACCGGATGAGCCGGAGCGAAACGCTGCTCGAATACACCGTCACCTTTCTCGAAATGACGTCGCCGCCGGGCGCGCCCCCGCCGCCGCCTTCCGGAGCCGGCGGCCTCGCCCTCATACGCGCGAAGGCCCCACCGCGCAGATGGTTCCTTCACCTCTACCAGAGCGTCGGCGCCGGACATGAATGGACGGACTGGCTCCGCGCCGATCCGGCCAAACTCGACGCCTTTCTTGGGGATCCGTCGGTCGCGCTTTATTCCCTGATCCTCGATGGCTGGAGCGGCGGCTTCTTCATGCTCGACTGGCGGGTGGAGGGCGTATGCGACCTTGCCTATTTCGGGCTCGCCCCGGAAGCGCAGGGTCGCGGCCTCTCGCGCTGGCTGCTTGCGGAGGCGCTTCGCGCCGGATGGGAAGGGCGCGGGGTGCAACGGATGACGGTGCAGACCAACACCCTGGACCATCCGCGCGCCTTGCCGCTCTATCAGCGCGGCGGTTTCACGCCCTATGCGCAGGAGCTGCGGCGGCGCCCGGCGCGGCGGGCGAACGAGACCGGTGAAACGCATCTCCCGAAAGCTTGACTCGCCCGGCGCCGATGCGGGGTCTAGATAACCGGACGATCTGGTGAACGGCGGTTCGGGGGCGAAAATGAAGGCGGCGATTAAGCACGGGATCGGCCTCGCGATCGGCCTCCTCGCGTCCGGCGCGGCCGCGGAGCCCGGAAGGGGACCTGTCCTTGTGGAGCTCTTCACGTCGCAGGGATGCTCCTCCTGCCCTCCGGCGGATCTCTTCCTGCATGACCTTGCGGACCGGCGCGACGTGATCGCGCTGTCCCTTCATGTCGACTATTGGGACTATCTTGGCTGGAAGGACAGGTTCGGCTCGCCGGCGCATTCGGACAGACAGCGCGCCTATGCCGCCGCGATGAAGGACCGGATGGTGTACACGCCACAGATCGTCGTCGAGGGCCGTGAGAAACATGTGGGGAGCCAGGTCGACGCCGTGCTGGCGGCGATCGCGAGCCGGCTCGGGGAGCCCGAGGACGCGCATGTCTCCCTCGCGCTCGATGGCGATCGCATCGTCGTCGATATTTCGCCGGCTTCCGGGGGGGCCGATGGCGCCCTCGTTCTGATGACGTGGTACACCGAGACTGAACGGGTCAGCATCGCCGCCGGCGAGAATGCGGGGCGGGAAGCGGTTTACCGGAACGTCGTGCACGGCTGGAGAACCCTCGGCTCCTGGTCCGGCGGAGCGAGCCGTTTCGAGGCGCCCATGCCGGAGGGCGCAGACGCCGCGGTGGTGATCTTGCAGCGGCCGGATGGCGGACCGGTTCTTTGCGCGGAACGGATCGACCTCAGGTGACCGGCGCCATGTGTCGCCCCCGCGCTCAGCGCATGAGCAGCTGGCAAAGACCATCCAGCTGATCCAGCGAGGAATAGGAGATCCTCACTTCGCCTCCGTCGCCGCGATGAGCGATGGAGACGCGGAGCGCGAGCGCGGCGGCGAGATCGTTCTCGAGCGCGACAGTGTCAGGATCCTTGGCGGCGCCCCGCTTGCGCGGCTTCGGCGGCCCGGGGACGCGGCGCGCGAGATCTTCCGTCTGCCTGACCGTGAGACCCTCGGCGACGATCTTCATCGCAAGCGCTGACGGATCGGCGGCGGCGATCAGAGCCCGGGCATGTCCGGCCGAGATGCGGCGGTCCATGACCAGATCGCGGACGGATTCGGGAAGGCCGAGAAGCCGCAGCATGTTGGCGACATGCGGACGGCTCTTTCCGACAGCGCGGGCCACCTCCGCCTGATTATGGCCAAAAACATCGATAAGCGATTGATATCCTTGAGCTTCTTCTATTGCATTGAGATCGGCGCGCTGGACGTTCTCGACAATCGCGAGCTGAAGCACCTCGTCGTCCGTGAGGTCCCTGACGATGACGGGGACCTCGTGAAGACCTGCTGACTGGGCGGCGCGCCACCGCCGCTCACCGGCGACGATCTCGAACCCGCCCTCCTCACGGGGGCGTACGATAAGCGGCTGAATGATTCCGTTCCGGCGGATCGACTCGGCCAGCTCTTCCATCTCGAGCGGAGGGAAGACCTTGCGCGGCTGATTCGGATTCGGCCGAACGAGATCGATCGCGGCCGTCTGCGCGCCGCCCTGGCGGGTCTCGTCCGGCCCGGCGCCGTCCAGCAGAGACGACAGACCGCGCCCAAGACCCCTGCGCTTGCGCATCTCAGACATTGACTCCGCTCCTTCTCGATCCTGCGCGCCGGTCCCGCCGCAGAAACTCGGCGGCCAGGGATTGATAGGCGAGGCTCCCGGATGACCGATGATCGTAGATCAGCGCCGGAATTCCGAAGGACGGCGCTTCGGAAAGACGGACATTGCGCGGGATGGTCGTATCGTAGACCAGCCCTCCCAAGGTCTCGCGGACATCGTCCTCGACCTGTGTCGAAAGATTGTTCCGGCGATCGTACATCGTGAGCACGACGCCCTCTATCTCGAGCGCAGGATTCGAACTCCGCCGGATGCGCTCCACCGTCCGCAGCAGCTGCGAAAGACCCTCCAGCGCAAAGAATTCGCATTGCAGCGGAATGAGGACCTTGCGGGCGGCGACGATAGCGCTCACCGTCAGGAGGTTGAGCGAGGGGGGACAATCGATCAGGATTACATCGAAGCGCAACGCCGCCGGCTCCAGCGCCTCACGCAGGCGATACTGCTTCCTCGTATCGCCGTGAAGTTCGATATCGACGCCGCTCAGGTCGATCACGGACGGGAGAACAAAGAGGCCTGGCACCGCAGTGTTGCGGATCGTCGTCTCCACGTTCGCCTCGCCGAGGAGAAGCTCGTAGGCTCCCGGCGCGCGGGCCTCCACCCGAATGCCGAGGCCTGTGCTTGCATTGCCTTGCGGATCGAGATCCACGACGAGGACGGCCCTGCCGGTCGCGGCGATGGCCGTCGCCAGATTTATCGCCGTCGTCGTCTTGCCCACGCCGCCCTTCTGGTTGGCGATGGCGATGACCTCGGCCGGGAACGTCGACTGGTCCGACTCAGACACGCTGAAGACCTTCCACTTTGAGAATGACGGAATCGCGCTCTGTTTCGCTGTCGACAGATATCAGGTTCATCCTCCAGTGGCGAACGGCCTCTTCGATTTCGGCGGCCGAATTGCGCCCTTTCGCAAGAATGCACAGGCCGCCCGGGGCCAGAAGCGGGGCGGCGAGAGCGAGCAACTCCGCCAGAGGCGCGAGAGCCCGCGCCGAAACGACGTCGAAATTGGCTTCGAAGGGAGGTTGGATCTGAGGAGCCAGCCTGAAGCACAGGACGTCAGCATCAATATCCAGCGAGGCGATCGCCTCGGCCAGGAAGGCCGCCTTGCGCTCGTCCTTCTCCACGAGCGAGACGCGCGCCGCCGGATGGGTCTCCCTGAGACATATCGCGACGATAAGACCGGGGAGACCGGCGCCTGAACCGATATCGACCCATCGCTGCAGATGCGGCGGAGCATGGTTCGCAAACTGAGCGGAATCGAGGATATGTCTCCGCCACAGATCGTCCACCGTCGACCTCGCGACGAGATTGATGCGCCGATTCCACTTCCTGAGGAGCGCCGCGTAGGCGTCAAGGCGCTCCAGCGTTTCACGTGAAACGCGCCCGGCGAGCCTGTCTCTCGGGTCCGACATGATCTCACGCCGGACCGGGCAGGCTCCGGAGGCTGTGCGCCCGGAGAATCTCCAAGGCGGCAGGCGTCACGCCCTCCATGGCCGCCGCCTCTCCCAGTGTTCGGGGCCGGTGATTGCGCAGCCGGTTTAGAACCTCGTTCGACAATCCCGACCCTGTCAGTTCCGCGATTCCCTCGGGAAGGACCCTTGTCATGTCGGAGCCTGCCAACTCGCTTCGCGCCGATTCGCTTCTCACATAGGGAGCATAGAGAGCCTCCGCCTCGATCTGCTCTTCCAGCACGGTTTCGGTGCATGGAATATCGGACGTCAACGCGCGAATCTCGCGCACGCGAAGCCGCTGTTGCGAGACAAGGTCATAGGCGCTCCGACGTACGCCGTCGCCCCGGACGGCGAGGCCGAGCGCCTGCCACTCACCGGGAGAGCGGCGATGCCGGGACAGAGCGTCGCGCAGCGCGGACAGGGCCTCCCGCTTGGCGCAGAATGCGCGCCAGCGCCCTTCGCCGACGCAGCCGGCGTCGCGACCGACCGGCGTCAGCCTCTGATCCGCATTGTCGGGCCGCATCGCCAGGCGATGCTCCGATCTCGACGTAAACATGCGATAGGGCTCGGACACGCCCTTGGTGACAAGATCGTCGATCAGCACCCCGATATAGGCCTGATCCCGCCGCAGGATGACGCTCTCCCGCCCGAGCGCGAAACGCGCGGCATTGAGCCCGGCGACCAGTCCCTGAGCCGCCGCTTCCTCATAGCCCGTCGTGCCGTTGATCTGGCCAGCGAGGAAAAGCCCAGGCGCCGCCGGACAAGCGAGATCATGCGAAAGCGCGTGGGGATCGACATAATCATATTCTATCGCATAGCCCGGCGTGACGATCCGCGCATCCTCCAGACCGGGGATCGACCGAACCATCTCTTGCTGCGTCGCTTCGGGGAGCGATGTCGATATGCCGTTCGGATAGACGAGATCGCTCTCCAGCCCCTCCGGCTCGAGGAATATCTGGTGAGAAGACCGGTCCGCAAACCGGTGGACCTTGTCCTCTATCGAGGGACAGTAGCGCGGCCCGGTCCCCGTGATCGCGCCCGAAAAGAGCGGCGACTCCGAAAGGCCGGCGCGCACGATCTCATGCGTTCCAGCTGTCGTCCCGGTCACGCCGCAACTGATCTGCGCATTCTCGATCCGGTTCGTCAGGAAGGAGAGAAACACAGGCTCCGCGTCTGTGTCCTGCCGGGCGATCCTGCCCCAGTCGATGCTTCGTCGGTCAAGCCGCGGCGGCGTCCCCGTCTTCAGCCGACCGATCGACACTCCGAGGTCACGGATCCGGTCGGCAAGGCGAACCGAAGCCGCATCGCGAATCCGCCCGCCTTCGCTCCGCCGAAGACCGACATGGAGCACCCCGCGGAGGAAGGTGCCGGTCGTCAACACCACCGCCCTTGAGGAAAGCCTCGATCCGTCGGCCAGTTCAACGCCGGCGATCCGCCCTGCATCCTGAAGAAGGTCGACCGCCTCTCCTTCGATAACCGGAAGACCGGCGCGCTGAATGAACCGTTGCACGAAGGCCCGATAGAGGGCGCGATCGCTCTGCGTCCGCGGCCCCTGCACCGCCGGACCCTTGCTGCGGTTGAGAAGGCGATAATGAATTGCGGCCGCATCGCCCGCGGCCGCCATCATCCCGTCAAGCGCATCGATCTCGCGAACAAGATGACTCTTTCCGATACCGCCGATCGCAGGGTTGCAGGACATTTCGCCGAGCGCAGCGAACCGATGCGTGACAAGCGCCACATGCGCGCCAAGACGGTTAGCCGCCAGCGCGGCTTCGACGCCCGCATGTCCGCCGCCGACAATGATGACATCGAAGCTCCGGTCAGATCGTTTCACGTGAAACACCTACTTTCCGATACAGAAGCGGGAGAACACATCGTCAAGAACCTGCTCCACGTCAACCGCGCCAACGACAAGCTCCAGTTCGCGCGCGGCTTGCCGGACATGCTCGGCGACGATCTCCGGCCGATTTTCGAAAGCGCCGATCCGGAGCAGGCTCGCAGCCCTGTCGAGATGCGCCGCCTGCCGCTCCGTCGCCATCACCGACGATGCGGGCGCCCGCAATTGCAGCCGGTCGAAAATCGCCTGCCGCAACTGATCGACGCCTTTATCCTCGCGTACGGAGACGCTGACATCGCCTCGCCCGACGCCGATATCGGCCTTGAGCCAGACCCTGATGTCGCCCTCGCTCGCCTGCGCCGGCTCGCCGGTCCACCGCGCATCCGCGGACTCCACAAGAAGCCTGAGGTCCGCAGCCGCAGCCGCCGCACGCGCGCGCGCCACGCCGATCGACTCGATCTGGTCCTCCGTATCCCTGAGACCAGCTGTGTCCACCAGCCAGACCGGCAACCCGAGCATATCGACCTGCACCCGGATGAGATCCCGCGTCGTCCCCGGAACAGGCGAGGAAATCGCCACATCCTCTCCGGCCATCCTGTTGAGGAGCGTGGACTTTCCGGCATTGGGCGGCCCGACGATGGCGACCGTGAATCCCTCCCGCAACGACCGCCCGAAGCTTCGCGTGGCCGACAATCCGGAAAACTCGTCGGCGAGCGCCACGAACGCCCTGTCGAGACCGGACCCGACCGTCTCGGGAACATCCGCCTCATCGGAGAAGTCGATCGACGCCTCGATGGTCGCCAGCGCCTCTATCAGCCTCTCACGCCAGAGCGCGACCTTTCGCGAAAGCTCCCCGTTGAGCAGCGCGAGGGCCTGAGCCCGCTGCATCTCCGTTTCCGCATCGATCAGGTCCGCCAGGCTTTCCGCCTGAGCGAGATCCATGCGACCCGCATGCACTGCGCGTCTCGTGAACTCCCCCGGCTCCGCCATCCGGAGGCCGGGGAGAGCCGCCAGCTCCCGAAGAACGCGAGAGACTGTCGCCCGGCCGCCATGGAGATGGAGCTCCACGACACGCTCTCCGGTAAAACTCGCGTCCTCCAGGAACCGAACGACAAGCGCCTGGTCGATCGGCTCCCCATCCATGTCCCGCAACGTCCGCAGCGCCATATACCGCGCCCGCGGAAGGTCGCCAGCGAGGCTGCGCAAGGCGTCATCCGCCCTCGGTCCCGAAATCCGTACGACGGCGAGCGCCGCGCGCCCCGGCGCCGTCGCTAGGGCGAAGATCGTCTCGCGCTCCCATGCAGAGCCGGCTTGACCTTGGTCCATCATCCATCCCACTTTCGGGCGGATAACAGGGGAGACGCCCAGAATGGTCAAGCGGATCGAGATTGCCGGCTTCGGCGGCCCGGAGCAGATGATTCTGGCCGAGAGGCCGGATCCGAGGCCCGGGGCGGACGAAATCCTGATCCGCCACCACGCCATCGGCGTGAACTACATCGACACCTACCATCGCAGCGGCCTCTATCCCATTCCGCTGCCGTCGGGGATCGGGCTTGAGGCCGCCGGCGTCATCGAGGCGGTCGGCGCAAGCGTCACAGACCTGAAAGAGGGAGATCGGGTAGGCTATTGCTCGGGCCCGATCGGCGCCTATGCCGAACGCCATGTCATCAAGGCGAACCGGGCGATCCGCCTTCCTGAGCGCATCTCCTACGAGGACGCTGCAGCCTCGATGCTGAAAGGCCTTACCGTTCAATATCTTATCCGCCAGATCTATCCGGTCGCCGCCGGTGAGACGGTCCTTTTCCACGCAGCCGCCGGCGGCGTCGGCCTCATAGCCTGCCAGTGGCTGGCCGCGCTTGGAGCCACCGTCATCGGCACCGTCGGCTCCGAATCGAAGGCGGAGGCTGCGAAAGCCGCAGGCTGCGCGCATGTCATCCGCTACGACATCGAGGACGTGCCGGCCCGCGTTCTGGAGATCACGAACGGCGCAAAACTCCCCGTCGTGTTCGACGGCGTGGGCAAGACGACCTGGCCGATGTCGCTCGACTCACTCCGCCGTCGCGGCCTCCTCGTGAGCTTCGGAAACGCATCCGGCCCGGTGGAGAACGTCAATCTCGGCGTGCTGGCTGCGAAGGGCTCGCTCTTCGTCACGCGCCCGACGCTCTTCGACTACACGGCGACGGCCGAGGCGTTGAACAGCGCCGCCGACGACTTCTTCGGAACCCTGCTCGACGGGAGCGTCAAACTCAACATCCACGCGACCTATCCGCTCGCAGACGCCGCCACGGCGCACCGCGATCTCGAGGCGCGAAAGACCTCCGGCTCGCTGCTCCTGAAACCCTGACGGGTCTCAGGCGTTCATCGAATCGAAGAACTCGGCATTGCTCTTGGTCTGCTTGAGCTTGCCGAGTAGGAATTCGATCGCATCCGTGGTGCCCATCGGGTTGAGGATGCGGCGGAGCACGAACATCTTCGTGAGATCGCTCTTCTCGACGAGGAGGTCCTCCTTACGCGTCCCGGACTTGAGAATGTCCATCGCCGGGAAGACGCGCTTGTCCGCCACCTTGCGGTCAAGCACGATCTCGGAATTGCCGGTGCCCTTGAATTCCTCGAAGATCACCTCGTCCATGCGGCTGCCCGTATCGATCAGCGCGGTCGAGATGATGGTGAGCGAGCCGCCTTCCTCGATGTTCCGCGCGGCGCCGAAGAACCGCTTTGGCCGCTGCAGCGCATTCGCATCCACGCCGCCGGTAAGAACCTTGCCGGAAGACGGCACGACCGTGTTGAAGGCCCGCCCGAGCCGCGTGATCGAGTCGAGGAGGATCACGACGTCCCGTCCATGCTCGACCAGCCGCTTCGCCTTCTCCGCCACCATCTCCGCGACCGCCACATGCCGCGTCGCCGGTTCGTCGAAGGTGGAGGAGACAACCTCGCCCTTCACCGAGCGCTGCATGTCCGTCACCTCTTCGGGCCGCTCGTCGATCAGCAGCACGATCAGGAAACATTCCGGATGGTTGCGCTCGATCGAATAGGCGATGTTCTGCAACAGCACAGTCTTGCCGGTGCGCGGCGGCGCGACGATGAGGCAGCGCTGGCCCTTGCCGATCGGGGCGACAAGGTCGATCACCCGCGCCGAACGATCCTTGATCGTCGGATCCTCGATCTCCATCTTCAGCCGCTCATCGGGATAGAGCGGCGTCAGGTTGTCGAAATGGACCTTGTGGCGCGCTTTCTCGGGATCCTCGAAATTGATCGTATGCACCTTGGTAAGCGCGAAATACCGTTCGCCCTCCTTCGGCTCCCGGATCAGCCCCTCGATCGTGTCCCCGGTCCGGAGGGCAAACCGGCGGATCTGATTGGGTGAAACATAGATGTCGTCCGGGCCCGGCAGATAATTCGCCTGGGGCGAGCGGAGGAACCCGAAACCGTCCTGAAGAACCTCCAGAACCCCCTCGCCGATGATCTCGACATCCTGCTCCGCCAGTTCCTTGAGAATCGCGAAGAGCATGTCCTGCTTGCGCATGGAGCTGGCGTTCTCGACCTCCAGCTCTTCGGCGAAAGCGAGCAGCTCCGTCGGGCTCTTCGCCTTGAGTTCGGAGAGTTTCAGTTGTGAGATATCCATCGATGGTCCTGGATGGGGAGCGCCGCAGGGCGGTGGGGAGCCGCGCTTATGGGCGCAAGACAGAAAAGGCGCGAACGCGCCCGTTTCCTATGTGCGCTCGGAACCGGTTTGTCAAACGTTCCGTCCCGAAACCCTCAGAACGGACGGACGATCACCATGATGACGATCACCACCATCAGCAGTGTCGGAGCCTCGTTGGCGAGCCGGTAGAAGCGCCCCGGCCGCCGGTTCCGCCCCGCCGCGAAATCCTTGCGCCAGAGCGAAGCGGCGTGATGGAACCAGGTCATCAGGAGCACCATCGCCGCCTTCACCCAGGGCCAGCCCTCGGACCAGTCGACGATCCCCGGCGTGAAGACCAGCATCAATCCGAAGGCCCAGGTCGCGATCATCGCAGGATTCATGATCGCCCGCAGGAGCTTGCGCTCCATCTCCTGGAACACAGGGTCGATCTCCGGCCGCTCCGCCGCCTTCTCCGCGTGATAGACATAGAGCCGCGGTAGATAGAACAGCCCCGCCATCCAAGCGAGAACGGACATGACGTGGAACGCCAGCGTCCAGGGATAGAGCGCGGCGAGGCTGTCCCCGATCATGCCGTCATCCCTTCACGAGGCGGACAAGGCGCTCGACATTGCGCGGGTCCGCCTCCGGCGTGATCCCGTGGCCGAGATTGAAGATGAAGGAGCCGCCGCCGAGCACATCGACAATACGTCGGGCCGCCGCGTCCATCGCTTCGCCACCGGTCACCATCAACGCAGGGTCCATGTTGCCCTGCACCGTGGCGATCGGCTGCAACACATCCCTCGCCCAGAGAATATCCGCATCCTGCCCGATCGCCACGCCGTCAACGCCGGTCGCCTCGGCGAACCGCGCCGCACGCGCGCCGACGCCTCGCGGAAATCCGATCACCGGCACGCCGGGATGTTTCGCCTTGAGCGCCGAGACGATCCGGCGGCAGGGCTCGACGGACGCCATCTCGAACCACGGATCGGGCAGGGACCCCGCCCAGCTGTCGAAAATCTTCACAGTCTCGGCCCCGGCCTCGATCTGCCGGGAAAGGTAGAGGATCGTCGCCTCCGTCACACGGTCCAGAAGACCGGTGAAGGCCTCGGGCCGCTCGCGCATCAGCGCATGGGCCGGGCCCTGGTCCGGCGTTCCCCTCCCGGCGATCATGTAGCTGAGCACGGTCCACGGCGCGCCCGCGAAACCGATCAGCGCCACATCCGCCGGCAAAGCGGCGCGAACCCTCGAAACCGTTTCATAGACGGGCGCAAGCCGCTCATGGATCGCATCCGCCTCGCGCAGCGCGCCTGCATCCGATACCGGATCGAGCCGCGGGCCCTCGCCGGGTTCGAACCACAGTTTCTGCCCCAGCGCATCCGGGATCAGAAGAATGTCGGCGAAAAGGATCGCCGCATCGAAGCCGAACCGCCGGATCGGCTGCAGCGTCACCTCCGCCGCCAGTTCCGGATTGTAGCAGAGGTCGAGAAATCCTCCCGCCTGTTCCCGCACCGCGCGATATTCCGGGAGGTACCGCCCCGCCTGCCGCATGAGCCAGATCGGAGGGTGCGGGAGCGTTTCGCCGGCAAGCGCCTTGAGAAGCGGCTTCGGGGTCGTCTTTTCTGTCTCGTTCATAGTCTTCTTTATATGGAGTGATTGTAGTTGGGGCGCGCAAAGCGGGGATTAACATAATCCCCGGATGACTCACAGGCTTATCCATGCGCTCGACGGGACAGTCCCGGCGCTTTCGGCTCCCGGGGATAACGGGGATTGACGCCGGAAGTCCAGCGCGGCTCGCCCCTTTCCGTCCTTGTCTCTTCCGGGCAGAATCCGGAGCGGCCTTCGCGGGCGCTCCCGTCACCGGGTTTCGCACCCGGGTCGGTAGCAAACCGTATTGTCCCGAAACCGTCCCTGCTTTTCTCGCCCGCGCTCCGGGGCCGGCTTGTTGTCCCCGTTCTCAGCTCTTATCCTCACCTCACGGCGGCGGCGGGCGCCGCCCCCTGCCCGGCATGGTTCATGGCGAAGATCGTTCATCTTCTCTCGGATTCGACCGGGGAGACCGTGTCGCGGATCGGCTCCGCCGCCCTGTCCCTGTTCGAGGAACGGGTGGAGAAGCGCCTCCATATCTTTCTTCGCAGTCCGGCGGAGATCGACGCCGCCATCGACGAGATCCGCGCCGCGCCCGGCCCCGTGATCGTCACCATGGTCGACGAGACCCTTCGCCGCCGCGTGCTCGACGCCGCGGCGGAACTCGGCGTTCCCGCCACCCCGGTCCTCCAGCCCGTGATCGCGATGCTGGAGGGGGTGTTCGGCGCTCCGGCGCGGCCGCGCATGGGCGGCCAGTATGTGGTCGACGATCTCTATTACCGCCGGGTCGACGCCATCGATTACGCGATGGCGATGGATGACGGCGCCCTCGCCCAGCGTCTCTCGCGGGCGGACGTGATCCTCTCCGGCGTGAGCCGCACCTCCAAGACGCCGACCTGCATCTACCTCGCCGTGCGGGGGGTGAAGGCGGCGAACGTTCCGCTCATTCCCGGCGTCGAGCCGCCCGAGGCGCTGTTCGAGGCCGCGGCGAAGGGCGTCCCCGTCGTCGGGCTCACGGCCAGCCCGTCGCGGCTCGCCCAGATCCGCAGCCACCGGCTGGAAGTGATCGGCCATGATCGCGGCGCCGAATACGCGACGCTCGATCGGGTGCGCCGCGAGGTGGCCGAGGCCCGGCTTCTCTTCGAGCGGATCGGCGCCCCCGTGATCGACGTGACGCGCCGCTCGATCGAGGAGACAGCGGCCGAAATCATGGCCATGCTTCGCGCCGTCGGCCGCGCATGAACGACGCCTCCGCCTCCCTCATCCTCGCATCGACCTCCGCCACCCGTGCGGAGATGCTCGCCCGCGCCGGGATCGTCGTCGCCTGCGTCCCGCCCCGCGTCGACGAGGAGGAGGCGAAGGCCTCCCTCCGCGCCGCTGGCGCGACCCCCCGCGACCAGGCCGACGCGCTGGCCGAGATGAAGGCGCGCCGCGTCTCCGCCCGCGCGCCGGGCGCCCTCGTCATCGGGGCGGACCAGGTTCTGGACCTTGACGGGGAGGCGTTCGACAAGCCGGGGAGCCGCGAGGAAGCGCGTGCCCAGCTCCTCCGCCTCCGCGGCGCCCGCCATCATCTCTTCAGCGCCGCCGTCGTCGCGCGGGACGGCGCGCCGATCTGGCGCCATGTCGCCCGCGCCACGCTCACCATGCGAACGTTTTCGGAGGCGTTTCTCGACCGCTACCTTGATGAGGAAGGCGAGGCGGTCTTCACCACCGTCGGCGGCTACCGGGTCGAGGCGCGCGGCGTGCAGCTCTTCTCGCGGATCGAGGGCGACTGGTTCGCGATCCTCGGCCTGCCGCTCCTCGAACTCGCCGCCTGGTTGCGCGTGACCGGGGCGCTGGAGGAATGAGCGGGCCGCGTCTCCGCGCCGGCGTCATGGGCTGGCCCATCGCGCATTCCAAATCCCCGCGCCTCCACGGCTTCTGGCTTCGCCGCTACGGGATCGACGGCGCCTACGCTCCGGTCCCCGTCCCGCCCGGAGCCTTCGAGGAGGAACTCCGCCGGCTGATCGACGAGGGCTGGCGCGGCGCCAACGTCACCATCCCGCACAAGGAGGCGGCGCTCGCCGCGGCGGACGAGGCGACGCCCCGCGCCCGGGCCATCGGCGCCGCGAACACGCTGGTCTTCGGCCCCGGCGGCCTGATCCTCGCCGACAATACGGACGCTTTCGGGTTTCTGGAAAACCTGAAAGATCGGGCGCCGGCCTGGCGGCCCGACCGGCCCGCCCTCGTCCTCGGAGCCGGCGGCGCCGCGCGCGCGGTGATCCACGCCCTGCTCGAGGCCGGGGCGCCGGAAATCCGCCTCGCGAACCGCACTCTCGCGCGCGCGGAAGCGCTGGCCGCCGCCTTCGGCCCCCGCATTCGGGTCCTCCCCTTCGCGGAAGCGGGGGCGCATCTCGCCGGCGCCGGCCTCATCGTCAACACGACGAGCCTCGGCATGAAGGATGCGCCGCCCCTCGACCTCGACCTCGCCGGCGCCGAGCCGGACGCGCTGGCGACCGACATCGTCTACACTCCGCTCGTCACGCCCTTTCTCGCCGCCGCCGCCGCCCGCAATCTCGCCGTTGTGGACGGTCTCGGGATGCTGCTCCACCAGGCCCGCCCCGGATTCGCCGCCTGGTTCGGCGTGGAGCCCGAGGTTGACGACGCGCTCCGCGCGGTGATGCTCGAACCATGATCTCCATCGGCCTCACCGGCTCCATCGGCATGGGAAAATCCACGACCGCCGCGCTCTTCCGGGAGGAGGGCGCGACGGTCTGGGACGCCGACGAGGCCGTGCGGCGCCTCTACGCCCCGGGCGGGGCCGCCGTCGCCGCCATCGCCGCGCTGGCCCCCGGCGCCATAGTGGAAGGCGCCGTAGATCGGACGCGCCTCCGGGAGGCGATCCTCGCCGATCCCGGCCTCCTCAAGCGCGTCGAGGCCGCCGTTCATCCGCTCGTCGCGGCCGACCGGGCGGCGGCGCGGGCGCAGGCGGAAGCGGAAGGCGCGCGCGTCGCCGTCTTCGACATTCCCCTCCTCTTCGAGACGGGCGGCGAAGGCGCCTTCGACCTTGTCGTCGTCGTCTCCGCCCCGGAGCCCATGCAGCGCGCCCGCGTCCTCGCCCGTCCGGGGATGACCGAAGCCGCCTTCGAGGCGATTCTCGCAAAGCAGACCCCCGATGCGGAAAAGCGCCGCCGCGCCGATGTCGTGATCGACACGGGCGCCGGGATCGAGGAAGCCCGCGCGTCCGTCAGGGCGCTGATGCGGCGGCTGGAGCAGGAGGGCGGCGATGCGTGAGATCGTGATGGATACGGAGACCACCGGGCTCGACCCGGCCGAAGGCCACCGGATCGTCGAGATCGGCGCGGTCGAGCTTCTCAACCATCTGCCGACGGGCCGGGTCTACCACCAGTACATCAACCCCGAGCGGGACATGCCGGCGGAGGCCTTCGCCGTCCACGGCCTCTCGGCGGAGCGCCTCGCACGCGAACCCGTCTTCGCGGCGGTCGCGGAGGCGTTCCTCGCCTTCATCGGCGACGCGCCGCTCATCATCCACAACGCCGCCTTCGACATGAAGTTCCTGAACGCGGAGCTTTCCGCCCTCGGCCTCCCCGCCCTGCCGGCGGATCGGGCGGTGGACACGCTCGCCATCGCCCGGCGGCGCTTCCCCGGCTCGCCCGCCGGGCTCGACGCGCTCTGCCGCCGCTTCGGCGTGGACAATTCCGCGCGGGAGAAGCACGGCGCGCTGCTCGACAGCGAGCTTCTGGCGGAGGTCTATCTCGAACTGATCGGCGGGCGGCAGCCGGATCTCGTCGCCGCCCTCACGCCCGCCGCCCGGCCCGAGAGGGCCTCCGCGGCTCCTGCGGCGGAAGGGTGGCGGCCCGGCCCCCGGCCCGCCCCGCTGCCGTCCAGATTGACGAAGGCGGACCTTGCCCGCCACGAGGCCTTCGTCGCCACGCTCGGCGAAGGCGCGCTCTGGCGGCGCTGAGCCTCAGGCGTTCCCGGCCGTCTCCGCCTTCGCCGCTTCGGCCGCGCGCCGGCGCTCGATCTCGGCCCGATAGAGCGCGGCGAAATCCACGAGGTCGAGCATGAGCGGCGGATAGCCGCCGTCCCGCGTCAGGTCGGCGACGATTCGCCGCGCGAACGGGAAGAGGAGCCGCGGGCATTCGATCAGGAGATAGGGATGAACCTGCGCCTCCGGCACGCCCGTCAGCTCGAAGAGGCCGGCATATTCGACCTCGACGACGAACATCGTCTCCTCGCCGGCCCGCGCCGTGCCCGTGACCTTGAGGATGACCTCATAGAGCGAGGCGGAGCGCTTCTTGGCGTCGAGATTCACCGCGACCTGGATCTCGGGCTTCACGTCCATCCGCCCGTCGCCGCTCCGCACGGCGATGTTCTCGAAAGAGGCGTCGCGCACATATTGCGCCTTGATGGAAACCCGCGGCGTCGCCGCGCCGTCCTGAACCGCGCCCGCGCCCTTGTCCGCTTCCGCCATGAAATCCCCCAAAATCCGTTTCCCGGCCCGAAACCACGGGCCTTTCCCCGGTTGCGCTAGCACGACGGTCCCATCGGAGCAATCGTGGGTCAGCCGTCCCGCGGCCCCGGCGGGCGGGTCCAGCCGCTCTCGCCGCGCGGCTCCGCCTCGTCGATCACCTCGTATTCCGCCGAGATCGGCGCCTCCCGCCGCGCCGCACCTCCCGCCCGATGCGCCGCCGACCGCGCGGCGAGGCGCGGCCCGGCCCAGGCGATGACCGCATGTCTGACGGGCGGCAGCAGGAAGAGAAGCCCCAGCGCATCTGTGAAGAACCCGGGCGTCAGCATCAGCGCGCCGGCGAAAAGGATCATCGCCCCTTCCGCGAGCGGCCCGCGCGGGTCCTCGCCCCGGTCCATCGCGTCGCGCATTCTCATCATCGCCGCGAAGCCTTGCGCGCGCATCAGCCCGGCGCCGAGCGCCGCCGTGACGAGGATCAGCGCCAGCGTCGGCCAGAGCCCGAGCGCCCCCCCGATCTCGATAAAAAGCCCGATCTCGATCAGCGGAACGAGAATGAGGGCGGCGAGTAGCCACATGCAGCCTCCTGACAGGACGCTCCTTCGCCGCGCGCCCGGGGCGGCGACGTGGACAGGGGCGGCCCTCGCCCTTAAATAGGGGAGGAATGCGGCCCGCGCCAACCCGGCCGCCACAGGAGACCACCCCATGGGCGACGGCCTGCTCACGCTTCTCATCCTCGCGGGGATCACCGTGTTCCTCGTGATGAGGCTGAAGAACGTGCTGGGCACCAAGACCGGGCTGGAGAAGAAGCCCGAACCGGTGTTCGGGGAGCGTTCGGCGGCCCGCCCCGCCCCTGCGCTGGAGGAGAAGGCGGAGCCCGAACCCATCGCGTCTAACGATCCTCTGTCGGAGACCTGGGCGGCGATGCGCGAGGTCGAGCCGGATTTCTCGCCCCGCGACTTCACCGAGGGCGCGAAGCGCGCCTACGAGATGCTGCTGATGGCCTTCGAGAACGGCGACAAGAAGACCCTCGAAGCCTACCTCTCCCCCGACGTCTATCGCGACTTCGCCGCCGCCATCGACCAGCGCGCGGATGAGGGCCTGACGGTCGACGCCCGCTTCGTCGGCGTCCGCGAGGCGAGGATCGTCGCCGCCCGCTTCGACGAGGAGGAGCAGATCGCCGAGATCGACATGCGCTTCGTCGGCGAACTCGTCACTGTGGTTCGCGACGCCGAGCACCGAATCGTCGAGGGCGATCCGAACGAGATACGGCGCGAGACGGACCAGTGGACCTTCGGCCGCCGCCTCGGCGCGCCGGATCCGAACTGGCTCCTCATCGCCACGGGGGAATGAGCCTGCGGCCGGACCGGCGGACGCTGCTCGCGGGGCTCGCCGCCTTGGCCGCCCTCCCCGCCGCAGCCGCGCCGCGCCGCCTCTCCTTCGCGGACCTTCCCGGCTGGGCGGAAGCCGATCACGAGGCGGCGCTTCGCGCCTTCCGCGCGTCCCTCGGCAGGGCCCGCCCCACCGGCGCCGTGCGCGGCGAGGACTGGGCGGAGATCGCGGCGGCCCTTCCGCCCGGCGGCGGAGCCGCCCGCGCGGCGTTCGAGGCGCTCTTCGTCCCCGTCGCCCTCGCTTCCGACGCGCTCTTCACCGCCTATTACGAGCCGGAGATCGCCGGCGCGCGGGCGCCCGATTCGCGCCACCGCCACCCGATCCGCCGAAAGCCCACCGATGCGGCGCTGCTCGCCTTCACCCGGGGGGAGATCGCGGCGGGGAAGCTGGACGGGCGCGGGCTTGAACTCATCTGGCTGGCCGATCCGGTCGAGGCGTTCTTCCTCCACATCCAGGGCTCGGGTCGCATCCGCCTGCCGGATGGCGGCCTCGTCCGTGTCGGCTTCGCAGGGCGCAACGCGCATCCCTACCGCTCCATTGGCCAGGCCCTCGCACGCCGCGGCCTGAAGGAGGAGGCCGCCTCCGCCGGCGGGATCCGGCGCTGGCTCCGCGCCAATCCCGCCCGCGCGCAGGCGCTGATGAACGAGAACCCGTCCTACATCTTCTTCGAGGAGCGGCCCGGCCTCGCCGAGCATGAAGGCCCGGTCGGCGCCCTCGGCGTGCCGCTCACCGCGATGGTGAGCGCCGCGGTCGACCCCGCGCTCCAGCCGCTCGGCGCCCCGCTCTGGGTCGAGGCTGCGGTGGAGGGCTTCGCGGGGCGGCTCATGGTGGCGCAGGATGTAGGCGCGGCGATCAAGGGGCCGGGCCGCGCCGATCTCTTCATCGGCGCGGGGCCGGAGGCGGGCCGCCGGGCGGGCCGCATCAAGGCGCCGGGCCGGCTCGTCACGCTCCTGCCGCGCGGGGCGGCGCGGCGGATCGGCGCATGAGCCGCCGCGGCCGCCGGCCCACGGCGGAGGAACGCGCGCTCTGGGATATGGTCGCCGGCGCCTGGAACCGAAGGGCGGAAACCGCGCCGCCCCCCGCCCCGCCGAAGCCGGTGAGCGTGCCGCGCCCCGCCGCCGCTTCCGGGGAGCCGGCCGAGACCCCGCGCCTCGCCCCGGTCATCCTTCGCCCCGCGGGCCGCGCGGAGCCGCCCGTCTCCCTGCCCCGGCCCCGCCCCGCCCCGCCGAGCGGGCTCGACCGCGCCACCGAAACGCGGCTCCGCAAGGGCCGGCGCGCGCCCGACGCGCGGATCGACCTCCACGGGATGACCGCCCTCGCCGCCCATCGCGCGCTCGCCGCCTTCCTGTTCGAGAGCCGCGCGGCCGGGCGCCGCTGCGTACTCGTCATCACCGGCAAGGGCGGCTTCGGCGAGGGCGCGCCGGGCGTCCTCCGCCGCGAGACGCCGTTCTGGCTGGAGACGCCGCCGCTTTCGGAGATCGTCGTGAACGTCACGCCCGCCCATCCGCGCCATGGCGGCGGCGGCGCGCTCTACGTCTATCTCAAGCGGGCGCGCTGAGCGCCCCTTCCCGCATCCGCGCCGCCAGCCCCCGATTGATCTCCGCCCCAAGCGAAGGGCCGGCATAGACCATCGCGGTGTAGAGCTGCACCGCCGAGGCCCCGGCCTCCAGCCGTTCGGCGACGTCCTCCGCGCTCCCGATCCCGCCGACCCCGATCAGCGGCAACGCGCCCCCCGTCTCGATCCGGAGCCGGCGGAGCACATGCAGCGCCTTCGCCTTCAGCGGCGCGCCGGAAAGCCCGCCCGCCTCCCGCGCATGGGGGGAGCGGAGCCCCTCACGCGAAAGCGTCGTGTTCGTCGCCACGATCCCGTCGATCCCCCCCGCCATCGCCGCAGCCGCGAGCGCGCCGATCTCCCCGTCCGTCAGGTCCGGCGCGATCTTGAGGAGAAGCGGAAAGCGCGGCGCGCCGAGCGCCTCCCGCGCCTCCGCCGCGCGGGCGAGCAGGGCGGAAAGCGCCGCCGGCCCCTGCAAGTCCCGCAGCTTTTCGGTGTTGGGGGAGGAGACGTTGAGCGTCATCGCGCCGACGAGCCCGTGCAGCCCGCGCATCACCGCGACATAATCCCCCGCCCGGTCCTCGCTCTCCTTGTTCGCGCCGAGATTGGCCCAGAGCCGCGCCCGCTCCCCCCGGAAGGCCCGGAGCCGCGTGGCGACCGCCTCCAGCCCCTCGTTGTTGAAGCCGAACCGGTTGATCGCCGCCCGGTCCTCGGAGAGCCGGAAAAGCCGCGGGCGCGGATTGCCCGCCTGCGGGCGCGGCGTCACCGCCCCGATCTCGACGAAGCCGAAGCCAGCGCGCAGCATCGCCTCCGGCGCGACTGCGTTCTTGTCGAACCCTGCGGCGACGCCGACCGGAGAGGGCAGCCGAAGCCCGAAAAGCGTCGTGGAAAGGATCGGGTCCGGCTCATGGCGCGGCCCGAGGCCCAGCCGCAGCGCCGCGAGCGCCAGCCCGTGCGCCCGCTCCGGGTCGAGCCGCCGCAGCGCGGCGAGGGCGGCGCGCTCCGCGAGGCTCACGTCATGGCCGGAAAGACATGCGCCCCGGAGGCCGAGAGCGGCAGCGGCTTCGCCCACAGAACCTGCTCGCGACCGAGCGGCGCATAGAGATGCGGAAAGAGCGCCCCGCCGCGCGAAGGCTCCCATTTCAAGGCGTCGCCCAAGCCCTCCGCCTCCACGGCGACGAGCACGAGCCCCTCCCGCCCGGCGAAATGCCTCGCCGCCGTTTCCGGCGCCTGTTCTGCGGTCGAGAAATGGATGAAGCCGTCCGCGAGGTCCACCGGCGCGCCCGTGGTCGCCCCGTCCCGCTCCAGCGCGGCCCATTCCTCCGCGGCGAATATCTTGAAGATCAGCATGAACCCTGCTTCCGTCCCCCCGCGCGGAAGGTCAAGGAGGGGCGTCGCAATGCCGGGAAAAATCACCGTCGCCGGCTGCGGCCGCATGGGCCTGCCGATGCTCCGCGCGCTCCGCGCCGCCGGGTTCGACGCGCGCGGCTTCGACATCCGCCCGGCCTCCACCCTCGGCGCCGCGCCGGAGGAGATGATCGGCGCGGAGGCCATGCTGGCGGAGACGGAGATTCTCTTCAGCATCGTGCGGGACGCGGCGGAGACGGAGGCGCTGCTTTTCGCCGATCAGCGTGCGCTCTCCGCCCCGCGCCTCCGCACGCTCATCGTCTCCTCCACCCTCTCGCCGCGCCTTCTGCCGGACATCGCGGCGCGCGCCCCCGCGGGCCTCGCCCTCGTCGATGCGCCGATGTCGGGCGCCCAGGTCGCGGCGGAGGAGCGGCGCCTTTCCTTCATGCTGGGCGGGGAGGCGGAGGCGCTCGCCCGCCTCCGCCCGCTCTTCGAGGCGATGGGGCGTAACATCCATGTCATGGGCGGTTTCGGCGCCGGGATGACGGCGAAGGTCCTCAACAATTACGTCGCCGGCGCCGCGGTGGCCGCGACGCGGCAGGCCCTCGAATGGGCGGATGCGGCGGGAATGGACCGGGCGCGCCTCCTCGCCCTGATGCACGATTCCTCCGGTCAGACCTGGTTCGGCTCGAATTTCGACCGTATCGAGTTCTCGCGGGACGGATATTCGACGGACAACACGATCGGCATCCTGCAGAAGGACGTCGCCGCCGCGCTGGACGGGGCCGGCGCGCCGGACGATGCGGTGGGCGTCGCCGTGATCGCCCGGCTGCGCCGCCTCCACCCCCTCGGGTGAGCCCTTAACGCTTCAGAATCTCCCGAAGCGTTCGCTTCAGCGCCGCCGCCTTCGCAGGCGAAAGCGCCCGCGCCTCATGCGCCCGCGCCTCCGCCACCAATCCTTCCGCGAGCGCGAGCCCCTCGGGCGTGAGCGAGACGGAAACGCGCCGCCGGTCAGCGGCGTCGTCCGCGCGCCGGACAAGGCCCTGCGCCGCGAGCCGGTCCACCGTCCGTGTCATCGTCGGCTGTTTCGCGAGGCACGCCTCCGAAAGCTCCCCGATCGTCAGCGCCGCATCCGGATAGAGCGAGGCGAGAATCCGCCAGGTCGAGACGGGCACGCCCCGCGAGGCGAGCCAGCCGTGGAACTCCGCCGAAAGCGCGGCGCTCGCCTGCGCGGCGAGATAGAGGAGATAGTCGTCGGTGAAGCGGCCCATGCCGCGATCCTACCGCAAGAGAATGAAATTGCATCCTATGATTTTTCATATAACCTTCGGGTCAGGAGGAGCGCCATGCTGACGGACCGGATCGAACCCGCCTGGATCGACGCGTTCGAGGAGGTTTTCTCGCTCTGCCGCATCCGGCCGGAGGAGCAGGTCGTCATCCTCTCCGAATCGCAGTCCCGCCCGCTCACGCGGCATCTGGCGGAGCTGGCGCTGGCGCGGATGAAGGTTCCCTTCTTCAAGCTGGAGGTTCCGACGCCGCCCTCCCCCGCCGGGCCGGTGATGCGCTCCACGGGCGCCTCTCTGGCGCTGACGGGGCAGGCGCTGGCCGTGCGCACGCTGGCCGCCGCGAATGTCGTGATCGACCTGACGCTCGAAGGGTTGATGCATGCGAAGGAGACCGGCGAGATCCTGAAGAGCGGCGCCCGGATCATGAACGTCTCCAACGAGCATCCGGAGGCGCTGGCGCGCACCGTGCCGACGCCGGAGCTGCGGGAGCAGGCGAAGGAGGCGGTGGCGCGGTGCCGGGCGGCGAAGGCGATGACGGTCCGCTCCGCCGCCGGGACCGACCTTCGCGTGAACATGGAAGGGGCGGCGACCGTCGGCGTCTGGGGCTGGACGGACCGGCCGGGGACGCTGGCGCACTGGCCGGGGGGGATCATCGTCTCCTTCCCTAAGGCGGGGTCGGTCGAGGGGCGGATGGCCTACCGGCCGGGGGACGTGAACCTGACCTTCAAGCGCTATTTCGAGAGCGCGGTCGATCTGACGCTCGAGAACGACTACGTGACGAAGATCGAAGGGTCCGGGGCCGACGCCGCGCTGATGCGGGACTATTACGCCGCCTTCGGGGAGAGGGAGGCCTACGCCGTCTCCCATGTCGGCTGGGGCTTCAACCGGGGCGCTCGCTACGAGGCGCTGACGATGTATGACCGGCGGGAGACGAACGGGACGGAGCTGCGCGCCGTGGCGGGCAACTTCCTCTTCTCGACCGGGGCGAACGAGTTCGCCGGGCGGTTCACGCGGGGTCATTTCGACCTGCCGATGATGGGCTGCGACATCGCGCTGGACGGGGTTCCGGTGGTCGCCTCCGGGCGGCTCGTCTGACCTATTCGGGGAGATTTCCATGGAAATCGAAGTCATGTCCCTGAAAAACAGAGATAAAATAGTTAACGCGCCGGAATCTGGCGCGACGGACCGCACGGCGAAGGGAGCCTGAGACATGCCCATTCTGGCCGGGATCGACTATGAGGAGGCGGGGAGCGGCCCCGCCGCCATTTGCCTGCACGGCATCGGCGGGGACGCGACGAGCTTCGCGCCGCAGCTCGGCGCGCTGCCCGCCCGCGTAATCTCCTGGTCGATGCCGGGCTATCGCCAGTCCCTGCCGGGCAAGCTGACCTTCGGCGGGCTTTCCGGCGCGCTGGAGCGGTTCATGGACGCGCTCGGGCTCGACGACGCGCATATCGTCGGCCATTCGATCGGCGGCATGATCGCGCAGGATTTCGCGCTCCGGCATCCCGCCCGCGTCCGCTCCCTCGCGCTGATCGGCACGACGCCGGCCTTCGGCGGCAGGGACCCGAGCTTCGCCGAAGCCTTCCTGAAGGACCGGCTCGCGCCGCTCGACGCCGGCATGAGCATGGCGGAGATGGCCCGCGCCGCGGCGCCGCTCGTCTGCGGGCCGGACGCGCCGCCCGAAGTTCACGAAGCGGTGGAGCGGCCGATGGCGAACGTGCCGGAACCCGTCTGGCGGGACATTCTCGCCTGCCTCACCACCTTCAACCGGCGGGAGGAGACGGGGAAGCTGACCATGCCCGCCTGCCTCATCGCCGGAACGGAAGACAGGAACGCCCCGGCGAAGACGATGGAGAAGATGGCCGCCGCCATGCCGGACGCCGAATATCACCTGATCGAGGGCGCCGGCCACATGATCAACCAGGAAGCGCCGGAGAAGGTGAACGCCATCCTCTCCGCCTTTTACGGGAGGCTCGCATGAACAAGCCCGTGCAGGTGAAGACCGCAACCGGCGATGCGCCGATCTTCGAGCCGGAGGCCTGGGGCCTCACGCCGAAACAGGCCGAACTGACCGCCCTCGCCCGTTCGCTCGCCGCCAAGAACTTCGCCCCCCGCGCGGCGGAGATCGACCGGGAGGCGCGGTTCCCGACCGAGAATTACCGGGACATGGCCGAGGCCGGCCTCCTCGGAATCTGCATTCCGGAGGATCAGGGCGGGCGCGGCGCCGACCTCAAGACCTACATGCTCACCGCGGCGGAGATCGGCCGCTATTGCGGGGCGACGGCGCTGACCTTCAACATGCATGTCTCCTCCTGTCTCTGGACCGGGGCGCTGCTCGACGCGCTGGAGATCGCCCCGGCCCTCCGCGCCGATCACGAGGAGAAGCGGAAGCTGCACTACGCCCGCATCGTCCGGGAGGGGAAAATCTACGCCCAGCCCTTCTCCGAGGGCGGCGCGGCGGCGGCGGGGTTCAAGGCCTTCGGCACCACCGCGCTGAAGGTCGATGGCGGCTGGCGGATCACGGGGAAGAAGATCTTCGCCTCCCTCTCCGGCCATGCCGACTATTACGGCGCGCTCTGCACCGCGCTCGACCACCCGGACGAAGACCCCTCCCGCCGCAACACGATGTATCTCGCCGTTCCGGCGGACGCCGAGGGCGTGGAGGTTGTCGGCGAGTGGGACCCGCTGGGCATGCGCGGCACCGTCTCCCGCACGCTCCTCTTCAAGGACGTGTTCGTGGGGGAGGATGCGCAGCTCATGCCGCGGGGAATCTACCCCGAGGCGGCGACGCGCTGGCCGCACATGTTCATGACGCTGACGCCGACCTATATGGGCATCGCGCAGGCGGCCTATGACTTCACGGTGAAATATCTCCGCGGCGAGGCGCCGGGGACGCCGCCGGTGAAGCGGCGGATGTATCCGACCAAGCAGCTCGCCGTCGCCGAGATGCGGGTCAAGCTGGAACAGGCCAAGGCGCTCTGGTTCGCCGCGATTTCCGAGGCGCGGCCCGATCCTTCGAAGGACAGCCTCATGCGCGCCTGGGCGGCGCAGAACACGGTGATGGAGACGGCGAACGCCCTCGCCGCGCTCGCCATCCGCACCTGCGGCGGACAGTCCATGCTCCGCTCGCTCCCCCTCGAACGCCTCTATCGGGACAGCCGCTGCGGCTCGCTGATGCTGCCCTGGACGGCCGAACTCTGCATGGACATGCTGGGCAAGGCCGCGCTCTACGAGCGGGGCGAGACGGATGAGGAGTGACGAGGGGTTCGACGCCCGGATCGACCTCTGGCCCGCGCGCGCCGCGGCGGAGGCCCCTTCGAGCCCGGCGATCCTCTTTCGTGGCGAGACCTGGAGCTACGAGGCCTTCGCCCGGCGGATCGACGATCTGGCCGAGACGCTGGAGGCGATCGGCCTGAGGCGGGGGGACCGGGTCGGCTGGCTCGGGCTCAACCATCCGAAGGTCTTCACCCTCCTCTTAGCCTGCGCCCGGCTCGGCGCCGTGCTCGTCCCCTTCAACTGGCGGCTGGCGGCGGCGGAGCTGGCGCGGATCGCGGAGGATTGCGGGCCGCGGCTCATTCTCCATGACGAGGAATTCGCGCATCAGGCGGCGGCGCTCGCCGGGCCGGGGCGCGTCATCGCCCATCATGCCCGGGCGATCCCGCCGCTGAAGCACGATCCGGAGCCGCCGGCGCCGGAGGAGGGGCAAGAGGCGCCGCTCCTCATCGTTTACACCTCGGGGGCGACGGGGCGGCCCAAGGGCGCCGTCCTCCCCGTCCGGGCCGTGGCGGCGAACGCGGCGATGAGCGTCGCGGCGCATGGGCTGACGCGGGAGAGCCGGGCGCTCGTCGTCCTCCCTTTCTTCCATGTCGGGGGGCTCAACATCCTGCCCACGCCTTCCTTCTCCATCGGCGCGGCGGTGGAGATCCATGAACGGTTCGAGCCGGCGGCGGCGCTCGCGGCGCTCGCCGGGGGCGTCACCCATGCGATCATGGTGCCGACGGTGATGCAGGCGATCATGGCGCAGCCCGGCTGGGCGGCGGCCGACCTCTCCCGCCTCCGCGCCCTCTCCATCGGATCGACCGACGTGCCGCGGGAGATCATCGCGGCGGTCCACGCGCGGGGCGTGCCGATGCCGCAGATCTATGGCGCGACCGAGACGGGCCCCTTCGCGATATATCAGACGGTTGCGGACGCGATGGAGACTCCCGGCTCCATCGGCCGCCCCGGAACGCTCTGCGAGATCAGGCTGGCGCGGCCCGACGGCTCCGAGGCGGCGCCGGGCGAGCCGGGGGAAATCCTCGTGAAGGGCCCGAACATCCTCTCCGGCTACTGGCGGAACGAGGCGGAGACGGTGCGCGCCATCGTCGACGGCTGGTTCCATACCGGGGACGTCGCGGTGCGGGACGAGGCGGGGCTCTTCTGGTTCGCGGACCGGATCAAGCATGTCGTGATCTCGGGCGGGGAGAACATCTATCCGGCGGAGCTGGAGCGGGTGCTCCGCCCGCATCCGAAGGTGCGGGAGGTGGCGGTGGTGGGCCGGCCCGACCCGAAATGGGGCGAGGTGCCGGTGGCCGTCATCGCCCCGCGGGAGCCGATGACGGAGGCGGAGGCGCTCTCGGCCTTCAACGGCGTCCTCGCCCGCTACAAGCATCCCCGCGCGGTGGTCTTCGTCGATGCGCTGCCGCGGAACGCGATGGGGAAGGTCGTGGCGGCGGAGGTGCGGGCGATGATCGGGGCCGGGTGAGGCCTGCGCACACGCTGTGCAGGGGGTTTATATATCTGATTTCGTTTTATAACCGGAGAGCCGGTAGAAAAATGGGCGTCGCGCGCCGCTCGCATCTTGGCCCGGTCGACCAGACCGGGCCGCGGCCTCCCTCCCCCCAGGGAGGCCGCATCGCGACGGCTCAAGACGTGCAACCGTCAAAGTTCCTGACGCCATAAAGCACGCGGTCAAGCCCGCCCAAGGCGGCCCCCCGAGGGAGGTCGCGGCCCTCCGCGCGCCGCCCGGCGCCCGGATTGCGCGCCCTTCCGCCCGCCTTTATAACCCGGCCTCCCCGCAGGAAGCGCCCGCAGACAGGGCCGCGCGCGGGGCGGGGAGGCCTGATGTCCGACAGATCGCAGCTCGACGAAGACGCGCTCGCCTATCATTTCCTCGCCCCGGCGGGGAAGGTCGGCATCGTCGCCACCAAGCCGATGGCGACGCAGCGCGACCTGTCGCTGGCCTATTCGCCCGGCGTCGCCGCCCCCGTCCGCGCCATCGCGGCGGACCCGGAGGCGGCGTTCGACTATACGAGCCGTGGCAACATGGTCGCCGTCATCTCCAACGGCACCGCGATCCTCGGCCTCGGCGACCTCGGCGCGCTGGCCTCGAAGCCGGTGATGGAGGGCAAGGCCGTGCTCTTCAAGCGCTTCGCGGACGTGAACGCCATCGACCTCGAGCTCGACACGAAGGACGCGGACGAATTCTTCAACGCCGTCAGGCTGATGGGCCCCTCCTTCGGCGGCATCAACCTGGAGGACATCAAGGCGCCCGACTGTTTCATCATCGAGCAGCGCCTGCGCGAGACGATGGACATTCCGGTCTTCCATGACGACCAGCACGGCACGGCGATCATCTGCGTCGCCGGGCTCATCAACGCGCTGCACCTGACCGGGCGGCGGATCGGGGAGGCGCGGATCGTCGTCAACGGCGCCGGCGCGGCCGGAATCGCCTGCGTCGAGCTGGTGAAGTCGCTCGGCGCGAAGCCGGAGAACTGCCTCCTCTGCGACACGAAGGGCGTCGTCTTCCAGGGGCGGGAGGACGGCATGAACCAGTGGAAATCCGCCCATGCCGCGCCGACGGAGGCGCGCACGCTGGCCGACGCGATGAAGGGGGCGGACGTCTTCCTCGGCGTCTCCGCCAAGGGGGCGGTGACGGCGGAGATGCTGGCCTCGATGGCGCCGAAGCCCATCGTCTTCGCCATGGCGAACCCCGACCCGGAGATCACGCCGGAGGAGGCGGCGGCGATCCGCGGCGACGTCATCATGGCGACCGGGCGCTCGGATTATCCGAACCAGGTCAACAACGTGCTCGGCTTCCCCTTCATCTTCCGCGGCGCGCTGGACGTGAACGCGCGCACGATCAACGAGGAGATGAAGATCGCCGCGGCGGAGGCCCTCGCCATGCTTGCCCGGGAGGATGTGCCGGATGAAGTGGCCGCCGCCTATGGCCGCCGCCCCGTCTTCGGGCCGGATTACATCATCCCCGCGCCCTTCGACCCGCGGCTCATCCACGTCATCCCCCCCGCGGTGGCGGAGGCGGCGATGAAGAGCGGCGTCGCCCGCCGGCCGATCATCGACATGGAGGGCTACGCCCGCGCCCTCCGCGCCCGGCTCGACCCGACCGCGAACATGCTGGAAGCCCTCGCAGCCCGCGCCCGGCGGGAGCGGAAGCGCGTCGTCTTCGCCGAGGGGCAGGACGAGCGCGTGCTCCGCGCCGCCGTCGCCTGGGCGCGCGGCGGCTATGGCGAGGCGGTGGTCGTCGGGCGGGAGGACGAGGTGGCGGAGATGCTGGCGAAGGCCGGGCAGGCCGACGCCCTCGGCGAGATCGAGGTGGTGAACGCCGAGACGACGCCATACCTCGCCGATTACGTCGCTTCGCTCTACGCCAAGCTCCAGCGCCGCGGCTTCCTGGAGCGGGACTGTTTCCGCCGCGTGGCGCGGGACAGGCACATCTTCTCCGCCTGCATGCTCGCCGCCGGCCATGCCGACGCGATGGTGACCGGCGTTTCCCGCAAATCCTCGGTGGTGCTGGACGATATCGGCCGCGTCTTCGACACGCGGCAGGGGCGGAAGGTCGTCGGCGTCTCCGCCGTGCTCGCGCGGGGGCGCACCGTGCTCGTCGCCGATACGATGGTGCACGAGATGCCGACGGGGCCGGAACTGGCCGACATCGCGGAGCAGGCCGCCCGCGTCGCCCGCCGGCTCGGGCTCGACCCGCGGGTGGCGCTCCTCTCCTATTCCACCTTCGGCTATCCGACTTCGGAACGCTCCAGCAACCTCCGCGAGGCGGTGAAGCTGCTGGAGGCGCGCGGCGTTGATTTCGAATTCGACGGGGAGATGGCGGCGGACGTGGCGCTCGACCCGGCGGCGATGGCGGCCTACCCGTTCTGCCGCCTCTCGGGCCCCGCCAACGTCCTCGTCATGCCCGCCCGCCACTCCGCCTCGATCTCCACCAAGATGCTCCAGCAGCTGGAGGGGACGACCGTGATCGGCCCGATCCTGACCGGGATCGAGAAGCCGGTGCAGATCTGCTCGATGGGCGCGACCGTATCCGACATCCTCAACATGGCGATCATCGCGGCGACCGAGGTGGGGTAAGGGCGCCCGAGCGGAGCGCGAAGGGTCGCGGCCTCCCTTGGGTGGCCGCCTCGGGCCGACTGGTCGAAGCGGTTTATGGCGTCAGGAACTCTGACGGCTGTGCGTCTTGCGCCGCCGCGATGCGGCCTCCCGGGGGGAGGGAGGCCGCGGCCCGGGCTGGTCGCCCGGGCCAAGGGACGTGAGGGGAGCGCCCGCGAATGTTTCAAACCCGATCACGGAAAAGATCGTTCCGAATCAAGCCTCCGAACCCGATAACCATGGTTATGGGCCGAAAACCCCCCGAATCCGGCCTCACTTCACCTTTTCGTCCCACCCCATCAGCTTCCGCATGACGGCGAGATAGGCGCGGTTGGGGAGGAGGCCGAGGGTTTTCAGGATGATCTCGAACCGGCGCGGGAAGGCGATCTCGAAGCCGGGCTGCTTCAGGCCCTCCACGATCCGCTTCGCCGCCTCCTCCGCCGGGATGACGAAGGGCATCTCGAAATCGTTCACCGAAGTCGCATCCGTCTTCACGAAGCCGGGGTTGATGACGGAGATGCGGACGTCGAGGTCGATCAGGTCGAAGGCCAGCGCCTCCGCCATCGTGATGAGCGCCGATTTCGTCGCGCCATAGGCCGCCGCCCGCGGCAGGCCGCGATAGCCGGCGACGGAGGCGGTGATCGCCACATGCCCGTCCCGCCGCCCGATCATGTGCTTCAAGACCGGGTCGAGCCCGTTGGCGACGCCGTTGAGGTTCACGTCGAAGGTCTTCGCCGCCTTGCCCGCGTCGAATTCCTGCGCCCGGAGGGGGATGTAGAGCCCGGCGTTTAGGATCGCGAGCGCGAGCGGCCCCTCCGCCGTGATCGCGGCGACGGCGGCGGCCATGCCGCCCCGGTCCGTCACGTCGCAGGGGAGCGGCAGGATCTTCCCCGGCCGCTCGGAGGCGAGCGCCTCCAGCGCGTCGGCCCGCCGCGCGGTGGCCCAGACCGTCCACCCCTCGTCCGCCAGCCGCAGCGCGACGGCGCGGCCGATGCCGGCGGAGGCGCCCGTCACCCAGGCGGCCCCGTCCGCCGGCCGCATCCGCTTGGACCAGACGCTCACGCGCGCCTCACAGGGAGGCGGTCCAGACCGGGGCGAAGGCGGGAGCGACGGATTGCGGGGCGTAGACCGCCGGCTCGCCCCCCGCCTCGAACTCGACGGAGAGCCATTCCCCGCCGGCGTAGTGGAGGATCACGTCCAGCTTCTCGCCCTTCGCCGTCCAGCGTTCGGTGGCGACGGGCCCGTTCGGCCCGGTGATCTCCCCCGGCCCGATGGAAGCTGTCGTCACCTCGATGGGCACGCCCGTCTGCGTGTTGATCCAGATTCCCCGCTTCAGGAAGTCCATCGACCAGTAGGTCGTGCTCACGGAATCGCCCGGCACGCGGCCGGAGAACATCGAGCCCTCGATCTCCAGCTCGTCCCCGACCTGACGGACGCGGGAGAAATCCGCGTCCCCGTCATCGTTCGTCTCGCTGTCCATCGAGACGAGCCGCCCGCCCTTCCAGACCTCGCGGTTCCGCATGGAATAGCGATAGGCGGTGATGCCGAGGATCTTCACCTGCAGCTGGATGTCGATGTCGACTTCCGCCGCGCCGTCCGCCCCCGGCCGCACGTCTATTCGGTGGGAGCCCATCTCGGCCCCGTCCCGATAGACGGTGAACGTCCGCGACCCGCCGCCTGCGGCGAGGAGCGGAAGCGGAGAAAAGACTGTCGCCGCGCCGACCCCGAGGATCAGCGCCCTTCGCGTCGGCGTCATCACGTCCTCCTCAGGAGAAAAGATTGAGCGCGCGTCCGAACCTGCCGGTGAATGTAAGACCGCCCGAGAGAACCGCAAGGCAGATGCAGGGCCTGTCGCCCCCCGCGCGGGGGTGATGGTCCACGCTCGGGTCCGCAAAGGCGACGTCGCCGGGGCCGTAGCGCCGGTCCCCGTCCACCAGTTCGCCGTCGAAGACGACGGTCAGCTCCTCCGCCTCGTGCGTATGCTGGGGGATCGCCGCGCCGGGGCGGACGCGGAGGAGGCTCACGCTCTCACCTTCCTCGTTGCGGAAGGAATATTCGTGCACGCCGGGCAGGCGGAAGCGCCACGGTATCTCGTCGAAATTCACGCCGATCGCCTTCGCCACCGGCGCGGGGAGCGGGCCGCGGCGGAGCGGCGCGCGCGCCTCCCGCTCCGGCTCCGCCTCGTCCAGCCGGGCGAGCGCGGCGTCGAGGTCGGGCTCGCCCTCGGGCCCCTCCGTCTCCACCAGCGCGCCGGCGAGCGCCTCCATGCGCGCGACTTCGGCGCGGCAGGCGGCGCAATAGGTCAGATGCGCCGAGACGGCGAGCTCCGCCCCTTCGGTCGCTCTGCCGAGGGCGTAGGCGGCGAGGAGCCGCTTGGAGGGGTGTCCAGTTTCCATGACAGGCGATGTGTTCCGTCGTCGATGCGTTTCAAGGCACAATACGCGATCCCGGTGCAAACGGATCACTGCCGCGTGAACGATTTCACAGGGCGGAGCGCCCTTGCGCGGCGGCGCCCCCAGGCGATAGACCTTCCGCCGGAGCGAGGATCGGGAGGAACCACAGGATGCGCGTGTATAAAGACCTGGCCGACGCCGTCGGGAACACCCCGCTCATCCGCCTCCGCCGCGCCTCCGAGGAGACGGGGTGCGAGATCTACGGCAAGGCCGAGTTCATGAATCCCGGCCAGTCGGTGAAGGACCGCGCCGCGCTCTCCATCATCCGCCACGCCGTCGCCTCGGGCGAGCTCCGCCCCGGCGGGGTGATCGTGGAGGGGACGGCGGGGAACACCGGCATCGGCCTCGCCCTCGTCGGCGCCTCGATGGGCTTTCGCACCGTCATCGTCATCCCGGAAACGCAGAGCCGCGAGAAGAAGGACATGATCCGCCTCGCCGGGGCGGAGCTGGTGGAGGTGCCGGCGAAGCCCTATCGTAACCCCAACAATTTCGTCCGCTATTCCGGGCGCCTCGCCGCGGCGCTGGCGAAGACGGAGCCGAACGGCGCGATATGGGCCAACCAGTTCGACAATGTGGCGAACCGGCAGGCGCATATCGACACGACGGGCCCGGAAATCTGGGAGCAGACGGGGGGGAAGGTGGACGGCTTCATCTGCGCCGTCGGCTCCGGCGGCACGCTCGCGGGCGTCGCGATGGCCTTGCGGGAGCGGAACCCGGCGGTGAAGATCGGGCTGGCGGACCCGATGGGCGCCGCGCTCTACAACTGGTACGCAAATGGCGAGCTGAAGGCCGAAGGCTCCTCCATCACCGAGGGCATCGGCCAGGGCCGCATCACCAGGAACCTCGAAGGATTGGAAGTGGACATGCCCTTCCAGATCCCCGATTCCGAGGCGATCCCCCTCGCCTTCCGCCTGCTGGAGGAGGAGGGCCTCTGCCTCGGCGGCTCCTCGGGGATCAACGTCGCCGGCGCGATCCGCATGGCGAAGGCGATGGGGCCGGGGCATGTGATCGTGACGATCCTCTGCGATTACGGCACGCGGTATCAGAGCCAGCTCTACAACGCGGAATATCTCGGCTCGAAGGGGCTGCCGCTGCCGGGTTTCCTGGCGCGGGGGAAGGCGGAGTTGCCGGGGGTGTTTGAGGCGGTGGAGGAGTGAGGGGGCAGCATGTTTTTTTGGTACAGCAAATCTTCTGACTGCTCGTAATGATTATAAAGCTCAGGGATTATGAGAGAATATTTCAGATCGTTTCCGCCATAATTGATGCGGAAGGAGAGGATGTCGCGCACTCTTGTGTATATTACAGTGTCTTATCTTCTTCTATATTAGAGGATCACTTCAGGAAGAGGGCGACTGTTAGGTGTGGACTAGCAATTTATCATGTCGGTGGAGAAGGTGAATTACTCTGCTTTGGTGAGAAAATGAGCGAAGGAATTACTGCTACGGAAAACAATTTTCATAGCTGGGTTGAAGTAGATGAATGGATTATAGACTTTATGGCACCAAACTTTGGCTTTATACATAATACAGAATTTACGAAGAGAAGGAAAATGTTTCAAAAAAGAAAATCGCAGATGACAATGGACCCGCGTGAATTTAAGGAAGCTGGACAATTTTTGCTACGGAGCAATCCAGAATTGGAACGTATCATAATTGAACCGACACTCGGGCATCCCGGGGTCCAGGACCTTAGGGCAATTTGCTCGCAGTGGTTCAAAAAAACGCCACAAAAAATAATGGATCGAATTTCAATAACTGATCAAGCCGGAGATATTAAGAATATAGACATCGGATTTACTAAGATAGAGTCAAATTGGTAGAAGAGAATTACATATCAGTTTTCGCTAGATTTATCATCACATATTTCCGACAAGAGTTATCAGGGTTACGGCTGTCGTGGCCGTGGCCAAGATCTTGATATGACAATTGATACAATAACTTAACCCCCCTGCTCACGCGTGTGCGCGCACCCCGCCTCCATCCCCTCTGGCGCCGCCCCCGCCCTTCCGCCACTAAACCCACGGGAGGGCCGCCGATGCAGACCGTAACGCTCCGCGCCGAGGGCGCCGCCATCGTGGCCGGGGTTCACGCCGTCGAGGGGGCGCGGCTGGAGGCCGGCGGCCTGATCCTCATCGCCATCGCCCGCCGCCTCCTCGCGCCCGCCGGAGCCATCCTCGGAGGCCGGACCCGATACAGCGGCGCCGAAGCATGCTGATCGAAACGCAGCCCCCTCAGGGATCGAGCCGCCGCGCCCGCCAGTGCTTGCGGCAGAGCGAGACGTAGATGTCGTCGCCGATGGCGATCTGGTCCCCCTCCTCCGCCACCGCGCCCGCCGGGTCGAGCCGGACCACCATCGTCGCCTTCGCGCCGCACCAGCAGATCGTCCGCACCTCGCGGAGATTGTCCGCGATGGCGAGCAACGCTGCGGAGCCGGGGAAGAGCGCGCCGCGGAAATCGGTGCGGAGGCCGTAGGCCATGACGGGAACGCCGAGATCGTCCGCCGCGCGGGCGAGCTGCCAGACCTGCTCTTCCGAGAGGAACTGCGCCTCGTCCACCAGCACGCAATGGAGCGGCCCGGCGCGCATCCGCCGCTCCACCCGGGCGAAGAGGTCGTCATCCGGGCCGAAGGTCTCCGCCGCCGCCGAAAGCCCGATGCGGGAGGCGATGCGGCCCGCGCCCGCCCGGTCGTCAAGCGCCGCGGTCATGAGCATCGTCGCCATGCCGCGCTCGACATAATTGTGGGACGCCTGGAGGAGGACGGTCGTCTTCCCCGCGTTCATCGTGGAGTAGTTGAAGTAGAGCTTGGCCATGCCGGCAGCTTCGCCGCGCCCGCGCCGAGCTTCAAGCCCGGTTGACTTTCGCCTTGCGGCGGAGAGGCTCGCCGCATGACCAGGACCCTGACCCTCCATGAAGCCGCCCTCGCCCATATCGGCAAGCGGCTTGACGCCCTCGGCCTCCCGCTCGAGATCGCGACCTTCGGGAATGACGGCGCCGTCGCCTTCCGCGGCGCGGCGCTGGCGCCCGGCGACCACGACGCCGGCTATCTCTGGCTCAGCCGGCAGGCTTCGGCGGCGATGGGGCAGCCGGCGCTCTTCGACGCCGCGCTCGCCTTCCGCTCGGTCGACGTGCTCCAGACCTACAATGCCGGGCTCGACCATCCGTTCTACGCCGCCATCGCCGCGAAGGGCGCGCGCATCTGCAATTCGAGCGCGCAGGGCGTCGCCATCGCGGAATATGTCTTCGCGGAGCTGCTCGCGGTGCTCCAGCCGGTCGAACGGCGCCGGGCCTTGCAGGCGGAGCGGAAATGGGAGCTGACGCCCTTCCGCGAGATCTCGCAGACGCGCTGGCTGATCCTCGGCCACGGGCCCATCGGCGCCGCGCTCGCGCACCGGGCCAAGGCCTTCGGCGCAGCGGTGGACGTGGTGCGGCGGAGCCCGGCGGGGACGGCGGACGCCGACCGGGCGGGGACGCTGGCGGACCTGCCGCGCTTCCTGCCCGATGCGGACATCGTCATCCTCGCCTGCCCGCTGACGCCGGAGACGCGGGGGCTCGCCGGGGCGGGCTTCTTCGCCGCGCTGAAGCCCGGCGCGATCCTCGTCAACGTCGCGCGGGGGGCGCTGGTGGAGACGCCGGCGCTTCTCGCCGCGCTCGACGGCGGGCGGCTTTCGACGGCGATCCTCGATGTCTTCGATCAGGAGCCGCTCCCCGGGGAAAGCCCGCTCTGGTCTCATCCCGGCGTGCGGATGACGGCGCACACCTCCTATGCCGGGGACGGGGCCGGCGGGCGGTGGGACGCTCTCTTCCTCGACAATGTCGCGCGCTGGGCGCGGGGCGAGCCGCTCGCCAGGCTGGCGGAGCCGCCGGCGGGCTGAGGGCGCCATTGCGGGCGGCGCCGCTTTGAGCGATGTTGCCCGGCCGGAGAGGACGGACGGAGCCCCGCCTTGCGCAAGTTCATGACCGTGGTGGACGATTCGCCCGAGTGCCGCAACGCGCTCCGCTTCGCCGCGCGCCGCGCCGCGAAGACGGGCGGCGGCGTCGTCATGCTCTATGTGATCCGGCCCGAGGAATTCCAGCACTGGATCGGCGTCGGCGAGGTGATGCGCGCCGAGGCGCGGGAGGCGGCGGAGGCCCGGCTCACCCAGCTCGCCGGGGAGGTGAAGGCGCTTTCCGGCGTGCTCCCCGAATTCGTGATCCGCGAGGGCGTGGCGCGGGACGAGGTTCTGGCGCAGATCAGGGAGGACCCGGAGATCGGCGTGCTCGTCCTCGGCGCGGGCGCCTCAGGCGAGGGGCCGGGCCCGCTCGTCTCCGCCCTCGCCGGGCGGCTGGCGGGGACGATGACCGTCCCCGTCACGGTCGTTCCCGGATCGCTCTCGATGGAGCGGATCGATTCGATCTGCTGAGCGGGTCACTCCGCCGGTTTCGCGGCCTCGCCCCGCTGCGCCTCCGGCGGACCGAAGGCGGCCTTCAGCGCGTCGGAGGCCGAGCGGGCGCGGCCCAGGGCCGCGAAGAGCCTGCGGAAGCCGACGAAGTGGACGGCGAGCGGGTTGCGGCTTTTCAGCTGCTCGACCAGTCCGTAATCCACCGCCTCGCTCTCCGGCGCGTAGGTGCCGAAGAGACGATCCCACAGGATGAGGACGCCGCCATAGTTCCGGTCCAAATAGATGTCGTTGCGGCCGTGATGCACGCGGTGGTTCGCCGGCGTGTTCAGCCACGGGTCGAGCAGCGGCAGCTTGCCGACGAGTTCCGTATGGATCCATTGCTGCCAGGCCAGCACGACGCCGAAACAGGCGAAGACAAGCAGCGGGTGGAACCCGGCGAGCACGAGCGGCAGGTAGATCAGCGGGGCGAAGAAGAAGTCCACGAAGCTGATGCGGAGCCCGATCGTCTGGTCGAAATGATCGGCGGAATGGTGCACCGAGTGATAGAGAGACCAGAGCGCGTTCACCCGGTGCCCAAGGCGATGCTCCCAGTAATAGAAGAAATCCACGGCGACGAGGCAGAGGAGCGCGGTGGCCCAGCCGGTCGGGATCGACCAGGGCGCGAGGGTGGAGGCGGCGAGGAAGACGGCCATCAGCGCGCCGCCGAACAGCGCCTGCACGAGGCTGGCGGGCAGGGCGCAGAAGGCGCTCGTCGCCATGCCGGCGAGCCGCCTGCGGGTCAGCTCGCCGCGCCGGCGGAGGCGGATCGCCTCGATGGCCAGAAGCGGGAGGCCGATCAGCGCCATGCCGCCGGCCGCGAGGCCGAGCGCCGGCAGGAGCAGCGCCGGCGCGCCGGCGATCGTCTCCGCGCCGAAATCGAAGAGGGAGGGGGCGGTGGCTTCGGACATTCTGCATCTCCATATTGAGAGTGAACGTTCGCTCTAAGTAAATGGAGTGCTGCGCCGGCGCAAGGGGCGCGCAAAGGGGACGTCGCGATCATGGGACGGGTGAGGAACGAGACGGTTCACGCGGCGAAGCGGACAGAGATTCTCCGCGCCGCGGAGGCGCTCTTCGTCGAGGCGGGGTTTCACCAGACGGGCATGGCCGCGATCTGCGCCGCCGTCGGCATGAGCCCCGGCGCGCTCTACCGCTACTTCCCGTCGAAGACGGCGATCATCCGCGCCATCGTGGAAGAGGACCGGCAGGACGCGGCGGCGCGGCTCGACGCGCTCGACGCGGCGGCGGACCTCCGCGCCGGCCTTCTCGACGCGCTCGACGCCGCGATCCTCGCTGCGGCGGACCCGGATTACGGGCGCCTCGCGCTGGAGATCGGCGCGGAGGGCGCGCGCGATGCGGAGATCGGCGCGCTGATCGAAGCCGGGCGGGCGGAGAGCGCGGCTAGGCTCGCCGCGGCGATCGGGCGCCTGGGCGCGCCGGACGCCGAAGCGGCGGCGGCGATCCTCCTCGCGATCATCGACGGCGCGGCGGGGGGCGCAGGCGCCGCGCTCGCCGCCATGCCGGGGGCGCAACGGCGCGCGGCGCTCCGAGGGCTCCTCGACGGGCTGCTCGGCCCGGCATAGTTTAGAATGATTCTTGATTTCCGCGCCGCGCCGGTCCACATCAGCGGGGCGCAAAGGAGCCCGCCATGTTCATCCAGACCGAGTCGACCCCGAACCCCGCGACGCTGAAATTCCTGCCGGGGCAGACCGTGCTCGCGACCGGCTCGGCCGATTTCCCGAACGAGGCGAGCGCCGCCGTCTCCCCCCTTGCGAAGCGGCTCTTCGCGGTGGACGGGGTGGAGGGCGTGTTCCTCGGGCCCGACTTCATCACCGTGACGAAGGACGGGCAGGACTGGGCGCATCTGAAGCCCGCTCTCCTCGGCGTCATCATGGAGCATTTCACCTCCGGCCAGCCGGTGATGGAGACGGACGCGCGCGCCGGCCATGCCGAGCATGACGGGCCGGATTCCGCCATCGTCGGGCAGATCAAGGAACTGCTGGACACGCGCGTCCGCCCCGCCGTGGCGCAGGACGGGGGGGACATCACCTTCCACGGCTTCGACGAGGGCGTCGTCTATCTCCACATGCGCGGCGCCTGCGCCGGCTGCCCCTCCTCCACCATGACGCTGAAGATGGGGATCGAGAATCTGCTCCGGCATTACATCCCGGAAGTGACCGAGGTTCGCCCGGTCAACGTCTGAGGGGTCATGCCCCTCATCCTCGCCTTCGACACGGCCGCCGGGCGCTGCGCGGCGGCCGTTTTTGACGGCGTTCGCCGCCTCGCCGGGCGCGAGGAGGCGATGGCGCGCGGGCATGACGCGCGGCTTTTCCCGATGATCGACGAGGCGCTGGCGGAGGCCGGGCTCGGCTATCGCGACCTCGGCCTCATCGCGGTGGGGACGGGGCCGGGGAACTTCACCGGCGCGCGGCTCGCCGTCTCCGCCGCGCGCGGGCTCGCGCTGGCGACGGGGGCGGAGGCGGTGGGGGTGGACCGGTTCGCCGCCCTGGCGGAGGGGCGGAAGGGGAGCGTCTGCGCCGCGCTGATCGCGCCGGGGGGGATGCTGCATGTCGCCCGGTTCGAGGACGGGGCGGAGGTTTTCGCCGCCACCTTGCGCCCGGAGGAGGGCG
>JAUIDE010000031.1 GCA_030429105.1 Alphaproteobacteria bacterium
TCTCCGATCCTGCGATCACCGAGGCGAGCGGACTCGGGTGGGACGGTCGGTGGCTGTGGACCCACAATGACTCAGGCGGGGGCGCGCAGGTGTTCGCGGTGGATCCGACGACGGGCAGCACCGCGGCCGCGGTGTCGATGCCGGGGGTGGTGGCCGGAGACTTCGAGGACCTTGCGGCGTGGCGGCGTCCCGACGGGACCACGGAGGTCTGGGTCGGGGATGTGGGGGACAACGCCCAGGTGCGGGTGTTCGTGATGCTTCACCGGCTTCGCATCACGGAGGAGGGGCGGCCCCTGACCCGGATCATCGCGCGCGCCTTCGACGAATATGACGAGGCGGGCTCGGCCTATTCGATGGCGATCTGAGAGGAGCGCGCGCTCAGGATTCGCCGGCGGCCCGCGCCTCGAGAATCTCGAAGGGCACGCCCGGCTCGACTTTCGCCCCGCGGATGACGAGCGAGGTCTTGACGCTGGCGACGTTCGGCGCGGCGGTCAGCGAGCCGGTGAGGAAGGACTGGAAAGTCGAAAGGTCCGGCGCCACGCATTTCAGGAGGAAGTCGATCTCCCCGTTCAGCATGTGGCATTCGCGGACGAGCGGCCAGGAGCGGGCTTTGTCTTCAAAGGCGCGAAGGTCGGCTTCCGCCTGGCTCGAAAGCCCGACCATCGCGAAGACGGTGACCTCGAAACCGAGCGCGCGGGCGTTGACGCGGGCGTGGTAGCCCTCGATCAACCCCTCCTCCTCCAGCGCCCGCACGCGCCGGAGGCAGGGCGGCGCGGAGATGCCGAGCCGCTTCGACAACTCGACATTCGTCATGCGCCCGTCGCCCTGAAGCTCCGCGAGAATCTTCCTGTCGATCGCGTCGATCTTGCCGGCGGCCATGCCATCCCCCGCTCACGGGGTTCGGCCCCGCGTTACTGCGCGTTCGGGTTACCCAATCGCCGCCCGCTGCGCAATAAAATTGCGTAAAGCGCCGATCACGCGAACCGGAGCCGCGCTTGGCGCGGGCCGCCCGCGCCGCTACATACGGGCGCGACCCGAAAGACCGAGGATTCCATGACCGAGACGCGCGCGATGAAGCTCCTGATCATCGGCTCCGGCCCGGCCGGCTACACCGCCGCCGTCTACGCCGCCCGCGCGATGCTCGACCCGGTCCTCGTGCAGGGCATACAGCCGGGCGGGCAGCTCACCATCACAACGGAGGTGGAGAACTGGCCGGGCGACACCGAGGTGCAGGGCCCCGACCTCATGGTCCGCATGGAGGCCCATGCGAAGGCGATGGGGGCGGAGATCGTCTCCGACATCATCACGAGCCTCGACCTCTCGAAGCGCCCCTTCGTCGCCACGGGGGATTCGGGGGCGGTCTACGAGGCGGAGGCGGTGATCCTCGCCACCGGCGCGCAGGCGAAATGGCTGGGCCTCCCTTCGGAGGAGCGGTTCAAGGGCTTCGGCGTCTCCGCCTGCGCGACCTGCGACGGCTTCTTCTATCGCGGGCGGGAGGTGGTGGTGATCGGCGGCGGCAACACCGCGGTGGAGGAGGCGCTCTTCCTCACCCGCTTCGCGGACAAGGTCACGCTCGTCCACCGGCGAGATTCGCTCCGGGCCGAGAAGATCCTCGAACACCGGCTCATGAAGAACCCGAAGGTCGAGATCGTGTGGAACGCCGCGCTCGAAGAGGTGGTGGGCGAGAGCGACCCGCCGGGCGTCACCGGCGCGCGCATCCGCGACGTGAAGACGGGGGAGGAGCGGGTGATCCCCTGCGCCGGCGTCTTCGTCGCCATCGGCCATGCGCCGGCCTCCGAACTGGTGAAAGACCAGCTCGAGACGCATCACGGCGGCTATGTCGTCACCAAGCCGGATTCGACCGCGACCGCCATTCCCGGCGTCTTCGCGGCGGGGGACGTGACGGACCACATCTATCGCCAGGCCGTCACCTCGGCCGGGATGGGCTGCATGGCCGCGCTCGAGGCGGAGCGCTTCCTCGCGGGCGAAGGGTGAGGCGGGGCCTCCTCCTCGCGCTTCTCCTCGCGTCGCCGGCCGGCGCGCTGGAGCCGATGGACGGCGCGGCCTTCCGCGCCTTCTCCGAAGGCTGGACGCTGCATTTCTCGGACGAGAGCGGCGCCTATTTCGGCACGGAGCAGTATTTCGAGGACGGGCGCACGATCTGGGCCCCCTCCGGAGGCGGCTGCCATCACGGCGTATGGGCGGAGGATGAGGGGCGGATCTGCTTCCTCTACGATGTCGGCCTCTCCTGCTGGAAGCTCTTCTCGGAGGGCGAAAACAGCATCCTGGCCGAGAGCGTCGACATGGGCCCGGGCGGCGGCCCGCCGACCCGTCTCCGCCTGATGCGGAAGGACCGGAGCGCCGCCCCCTGCGACGAGGGGCCCGGCGTCTGAGCCGTAACGACCCCGAAAGGCGGATGCCGCAGGATCGGGAATCTGCTAGTCTCGGTGAAATCGAGCAAAGACAACGGAGCCGAAGATGCCCCGACCCCTGAACGCCCTCCTGCTGGCGGCGTCCCTCGCCGTCGCCGCGCCGCCCGCCTGGGCGAGCCCCGCCCTCGTCGCCGCCTCGATGGAGGCGGCGGACAGGGAGCGATGGGCGGAGGCCCGCGCCCATGCCGAGGCCGCGGGCAGCCAGGCCGCCCGCGACCTCTATGAATGGCGGCTCCTTTCCGCCGGGGAGGGGGACTGGCCGCTCTACCGCGCCTTCGTCGCCCGCAATCCGGACTGGCCGAATCTCGGCCGCATCCGGGCGCGGGGGGAGGGGTTGATCCCGCGCGGAACGTCGCTCGCCGAGATCGACGCCTTCCTCGGCGCCGAAGGCCCCTCCACCGGGACCGGCGCGCTCCGCCGGATCGAGGCGCTCGCCGCCGCCGGCCGCCGGGCTGAGGCGGACGAAATGGCCGCCTTCGCCTGGCGCAGCTTCTCGCTCACGCCGTCGGAACAGGCGACCTTCCGCGCCGAGCATATGGGCGCGATCCGCCCCTATCACGAGGCGCGGGCGGACGAGCTGCTCTGGCGCGGGCTCGCGGACGAGGCGCAGGCGATGAAGCCCCTCGTCTCCCCCGGCTGGGCCGCGCTGATCGAGGCGCGGGTGCGGCTTCGCGCGCTGGCGAACGGGGTGGACGGGGCGGTGGCCGCCGTGCCGGCCGCGCTGCAGGACGACCCGGGCCTCGCCTTCGAGCGCTTCCTCTGGCGCATGAAGAAGGACAATTACGACGGCGCGCTGGAGCTGATCTCCGCCCGCTCCGTCTCCGCGGAAAGCCTCGGGCGGCCCGAAGCCTGGGGCGAGCGGCGCACGCTCCTCGTCCGCCGCCTGCTGCGGCTCGGGCAGGTGAAGGAGGCCTACAACCTCGCCAACCGGAACCACATGGTCGCGGGCGGCGATTATTCCGACCTCGAATTCCTCGCCGGCTGGATCGCGCTCCGCTGGATGAAGGACCCGGCGCGGGCGGCGGCGCATTTCCGCCGCCTCATCGTCGCGGTGGAGACGCCGATCAGCCTCGGGCGCGGGCATTACTGGCTCGGCCGGGCGCTGGAGGCCGCGGGGGACCGGAGCGGGGCGCAGGCCGCTTATCGAGAGGGCGCGAAGCATCAGACGAGCTTCTACGGCCAGCTCGCGGCGGAGGCCGCAGGCGTTCCCGCCGATCCCGCGCTCGCCGCGGAGCGGGACGGGGACTGGCGGCGCGCCGCCTTCGCGAACCGGAGCGTGGCGGAGGCTGCGCGCCTTCTCTCCGAGGCCGGGGACCGGCGGCGCGCGCACTGGTTCCTCACCCATATCGCCTCGGAGCAGTCCAGCTACGCCGATCTCGCCGGCGCCGCGCATCTCGCGATGGAGCTCGGCCGGCCCGACGCGGCGATCCGCATCGGCAAGATCGCGGCGCGGAAGGGCCATGTGCTGAAGGGGGACTACTACCCGCTCACCGAACTCGCCCGCTTCAACGCCGGGGTGGAGCCTGCGCTCGCGATGGCGATCGGCCGGCAGGAGAGCGAGCTGAACCCCGAGGCGATCAGCCCCGCCGGCGCCCGCGGGCTCATGCAGGTCATGCCGGCGACGGCGCGGCGCGTCGCCGGCTGGGTGCAGCAGCCCTATTCGCTCGAACGGCTGACGGAGGACTGGCAGTATAACGCCCTTCTCGGGCAGACCTATCTCGCGCGCCGCCTCGGCGAGTTCAACGGCTCGGTGGCGATGGCCGCCGCCGCCTACAATGCCGGCGCCGGGCGCGTCGACCAGTGGATCGCCACCTATGGCGACCCGCGGACGGGGGCGGTGGACTGGATCGACTGGCTGGAGATGATCCCCTTCAACGAGACTCGCAATTACGTGCAGCGCGTGCTCGAAGGGCTCCAGGTATACCGGAGCCGGATCGAGGGCCGCCCGGTCGCGTTCACGCTGAAGCGGGACGCGCTGGGCCGCTGAAGGGAGCGCCATGAAGATCACCACCTGCGTCTTCGACGCCTACGGCACGCTTTTCGATGTCGCCGCCGCCGCCCGGCAGGCGGCGGCGGAGCCGGGGCGGGAGGCGCTGGCGGCGAAATGGCCCGAACTCGCGGCGACATGGCGGCTGAAGCAGCTCCAATACACCTGGCTCCGGGCTTCGGCGGGGGTTCATACGGACTTCTGGTCCGTGACGCAGGACGGGCTCGATTATGCGCTGGAGGCGCACGGGCTGGCGGAGCCCGCGCTGCGGGAGCGGCTTCTGGCGCTCTACTGGGAGCTTTCGGCCTATCCCGAGGTTCCCGCCATGCTCGCAGCGCTGAAGGGCGCGGGCTTCGCCACGGCGATCCTCTCCAACGGCTCGCCCGCAATGCTGGCTGGCGCGGTGGAGAGCGCGGGGATCGGCGACCGGCTGGACGCCGTCCTCTCGGTCGAAAGCGTCGGCGTGTTCAAGCCGGCGCCGGCGGTCTATGACCTCGTGGGCCGGCGCTTCGGCTGCCCGGCCGGCGCGGTGCTCTTCGTCTCCTCGAACGGGTGGGACGCGGCGGCGGCCTCGGGCTACGGCTTCCGCACGGTCTGGGTGAACCGCGCGAAGGAGCCCATGGACCGGCTGCCCTGGCGGCCCGAGCGCGCCCTCTCCGATCTCACGTCGATCCCGGAACTCGCGCAGGCGGGCCTGTGAGGCGCTTCGCCGCGCCGCATGGCCTCTCCCTCGCCTATGCCGACGAGGGGGAGGGCGCCCCGCCCCTCCTCTGCCTCGCGGGCCTCACACGCTCCTCCCGCGATTTCGATCATTTCGCCGCCGCGCTCCCCGCCGTCGCGGGGCCGCGGCGGATAATAAGGCTCGACGCGCGGGGCCGCGGCGGCTCCGACCATGATCCGGACTGGACGCGCTACAACGTGATGGTCGAGGCGGGGGACGCGCTGGCGCTGCTCGACCATCTCGGGATCGACCGCGCAATCGTCGTCGGCTCCTCCCGCGGCGGGCTCCTCGCCGCCGTGATCGCGGCGACGGCGCCGCAGCGGCTCGCGGGCGTGGTCTTGAACGATGTGGGCCCGGTGATCGAGCCGGAGGGGATCGGCAAGATCATGTCCTGGCTCGGGCTCCCGCCCGCCGCGAAGACGATGGCCGAAGCCGCCGCCGGGCTCGAAGCCGCCTTCGGCGCGCGCTTTCCCGGCGTCGGCGCCGATTTCTGGCGGGACTGGGCGGAGCGGAGCTTCATGGAGGCGCCGGGCGGCCTCGCCCTCGCCTATGACCCGAAACTGCGCGACGCGACGCTGGCGCAGGCCGCCGCGGCGCCCGAGGGCGGGCACGATCTCTGGCCGCTCTTCGACGCGCTGAAGCCGATCCCGACCCTTCTCCTCCGCGGCGCGAATTCGGACTTGCTCTCTGCGGCGACGGCGACCGAAATGCGCGTCAGAAAGCCGGACCTGACCGTGGTGGCAATCCCCGACCGCGGCCACATCCCCCGGCTGGACGAGCCGGCGGCGCTCCGCGCCGTCGCAGCCTTTCTCGGAGGGATCGATGGCTGAAGCCGCGACGATCGAAGACATCCGCGCCGCCCGCGCCCGGCTCGCCGGCGCCGCGCGCCGCACGCCGCTGCTTGAATCGGATGCGCTCAACACGCTCGCCGGGCGGCGCGTGCTGGTGAAGGCCGAATGCCTCCAGCGGACCGGGAGCTTCAAGTTCCGCGGCGGCTGGAGCGCGCTCTCCGCCCTCGACCCGGAGGCGCGGAAGAAGGGCGTCATCGCCTTCTCCTCCGGCAACCATGCGCAGGGCGTCGCCCTCGCGGCGAAGCTCCACGGCGCGCCCGCGGTGATCGTGATGCCGGAGGACGCGCCGCAGGCGAAGATCTCCGGCACCCGCGGCTACGGCGCCGAGGTCGTGACCTATGACCGCTTCGGCGAGGACCGGGAGGCGATCGGCGCCCGCATCGCCGGCGAACGGGGGCTTACCCTCATCCGCCCCTATGACGAGCCCATGGTGATCGCCGGGCAGGGGACGACCGGGCTCGAAATCGCGGAGCAGGCGGCCGAGGCGGGCGTGACGGAGGGGGACGTGATCGTCTGCTGCGGCGGCGGCGGCCTCGCCGCCGGCATCGCGCTGGCGCTCGAGGAGGCGGCGCCCGGCCTCCGCGTCCGCACGGCCGAGCCCGCCTTCTATGACGACATGGCGATCTCCCTCCGCTCCGGCCGGCGGGAACGGTGCGGCGCGAACGAGAAATCGATCTGCGACGCCATCGTCACGCCCATGCCTGGGGAGCTGACCTTCCCGATCCTGAAGGGCCGCGCCGGCCCCGGCTTCGCCGTGGCGGACGAGGAGGCGCGCTGCGCCATGGCCACGGCGTGGAAGCACCTGAAGATCGTCGCGGAGCCGGGCGGCGCCGTCGCCCTCGCCGCCGCGCTCTTCCGGCGGGAGGAGATCGAGGGGGACGCCGTGATCGTCACCGTCTCGGGCGGCAATGTGGACCCCGCGGTCTTCGCCGCCGCGCTTTCGGATTACGGAGACGCGCCATGACCTTCCATCACCGCCACCAGAACCGGATCATGGGGATAACCGAGGAGGCGACCGCCTGGCGGCGCGACCTCCACGCCCATCCCGAGATCGGCTTCGAGGAGAAGCGGACGGCCGGGATCGTCGCCGCCAAGCTCCGCGAATTCGGCGTCGACGAGGTGCATGAGGGCCTCGCCCGCACCGGCGTCCTCGGCATCGTGCACGGTAAGGGCGAAGGGCCGATGATCGGCCTCCGCGCGGACATGGACGCGCTGCCGATGCCGGACCTGAAAACCGTCCCCTGGCGCTCGAAGTTCGAGAACCGGAACCACGCCTGCGGCCATGACGGCCACACCGCCATGCTCCTCGCCGCCGCGAAGATCCTCTGCGAGACGCGGGATTTCGCGGGCTCCGTCGCGCTCATCTTCCAGCCCGCCGAGGAAGGCATGGGCGGCGGGAAGGAGATGGTGGAGGACGGTCTCTTCCGCCTCGCCCCCTGCGACAGCGTCTGGGGCCTTCACAACTGGCCTGGCGCGCCGCTCGGCGCCTTCACCGCGCTTTCCGGGCCTGTCATGGCGGGGGTGGATTATTTCGACATCCGGATCCGCGGCGTCGGCACCCATGCCGGCACGCCCCATCTCGGCACCGATACGGTCCTCGCCGCCGGGCACATGATCGCCGCGCTGCAATCGGTGGCGAGCCGCACCGCGCCGCCGCAGGAGGCGGCGACGATCTCCGTCACCCGCCTCTCCGCCGCCACGGCCTATCACGTCGTGCCCGACACGACGGAGATCGGCGGCTCGCTGCGCTACGTGAACCCTGCGATCCGCCCAAAGATGGAGGCGCAGCTCCGCGCCGTGGCGAAGGGCGTGGCGGAGGCCTTCGGCGCGGTGGCCGAGATCGACTACCGCGTGAACTATCCGCCGACGATCAACCCCCCGGCCGAGGCCGACCTCGCGGCCGAGATCGCCGCCGGCCTCGTCGGCGCCGAAGCGGTGGAGCGGCGGGCGGAGACCTGCATGGCGGCGGAGGATTTCGCCTTCATGCTGAACGAGAAACCCGGCCATTACATCTGGATGGGCGTGGACGCGCCCGGCCACACGACCGCGAAGCTGCATCACCCCGAATACGACTTCAACGACGCCGCGATTCCCTACGGCGTCGCATACTGGCTTTCGCTGGCGGACAGGCTCCTGCCGCGCGCCTGATGGGGCGCGGGGCGCGAACGCCCCGCGCCGCGGCTCAGATCTCCTTGCGGGACATCATGCCGGCGATCGCATCGGCCTGCCGGATGGCGAGGGCGACGATCGTCAGCGTCGGGTTCTCCGCCGCTCCGGTCGTGAACTGGGAGCCGTCCGAGACGAAGAGATTCGCCACGTCATGCGTCTGCCCCCAGCGGTTCACCACGCCGTCCCTCGGGTTCTCGCTCATCCGGTTGGTGCCGAGATTGTGGGTCGAGGGATAGGGCGGCGTCGGGAAGGTCCGCGTCGCCCCCACCGCGTCATAGATCGCGGCGCCGCGCGCATAGGCGTGGTTCCGCATCGCGACGTCGTTCGGATGGTCGGAGAAGTGGACATTGGCGACCGGGTTGCCGAACCGGTCCTTGACGTCGTGGTTCAGCGTCACCCGGTTCGTCTCCTGCGGCATGTCCTCGCCCACGATCCACATGCCCGCCATGTTGTTGTAATGGTCGAGCGCGGAGGTGAACTCCCGGCCCCAGGCGCCGGGGTCGAGGAAGGCGGCCATGAACGGCAGGCCGAGCGCCAGCGTCTCCAGCTCATAGCCGCCGACGAAGCCGCGGGAGGGGTCGTGCCGCGACTCGTCCTGCACGATGCCGGCCATGGTGGTGCCGCGCCACATCTTCACCGGCTTGTCGAACACGGCGTAGACCGAGCCCGTCATGTGCCGCATGTAGTTGCGGCCGACTTGGCCGGAGGAATTCGCCAATCCGTCCGGGAACATGGAGCTTTCCGAAAGGAGCAGCAGCCGCGGGCTCTCGAACGAGTTGCCTGCGACGCAGACGACGCGCGCCGCCTGCCGCTGGAGCGCCCCGGTCTCGTCGGCATAGACGACGCCTGTGACCTTCCCCGCCGCGTCGTGCTCGATCCGCACCGCCTGGCATTTCTCCCGCACTTCGAGGTTGCCGGTCGCCTCGCCGTTCGGGATGTCGGTATAGGCGGCGGACCATTTCGCCCCCCATTTGCAGCCCTGGAAGCAGAAGCCGGTCTGCTGGCAGGCGGGGCGGCCGTCATACTCGACGGAGTTGATCGCCATCCGCCCGGTATGGACCTCCTTGTAGCCGAGCGCCTTCGCCCCCTTCTCGAAGACCTTGTAGTTGTTGTTGCCGGGGAGGCCGGGCATGCCGTGCGTGAGCGTCACGCCCAGCTTCTTCTCGGCCTTGTCGTACCAGGGCGCCATCTCCGCCGCGTCTATGGGCCAGTCGAGCAGGTTCGCGCCCTGCACCGGGCCATAGGTCGTCCGCGCCTTCCATTCATGCTCCTGGAAGCGGATGGAGGCGCCGGCCCAGTGCGTGGTCGTGCCGCCGACCGCCTTCACGATCCAGGCGGGGAGGCCGGAGAAATCCTTCGCCACGCGCCAGTCTCCGCTCGTCGTGCGCGGGTCGGTCCAGGCGAGCTGGCCGAAGCTCTCCCACTCGTCGTTGATGTAGTCGTCGGGCAGATACCGCCCGCCGGCCTCCAGCGCGACGACGGAGATCCCCTTCTGCGCAAGCTCGTTGGCGAGGACGCCGCCGCCCGCGCCGGTGCCGATGATGACGACGACGCTGTCGTCGGAAAGGTCGAATGGTGCAGCCATGATCTTGCCCTCCCTCAGAGCCAGGCGATGTCGTCGAAGCCGCGGTCGATATAGCCGCCGTGGGAGAAGCTCTCCCCCTCATAGCCGAAGATCGGCCAGACGGCCTTCTGGTTGTAGAGCCCGGTCACGAGCCCGCCGCGCACCGTCTGGAAGAAGGCGCTGTCCTCCATCCCGCGGAGGATCGCCACCCGGTCCTTCTCCCAGGCGGCGGAGAGATAATCCGCATGGCCCTTGCCGCGCGCCGCCGCGTCGAGCGCGGCGATCCCGGCCTCGACGGCCGGCGCCGCCTCGGCGGTGTCGTAGCCCTTCACGGCGACGGCGTAGAACTCGTCCCCCACCTGGTCGTGCGGATAGATGTCCCGCGCCATCTGGATCAGCGTCGCCATCGTCTTCGGCTGGAGCGCAGTCGTCTCCAGCGCCCAGGCCGCATCCCGCCCGGCGACGAAGCCGGGGCCGACGACGAGCGCCGCGCCCGCGGCCATGCTCCTCGCCAGCAATTGGCGCCGTGTCAGCGCCGGTTTCCTTTCGTGGTGGGTCATCGCGTTCCCTTCCTGTTGTTTTTCTCTGGTCAGACGAAGCGGCCGGAGCGTTCCAGCACCTCGATCTCGTAGCCGTCCGGATCGGCGACGAAGAAGAAGCGGCCGACGAGCTTCCCGTCCGGCGCGAATTCGACGAGCTTGCGCGGGTTCAATCCCTCCGCCGTGAAGCGGGCGTGCTCCGCGTCGAGGTCGGCGACGGAAACGGCGAGATGGCCATAGCCGTCCCCCCGGTCATAGGGCTCCGTCCTGCCCTTGTTGATCGTGAGTTCGAGCTCGAAAGCCGTCTCCGGGTTCGAGAGATAGACGAGGGTGAAGGTTGAGAAATCGAGCCGGTCGGCCACCCTGAGCCCGAAAGCCTTCCGGTAGAATTCGACCGAGCGCGCCTCGTCGAGCACGCGAATCATGCTGTGAATGGCTTTCGCCATGAACGCCTCCCGCCTTGTCTGCGGGGGCATGATGCGCGCCGCGGGCGCGGGGCGGGTAGTAGTCGGTTACTACGCCGACCGGGGCCGCTATTCGGCCGCGATCAGCGCTTCGCGCTCCGCCGCGGCGCCGGCCTCGTGCAGCAGGCAGGCGCAGCGCAGGAGCGAGGTGAAGTTCGGCGGTTCGCCCCTGAGTTCAAGCACTTCGCCGTGGAGCTTCGAGAGGAAGGCGGCCGTCGTCAGCCGCTCCGCCGCGGCGATCCCGTCGAGGATCGACCAGAAGGCGTTCTCGAGGCGGATCGAGGTGCTTTGCCCATTCAGCCGCAAGCGCCGCGTGGTCAGCTCATACCGTTCGGGGTCCTGCCCCGCGAATATCCTGCACATGACGTTCCTCCGGTTCGTGCGGCGTCTTTCGCGCCGCATCGTCCCGCATCTTGCAGCGAACCGGCGGCTTCGTGAACCCATCGCGGGCCCGCCGCCGCGCGGCGCGGATGGACGCGCGCGCCGGGCTCGTCTAATCATCGGGGCAAAACAAGGGGAGCCGATGAGCGCGTTGAAACGCCTCCGCCTGCATGACCTGCATGAGCGTCTCGGGGCGCGCTTCGCGCCCTTCGCCGGCTACGAGATGCCGGTCCAGTATCCCGCCGGGGTGATGAAGGAGCATCTTCACACGCGCGCCGCGGCCGGCCTTTTCGACGTCAGCCATATGGGCCAGGTCGCGCTCCGCGCGCCCGGCGGCTACGAGGAGGCGGCGGCGGCCTTCGAGGCGCTGAACCCCGCCGCCGCGCTCGGCCTGCCCGAAGGGCGGCAGCGCTATGGCCTCCTCACCAACGAGGCGGGCGGGATCATCGACGACCTGATGTTCGCCAACCGGGGCGACCATCTCTTCGTCATCGTCAACGCCGCCTGCAAGGAGGGCGACCTCGCACACATGCGCGCGCACCTCCCCGCCGCCGTGACGGTGGAGGAGATCACGGGCCGCGCGCTCCTCGCGCTCCAGGGCCCGGCGGCGGAGGCGGCGCTGGCGCGGCTCCTGCCCGGCGCGGCGGCCATGCGGTTCATGGACGTCGCGGTGATGGAGTGGGAGGGGGCCGAACTCTGGCTCTCCCGCTCCGGCTATACCGGCGAGGACGGGTTCGAGATTTCGGTCCCCGAAGATCGGGCGGAAGCCTTCGCCGAAGCGCTGCTGGCGATGGAGGAGGTCCTCCCCATCGGCCTCGGCGCGCGGGATTCGCTTCGGCTCGAAGCCGGGCTCTGCCTCTACGGACACGACATCGACAGGGAGACGAGCCCGGTCGAGGCCGGGCTTGACTGGGCGATCCAGAAGGCCCGCCGCACGGGCGGCGCGCGCGCAGGCGGCTTCCCCGGCGCGGCGCGCATCCTCCGCGAACTGGAGGAAGGCCCGGCCCGCCGCCGGGTCGGCCTTCGGCCCGAGGGTCGCGCCCCGATGCGGGAGGGAACGCCGCTCTTCGCCGCCGCGGAGGGGGGCGAGCCCGTTGGCGCCGTGACCTCCGGCGGCTTCGGCCCCTCGCTCGAAGGGCCGATGGCGATGGGCTACGTTCCCGCCGCCCTCGCCGCTCCGGGAACGCTGCTATGGGGCGAGGTGCGCGGCAAGCGCCTGCCCGCGACAATCTCCCCCCTCCCCTTCCGACCCTCCACCTACAAGCGCTGAGGCCCGAGATGAAATACACCGAAGATCACGAATGGCTCCGCGAGGAGGGCGGGATCGTCACCGTCGGCATCACGAAGCACGCCGCCGAGCAGCTCGGCGACGTGGTGTTCGTGGACCTGCCGGAAGTCGGCGCCGAAGTCTCGAAGGGCGACGAGATCGTGGTGATCGAGAGCGTCAAGGCCGCGTCCGACATCCTCGCCCCGCTCGACGGGGAGATCGTGGAGGTGAACGAGGCGCTGGCCGCGACCCCCGCCTCCGTGAACGAGGACCCGGAGGGCGCCGCCTGGTTCTTCCGCATGAAGGTGAAGGATGCCTCCGCCCTCTCCGGCTTCATGGACGAAGCCGCCTATCTCGAAATGGTCGGCTGAGGACGACATGACCTATCAGCGCTCCGCCTACGATCCCTACGATTTCGCGAACCGCCGCCATATCGGCCCCTCGCCCTCCGAGATGGAGGCGATGCTGGCGGCGGTCGGCGCGCCGAGCCTCGACGCGCTGATCGAAGAGACGGTTCCGGCTGCGATCCGGCAGGCGGACAGGCTGGACTGGGAGCCGCTGTCGGAGCACGGCCTCCTCGCCCGGATGCGCGAAGTCGCCGCGAAGAACCGGGTGATGACCTCGCTGATCGGCCAGGGCTATTACGGCACCGTGACGCCCCCGGCGATCCAACGGAACATCCTCGAAAACCCGGCCTGGTACACCGCCTACACGCCCTACCAGCCCGAAATCGCGCAAGGGCGGCTGGAGGCGCTGCTGAACTTCCAGACGATGGTGGCGGACCTCACCGGCCTCCCCGTCGCCAACGCCTCCCTTCTCGACGAGGCGACCGCCGCCGCCGAGGCGATGACGATGGCGGAGCGCGCCGGCAAGTCGAAGGCGCGGGGCTTCTTCGTCGACGCGGAATGCCATCCGCAGACCATCGCCGTGCTCCGCACGCGGGCCGAGCCGCTCGGGATCGAGGTGATCGTCGGCCCGCTGGAGGCGCTGGAGCCCTCGCGCGTCTTCGGCGCACTCTTCCAGTATCCCGGCACGCATGGCCGCGTGCGCGACCTTTCGGGCGAGATCGCGGCGCTCCACGGGGCGAAGGCGCTCGCCGTCGTGGCGACGGACCTTCTCGCCCTCACCATGCTGAAGGAGCCGGGCGCGATGGGGGCGGACATCGCCGTCGGCTCCGCGCAGCGCTTTGGCGTGCCGATGGGCTATGGCGGCCCGCACGCCGCCTTCATGTCCTGCCGGGACGAGCTGAAGCGCTCCATGCCGGGGCGGATCGTCGGCGTCTCCGTCGATTCCCGCGGAAACAAGGCCTATCGCCTCTCCCTCCAGACGCGGGAGCAGCATATCCGCCGCGAAAAGGCGACCTCGAACGTCTGCACCGCGCAGGCGCTCCTCGCCGTCATGGCCTCCTTCTACGCCGTCTTCCACGGGCCGGAAGGGCTCCGCGCCATCGCGGAGCGGGTGCATTTCAACACGGTCCGCCTCGCCGCCGCGCTCCGCGCCGCCGGCGCGAAGGTCTCGCCGGACGCCTTCTTCGACACGATCACCGTCGAGGTCGGCGTCGGCCAGGCTGGCATCCTCGCCGCCGCGCGGGCCGAGGGGCTGAACTTCCGGAAAGTGGGGCGGGACCGTGTGGGGATCAGCCTCGACGAGACGACGGACGAGGGCGTGATCGCCCGCGCCCTCCGCGCCTTCGGCATCCACGAACCGGCTCCGGAGGCGGAGGACGTCGCCTTCCCCGCCGAACTGATCCGGGAAAGCGACTATCTCGCGCATCCCGTCTTCCACATGAACCGGGCGGAAACCGAGATGATGCGCTACATGCGCCGCCTCTCGGACCGGGACCTCGCGCTCGACCGCGCGATGATCCCGCTCGGCTCCTGCACGATGAAGCTCAACGCGGCGGCGGAGATGGCGCCGCTCACCTGGCCCGAATTCTCGAACATCCATCCCTTCGTCCCCGCCGACCAGGCCGCGGGCTACGCCGAGGCGATTTCCGACCTCGGGGCGCGGCTCTGCGCGATCACCGGCTATGACGCGATCTCGATGCAGCCGAATTCCGGCGCGCAAGGCGAATATGCCGGGCTCCTGACGATCCTCGCCTACCACCGGGCGCGGGGGGAGACGAAGCGCCGCGTCTGCCTCATCCCGATCTCCGCCCACGGCACCAACCCGGCCTCCGCGCAGATGGCGGGGATGAAGGTCGTCGTCGTCAATTCCGCGCCGAACGGCGACGTGGACCTCGCCGATTTCCGCGCCAAGGCGGAGGCGGCGGGGGAGGAGCTCGCCGCCTGCATGATCACCTATCCCTCCACCCACGGCGTCTTCGAGGAGACGGTGCGGGAGGTTTGCGCGATCACCCATGAATTCGGCGGGCAGGTCTATATCGACGGCGCGAACATGAATGCCATGGTCGGCCTCGTGAAGCCGGGGGAGATCGGGGGCGATGTCAGCCACCTCAACCTCCACAAGACCTTCGCGATCCCGCATGGCGGAGGCGGGCCGGGCATGGGGCCGATCGGGGTGAAGGCGCATCTCTCGCCCTATCTCCCCGGACACCCCGAAACGGGCGGGGCGGAGGGCCCGGTCTCCGCCGCGCCCTGGGGCTCCGCCTCGATCCTCCTCATCTCCTGGGCCTATTGCCTGATGATGGGCGGGCCGGGGCTGACGCAGGCGACGAAGGTGGCGATCCTCAACGCCAATTACATCGCCGCGCGGCTGAAGGGCGCCTACGAGGTGCTCTATCGCGGGGGGAAGGGCCGCGTCGCCCATGAATGCATCCTGGACGTCCGCCCCTTCGCCGAAAGCGCGCATGTGACGGTGGACGACATCGCCAAGCGCCTGATCGACAACGGCTTCCACGCCCCGACCATGAGCTGGCCGGTGGCCGGCACGCTGATGGTGGAGCCGACCGAGAGCGAGACGAAGGCGGAGCTCGACCGGTTCGTGACCGCGATGCTCTCGATCCGGGAGGAGATCGCGGCCATCGAGGCGGGCGAGATGGACGCGGAGAACAACCCGCTGAAGCGCGCCCCCCACACGGTCGAGGATCTCGTGGCGGAATGGGACCGGCCCTATGCCCGCGAGCAGGGCTGCTTCCCCCCCGCCTCCTTCCGGGTGGACAAGTACTGGCCCCCCGTGGGCCGGGTCGACAATGTCTATGGCGACCGCAACCTCGTCTGCGTCTGCCCCCCGCTCGAAAGCTATCGCGACGCGGCGGAATAAAGATGCTGTGCCGGGTCGGGGCGGTCGAGATCTGGCGGATCCTCGAGATCAACGCCCCGTTCCTGACGCCCGAGGAGCTCTGGCCCGAAGCCGGGCCGGAGGCGCGGGCGGCGGTCGAGCGTCACGTTCCCCGCTGCCTCTGCCCGCATTCGGGCCGGGTGATCCTGCCGATCCAGGGTTTCCTGCTGAAGACGCCCTCCCATGTCATCCTCGTCGACGCCTGCGTCGGCAATGACAAGACCGTGCCGGGCCTCCCCGCATGGCACGGGCGCAAGGATGCGCGCTTCATGGCGGGCCTCGAAGCGACGGGCGTCGGGGCCGAGCATGTCGACTTCGTGCTCTGCACCCATCTTCACACCGATCATGTCGGCTGGAACACCCAGCTGCTGGACGGTCGATGGGTCCCGACCTTCCCGAAGGCGCGCTACCTCATGCCGGCGGCGGATGAGGAGATGCAGCGCGCCCGCGGCTCCGACCTCTGGCGCGAGAGCGTCTCGCCCGTGATCGAGGCCGGGCAGGCGGAACTCGCCGGGGCGGACCACATGCTCGGGGATGAGGTCTCCCTCGTCCCCACCCCCGGCCACACGCCCGGCCATGTCTCCGTCCTGATCCGCAGCGAGGGGCGGGCGGCGATGATCACCGGAGACGCGCTCCATTCCGCCGTGCAGTGCTGGCGGCCCGACTGGCGCTTCAAGTTCGACGTGGACTGCGAGATGGCCGTATCGTCCCGCCGCGCCTTCCTCGAACAGGCGGCGGAGACAGGCGCGGCCGTCCTCGGCAGCCATTTCACTCTGCCCTCTCTCGGCCGGGTCGAGGCGGAGGGCGAAGCGTTCCGCTGGGTCGACTAGCGGCGCCGCGCGCCGCGCAGCGCCCCGTCGCGCCTTAATCCTTTGGCGACCTTGCTGCGCGAGACTACGTTCCTCACCCTCGCGGAGGCCGCCATGAACCTCTACCACTGCTCCATCGACCTGCGCGACAGCGCGAAGGCCATGCACTTCGCCGTGGCGATGGAGGCCTGGATGAACGCGCTGCAGGCGCAGGGCGTGATCCTCTCGTGGAGGCTCCTCCGGCGGAAGCTCGGCTTCGGCGGCCCCAAGGCCCGCGACTTTCTGCTGGAGATCGAGGTGGAGGACATGGCGCAGCTCGACCAGGCGTTCCGCTTCATCGGCTCCGGCGGCGACCAGGTGGAGAAGCTGCACAACAGCGTCCACCAGATGGTCGGCGAGGTGGACGTCGCGCTCTACCGCCCCTTCCCCGACCCGGAGCGGGCGGAGCGGATGGCCTTCGTCTGAAGGCTCAGGCGAGCGCGAGGAGCCGCCCCGCGCCCGGAACCGCCTGCCCCGCCCCGGCGAGCCGCATCGCGCCCCACACGCCCGCGACGGCGGAGGAGACGACGGGGAGCCCCGTCTCCGCTTCCAGCGGCGCTGTGACGGAAAGCGTGCGGAGCCCGCCGCAGGAGAGGAAGAGCGCATCCGCCCCGCCGCCCGCCGCCGCCCGGCGCCCGAGGGCCAGAAGCTCCGCCTCCGTCACGCGGAAGATCGCCTCCACATCCACGATCCCCATCGCCTCCAGCCGGACGACCGCGAACCCCTCCTCCTCGAGGAAGGCGCGGAGCGGCGCGTTCACCCGCTCGCCATAGGCGGCGCCGACCGCGACGCGCCTCGCGCCGAGCGCGCGGAGCGCGGAGGCGACGGAGACGCTCATCGTCGTGCAGGGAACGCCCGAGGCCGCCTCCATCCGCGCGATGAGATCGCGGTTGAACGCGGCGCCGCGATAGAAGCTGAGCGAGGTGCCCATCAGCGCCACCGCCTTCGCCCCCCGCGCGACGAGCCGCCGCGCCGCCGCCTCGACCTCCCCGATGACGGAATCGTATCCCTCCGGCGTCAGCCGCGTGAGGCCGAGCCCCTCCGCGATGAACCGCCCCTCGGGGTGGAGCGCCGCCGCCTCGGGCGGAACCTCCCCGGCGGCGGGCGGCACGATCATGCCGATAAGGGGGCTCATAGAGGCCGGTTCCTGTTATCGGTCCGAAACCCTCGTCGCGCCACGGCCCGAGAAGGCGGCCTTCCTGTGGAAGGACGCCTGGGCCGTTCGGCCGGAGCCCAGGCGGAGGCCGAGGGGGGATCAGCTGGGCCGACGTCGCAAGATCGAACCGCGGTCGTCGCGGCGAGCGCGGAACGCGGTCGCCGGGGGGGCGACGACCGCGGGTCGATCTGACGCGGGTCAGATCGACCGGGCGCATGACCAGCTGACCGCGCTTCGCAGCGGCGTGGTCGAAGCGGGAGTTCGTCGAGCATGATAGACGCCGTCTTCATCTCCGTCTCCCCTTGCGCCCCCCGCCCCGGCGGATAGCCTCGCCTCGACGTCAGGGAGGGTATGGCATGGCCGAAGACGGCTTCAAGGGGCGCGCGCTGCGCTCCCGCATCGTGACCGAAGGGGTGGACCGCACGCCCCACCGCGCCTTCATGCGCGGCATGGGCCTCGATGATGAGGAGATCGCGCGCCCCTTCATCGGCGTCGTGACGACCGAGGGCGAGATGTCGCCCTGCAACATGGGCCTCGCCGCGCAGGCGGAACATGCGTGCGCCGGGGTGCAGGAGGGCGGCGGCACGCCGCGGCGCTTCACCACGATCTCGATCTCCGACGCCATCTCGATGAACCACCAGGGCATGAAATGCTCGCTGGTGAGCCGCGAGGTGATCGCCGATTCGGTGGAGCTTGTCGTCCGTGGCCATTGCTATGACGGGCTCGTCGCCTACGGCGCCTGCGACAAGAACCTACCCGCCATGATGATGGCGATGACGCGGCTCGACGTGCCCTCCGTCTTCCTCCACGGCGGCGCGACGCTCGCCTCCGAATTCGGCGGCAAGCCCTTCTCCGTCATCAACGCCTATGAGGCCGTGGGCGCCGTGCAGAAGGCCGAGCTGGACCGCGCCACGCTGACCCGCATGGAGAAGGCGGCGATGACGACGATCGGCGCCTGCCCGGGCCAGTTCACCGCCTCCACCATGGCGATGGTGGCGGAGGTGATGGGCTTCGCCCTCCCCGGCTCCGCGACCGCCCCCGCCGTCGCGGCGGAGCGGAAGGCGATGGGCCGGCGCGCCGGGATCACGGTGATGGAGATCCTCCGCCGCGGCGGGCCGACCCCGCGCCAGCTCGTGACAAGGGAGAGCCTGGAGAACGCCTGCGCCCTCGTCGCCGCCACCGGCGGCTCCACCAACGCCGCGCTCCACATCCCCGCCATCGCGCATGAGGCGGGCATCCGCTTCACGCTCGACGATGTGGCCGAAGTGCTCCAGCGCACGCCGCTGATCGCGGACATGCAGCCCGGCGGGCGCTTCTTCGCGAAGGACGTGCACGATGTCGGCGGCGTCGCGGTCGTGGTGAAGGAGCTCATCAAGGGCGGCCACATCCACCCCGACACGCCGACCGTGACCGGCCTCACGCTGGGCGAACTGGTGAAGGACGCGCCGGAGCCGGACGGAACCGTGATCCGCCCGCTCTCGAACCCGATCTCCCCCACCGGCGGCGTCGTCGTCCTGAAGGGCAGCCTCGCGCCCGACGGCGCGCTCATCAAGGTCGCCGGGCTGAAGGCGCTCGTCCATGAAGGCCCCGCCCGCGTCTTCGAGAGCGAGGAGGAGGCGGTGAAGGCGATCCGCGCCTCGGAATACGCGGCGGGGGACGTCGTCATCATCCGCAACGAGGGGCCGAAGGGCGGGCCGGGGATGCGGGAGATGCTGGGGCCGACGGCGATGATCTACGGCCAGGGCATGGGCGAGAAGGTCGCGCTGGTGACGGACGGCCGCTTCTCCGGCGCCACCCGCGGCCTCTGCATCGGCTATGTCTCGCCCGAGGCGGCGGCGGGCGGGCCCGTCGCGCTCGTGCAGACCGGCGATCTCGTGAGGGTCGATGCGGAGAAGGGAACGCTCGACCTCCTGATCCCGCCCGAGGAGATGGACCGGCGGCGGGCCGCCTGGACCCCGCGGAAACAGGCCCGGCTCGCCGGCGCGCTCCAGAAATACGCGGAAAGCGTCCGCTCCGCCCATCTCGGCGCGGTGACGCATGACGGCGCCGCCGAATGGCCGATGGACGAGATCGCGGATGACTGAACGCATCGGCTTCATCGGCCTCGGCCTCATGGGCGCGCCGATGGCGGGCCGGCTGATCGAGGCCGGCTATCCCCTCACGGTCTGGAACCGCAGCCCGGAGAAGGCCGCGCCCTTCGCCGCACGCGGCGCGAAGGTGGCGGAGAGCCCCGCCGCCCTCGCCGCCGCCGTCGATATCGTGATGCTCAATCTGATGGACGCGAAGGCGGTGGAGGCCGTCGTTTTCGGGCCCGAAGGCGTCGCGGAGGGGAAGGGCGCCGCGATCCTCGCCGATTTCGGCACGATCCCGCCCGAGGCGACGCGGGCCTTCGGCGCCCGGCTGAAGGCTTTGAGCGGGATGGACTGGGTGGATTGCCCCGTCTCCGGCGGCGCCCCCGGCGCAGCGGCGGGGACGCTCGCGATCATGGCCGGCGCCGAGGCGGCGGCGGCGGAGCGGCTCCGCCCCGTCATGGCGCATCTCTCCGCCCGCTACACCCATATGGGCGGGCCGGGCGCGGGCCAGGCGACGAAGCTCGTCAACCAGATCATCGCCGGCTGCACGATGGCCGTGGTGGCCGAGGCGGTGGCCTTCGCGGAGCGGACGGGGGTGGACCCGGCGCTGCTGACCGAAGCCCTCGCCGGCGGCTTCGCCGATTCCCGCCCCTTCCAGATCTTCGCCCCCCGCATGGCGGCGCGGACCTATGACCCGCCGCTCGGCGCGACCGACACGATGATCAAGGACCTTGCGGAGGTCGAGCGCGCGGGCGGCGCGCTCCCGATGGTCGCCGCCGCGCTCGCCGAGATGCGGGCGAGTTCGGCGGCGGGGGACGGAGCGCGGGACATCGCCGCCATCGTGGAGGTCTGGCGGCGCGGCCTACCGCCCGCCTGAACCGCGTCACAAATACTTCCCCGCCTCCTTCCGCGCGAAAGCCTTCATCGCCTCCCCATGCGCGGCGAGGAAGGCCCGCACGCGCTCCGGGTCCCGCTTCGAGAGGGTGCGAAGCCACCAGGCGACCGCCTTCTGGATGAACCAGTCCCGGTCAGCCACATAGCCCGCCGCCCAGCCAAGCACGCGCTCCCGCTGCTCCGGCGGCGCGAAGCGGCCCTTGGCTAGATGGAGCGTGAAGGTCAGCGCCGCGCGCCGCGTCCACATGTTCTCCGAAGCCGTCCAGCCCTCCACCTCGTCGAGCCGGGCCGGGTGGGCGGCGAGCCGCCGCTCCCCGGCGCTCGCCGCTGTGTCCGCCACCGCCCAGGCGTCGAAGCCGGGCGCCCAGGAGGCGATGAGCCGCCAGACCGCCACGTCATCCGGAATCCGCGCCTGAATGAGCAGCTTCGCGGCGGCGACCATCGCCTCGTGAACGTCCGTCCGCCAAAGCCCGTCCGCGAGCGCGACGCGGCCCGGAACATCCAGCGCCGCCCGCCATTCCGCCACGCAGAGGTCGATCTCCCCGTTCGCAACGCCGAGATAGCGCCGGGTCGCCTTGTGATAGGCCGCCATCCCGGCGGCGCGCTCCGCATCCGCGCCCGCCTCGAGCGCGGCGAGCGCCGCTTCCGGCGTCACAGCTTCGAGTTAACGCGCGGCAGCATAGCGATGCGCAGCTCCCCGCTCCCCTCCTTGCGGAGGCCGTAGAGCCGGCCGTTCTCCAGCCAGTATTCCGCGATCACCGCGCCATAGGAAACGCGGAGCCGCCCCTCCTTCGTGATGAAGCCCTTGCGGCGGAAGGCGGTGGCCGGCTTCGCCCAGGGCTCGTAGGGGGCGTGGAGGTCCATCAGGTCCACCTCGCCGTTCGCCGCGATCTTCAGGATGTGGAGGTCATGGCACCACTTCCCGTCCCAGGCCGCGCTGCCCCATTTGCCGGAAAACCCGGCCCATTCCGCCGGAACGTCGGGCCCCGGCGCCTCGATCTTCGCCACGGTGAAGAGATCGACCGTGTAGCAGTCGTTCACGACCGTGCGGTCGTAGGGCGTAGGCCCCGCGGCCTCCTGCCTCTTCGGCGCGCAGCCCGTCAGCCCCAGCCCCAGCGCCGCGGTCAGCGCCAGCGCGCCGATGCCCCGTCTCCACATGCCCTCGCCTCCGCCGGCTCTTCCGCCGGTCTCCAGACCGTTCGCGCGGCACCTTACTCGACAGTGACCGATTTGGCGAGATTTCGCGGCTGGTCGACATCCGTCCCCTTCGCCAGCGCCGCGTGATAGGCGAGGAGCTGCGCCGGAACGGCGTAGACGATGGGGGCGATGAACGGGTCGACCGCCGGCAGCGTGACGATCCGCCACGCATCGGCCCCGGCGAGCGCCGCGCCGTTCGCATCCGTCACCAGCGCCACCTTCGCCCCGCGCGCCATCACCTCCTGCATGTTGGAGACGGTCTTGCCGAAGACCGTGTCGGTCGGCGCGAGCACGATCACCGGCACCGTGTCCTCGATCAGGGCGATGGGCCCGTGCTTCATCTCGCCGGAGGCGTAGCCCTCCGCATGGATGTAGGAAAGCTCCTTGAGCTTCAGCGCGCCTTCGAGCGCCATGGGATACATCGAGCCGCGGCCGAGATAGAGCACGTCCCGCGCTTTCGCGATCTCGTGCGCGAGGTCCGCGATCTCCGGCTCCAGCGCCAGGGCCTCGGCGAGCCGGCGGGGCGTCTCCGCGAGGAGGTCGACAAGCCGCCCCTCCTCCGCCGCGTCGATCTCCCCCCGCTGGCGCGCGGCGAGGATCGCCGTGGTCGCGAGCGTGACGAGCTGGCAGGTGAAGGCCTTGGTCGAGGCGACGCCGATCTCCGCCCCGGCGCGGATCGGCAGCACGATGTCCGCCGCGCGGGCGATGGAGCTTTCCGGCACGTTGACGACGGCGAGCACCGTCCCCACCCGCCCCTTGGCGTAGCGGAGCGCGGCGAGCGTGTCCGCCGTCTCGCCGGACTGGCTGACGAAGATCGCCGCGTCGGAGCGCGAAAGCGGCGGCTCGCGATAGCGGAATTCCGAGGCGATCTCGATCTCGACGGGGAGCCGCGCGATCGCCTCGAACCAGTATTTCGCGACATGGCAGGCGTAATAGGCCGTGCCGCAGGCGACGAGGGTGAGCCGCCCGACCTTGGAAAAATCCACCGCCTCGGCGGGGGAGACGACGGCGCGCCGCGCAGGGTCCACATAGGCGGCGACGGCGTAGCCCGCGACCGTCGGCTGCTCGTGGATCTCCTTCGCCATGAAGTGCCGGTGCTCGCCCTTGTCCATCAGCACGCTCTCGACCGAGACGACGCGCACCGGGCGCTCCACGGGGCGGCCCTCATGGTCATGGATCGTCGCGCCGCTGCGGCGGAGCACCGCCCAGTCCCCCTCCTCGAGATAGGCGATGCGGTTGGTGAGCGGGGCGAGCGCCAGCGCGTCCGAGCCCACATACATCTCCCCCTCGCCATAGCCGATGGCGAGCGGGGAGCCGCGGCGCGCCGCCACGATCAGGTCCTCCTCACCGTCGAAGAGGAAGCAGAGCGCGAAGGCCCCTTCGAGCCGCGCCAGCGTCGCCGCCGCGGCGTCCTCCGGCGAAAGGCCGCTCTGCATCAGATGGGTGCAGAGTTGCACCACCGTCTCCGTATCCGTCTCTGTCTCGAAATTGCGCCCGAGCGCGGTGAGTTCGGCCCGGAGCGCGCGGTAATTCTCGATGATCCCGTTATGGACGACAGCGACTTTCCCCGCATGGTGGGGATGCGCGTTCCGCGTCGTCGGCGCGCCATGCGTCGCCCAGCGGGTATGCCCGATGCCGATCCGCCCCGCGATGGGCTCCGCCGCGACGAGCGCCGCGAGCGCGGAAAGCTTGCCGACCGCGCGGCGCCGGAGCAGCGCCCCCTCCGCCACCGTGGCGATCCCCGCGCTGTCATAGCCGCGATATTCGAGCCGCTTGAGCGCCGAGACGAGATCGGGCGCCACGTCCTTCGAGCCGAGAATTCCGATGATGCCGCACATCAGCCGCTCTCCTTCTTCGCCGCCGCCTTCCTCGCCTGCAAAATCGACCGGAATTTGGCGACAAAGCCGCGCCTCTGCGTCTCCGGCGCGCGGGCGATGGCGAGCGCGTCCGGCTCCACGTCCTTCGTGATCACCGAGCCCGAGGCGACATAGGCGCCCTCGCCCACGGAGAGCGGCGCCACCAGCGAGGCGTTGGTGCCGATGAACGCCCCCGCGCCGATCTCCGTCCGGTGCTTCATCACGCCGTCGTAATTGCAGGTGATCGCCCCGGCTCCGATATTCGCGCCGGCGCCCACGCTCGCGTCGCCGATATAGGCGAGGTGGTTCGCCTTCGCCCCGGCGCCGAAGACGGCGTTCTTCACCTCGACGAAATCGCCGATCTTCGCGCCCGGCCCGATCACCGTCCCGGGCCGGAGCCGCGCGAAGGGGCCGACCTCGGCGCCTTCCTCCAGCCGTGCGCCCTCGATATGGCAGAAGGCGTGGACCGTCGCGCCGTCCGCCACGCTCGCGCCCGGCCCGAACCAGACATTCGGCCCGACCGTCACGTCCCGCCCGAGCGCGGTGTCATGGCTGAACCAGACCGTCTCCGGCGCGATCAGCGTCGCGCCCCCCGCCATCGCCGCCGCGCGGGCGAGGGCCTGGAAGGCCGCCTCCGCCGCCGCGAGATCGGCGCGGGAATTGACGCCGAGCGTCTCCGCCTCCGGGCATTCCACCACCGCCGCGCGCTCGCTATGCGCGCGGGCGATCTCCACGAGGTCGGTGAGGTAATACTCGCCCTTGGCGTTGTCGCAGCCGACCTCGCCGAGCCACTGGAGCATCCGCCCGGCGTCGGCCAGCATCACGCCCGAATTGCAGAGGTCGATGGAAAGCTCCTCCGGCCCCGCATCCCTCGCCTCGACAATCCGGAGGAGCGCGCCGCCCTCCATCACGAGCCGCCCGTATCCCCCCGGCTCCGCGGCGCGGAAGCCGAGGACGACGAGCCCCGCCCCCTCCGCCCGCGCCCGCCGCATCGCCGCCAGCGTCTCGGGCCGGATGAAGGGCGTATCGGCGTAGAGCACCGCCGCGTCCCCGTCATGGCTCGCCAGCGTCGCCCGCGCGGCGAGGACGGCGTGGGCGGTGCCCCGCCGCTCCGCCTGCTCCGCGATCTCGACATCCGGGCGCAGCGCCCGCGCCGCCTTCGCGACCATCTCGCCCCCGGCGCCGACGACGACCGTGACGCGCGCGGGCGAGGCCGCCTCCGCCGCCCGCATCGCATGGCCGAGAAGAGAAAGGCCGCCGACCTCGTGCAAGGGCTTCGGGCGCGCGGATCTCATCCGGGAGCCCTCGCCTGCGGCGAGAAGGAGGACGGCGAGGGGGGCGGGGCCGGTCATGGGCGGTTCATATCCGGGTTGGCGGGTGCGGGGAAGGGATGGGGGCGATCCGGCGGATCAATCGGCCCTCGCCAACGGTTTGGGCGATCCGCAACCAGGAGCGCCCGGCAGATCAGACAAGCGGCTGATCTGCCCGCGCCCGCCGCCCCCCGGCGGGCGCGTCACCGCGCCCACCGCGGCGTGCACGGTCCGATCTTCAACGTTCGGGAAGGCTTGGCGCCCCTCGCCCTCCGGCCTTCGCCTCCGGGCGACGGCCTCTGCGGGTCTCCCCCGGAGACCCGCTGATCGAGGCCGGGGACAAGGATCGCGAGGGCGCGTCGAGATTGATGACCTTGCTGAGGACGCGGGCAAACCGCCCCCTCACCCCCAGTCCAGCACCACCTTCCCGCACGCCCCCCGCCGCATCAGCTCGAACCCCTCGGCATAGGCCGTAACCGGCATCCGGTGCGTGATGAGCGGCGCGAGGTCGAGACCGCCCTGCACGAGGCCGATCATCTTGTACCAGGTCTCGAAAATCTCCCGCCCGTAGATCCCCTTGATCGTCAGCATCTTGAAGATGACCTGGTTCCAGTCCACCGCGAACTCCACCGGCGCGATGCCGAGGAGAGCGATCTTCCCCCCGTTGTTCATCGCCCCGATCATGTCCCGCATCGCCGGCGCCGCGCCCGACATCTCGAGCCCCACGTCGAAGCCTTCCGTCATGCCGATCTCCGGCATGACCGCGCGCAGCGAGCGCTTCGCCGGGTTCACCGCGTAGTCGACGCCGAGCCGGGCGGCGAGCGCCAGCCGCTCCTCGTTGATGTCGGTGATGACGACCTTGCGCGCCCCCGCCCGCTTCGCCACCAGCGCTCCCATGATCCCGATGGGCCCCGCCCCCGTCACCAGCACGTCCTCGCCCACGAGATCGAAGGAGAGCGCGGTGTGGACGGCGTTGCCGAACGGGTCGAAGATCGCGGCGATCTCGTCCGGCACGTCGTCCGGGATCGGCACGACATTCGCCTCCGGCAGCGCGAGATAATCGGCGAAGGCGCCGGGCCGGTTCACGCCCACGCCCTTCGTGTTGCGGCAGAGATGCCCGCGCCCCGCGCGGCAGTTGCGGCAGCGCCCGCATGTCACATGCCCCTCGCCCGAGACGCGCTGTCCCGGCGCATATTTCGTCACCGCGGGGCCGACCGCCTCGATCACGCCGCAGAATTCGTGCCCGACCACCATGGGGACGGGGATCGTCTTCGCCGACCATTCGTCCCAGTTCCAGATATGCACGTCCGTCCCGCAGATCGCGGTCTTTTTCACCCGGATCAGCACGTCGGCGGGCCCGATCTCCGGCACAGGCTCCTCCCGCAAGGTCAGCCCCGGCGCCGCCTCCGCCTTCACCAGCGCGCGCATCCCGTTCCTCATGCGATCACTCCCATCTCCCGGCCCACCGCGGCGAAGGCGTCGATGGCGCGCTCCAGCACCGCCTCGTCATGCGCGGCGGACATCTGCGTGCGGATGCGGTCCTGCCCCTTCGGCACGACGGGATAGGAGAAGGCGGCGACGAAGACGCCCCGCTTCATCAGCCGCGCCGCCATCTCCTGCGCCAGCTTCGGGTCGCGCAGCATGACCGGCGCGATCGGGTGCTCCCCCGGCAAGATCTCGAAGCCGAGCGCAGTCATCCGCTCCCGGAACCGCGCCGTGTTCCGCCAGAGCCGCTCGCGCAGCGCCGGCTCCCGCTCCACCAGGTCGAGCGCCGCGAGCGAGCCCTCCGCGATCATCGGCGCGAGGCTGTTGGAGAAGAGATAGGGGCGGGAGCGCTGGCGCAGCCACTCTATCACCGGCGCGGGCCCGGCGACGTAGCCGCCCGAAGCGCCGCCGAGCGCCTTGCCCAGCGTCCCCGTCATCAGGTGGACCCGCCCCATGACCCCGCAATGCTCGTGGCTCCCGCGCCCCGTCGCGCCGAGGAGGCCGACCGCGTGGCTGTCGTCCACCATCACCATCGCGTCATGCCGCTCCGCGAGGTCGCAGATCTCCCGCAGCTTCGCGATATGCCCGTCCATGGAGAAGACGCCGTCCGTCGCGATCAGCCGGTGCCGCGCATCCGCCGTGTCCCGCAGCGCGGCGTCGAGCGCGGCCATGTCCCCGTTCGGATAGCGGTGGCGCCGCGCCTTGCAGAGCCGCACCCCGTCGATGATCGAGGCGTGGTTGAGCGCGTCGGAGATCACCGCATCCTCCGGTCCGAGCAGCGTCTCGAAAAGGCCGGCGTTCGCGTCGAAACAGCTCGAATAGAGGATGCAGTCCTCGAAGCCGAGAAAGGCCGCAAGCCGCGCCTCCAGCGCCTTGTGCGGCGCCTGCGTGCCGCAGATGAAGCGGACGGAGGCCATGCCGTAGCCCCAGCGCTCCAGCGCCGCCCGCCCCGCCTCCACCAGCGCGGGATGGTCCGCAAGCCCGAGATAATTGTTGGCGCAGAGGTTGATGGCGGGCGCGCCGGCGACGGCGACCTCCCCCTGCTGCGGCGTCGCGATCACCCGCTCCGCCTTGAAGAGCCCCTCCTCGCGCAGGCCCGCGAGCCGGCCCTCGACGTCCTTCAGGAAAGCGTGCATGGCGGCGCTCCTTTCCCGCCCTGCTTGGCGCCGGGCGCGGGCGCTGTCCAGTGGCGGGGCGGGGGGCCCTCGGGCCTGGGGGAGGGCGGAGGGCGTGCGCGCTTGCCGGGCGCAGTGCGAGAGGGCTAAACTCGCAAATTCGCCGAGGAGGAGCCCGGAGATGGAATTCGCGACTTCGCTTTATGGATTGCTATCGGTCGGAGCCGGTCTGGCCGTCTCCGGCGTGGCGTCGGAATTCGGCAAGGGGGCGGGGAAGGCCGCACTCGAAGCCCTGAAAAGCCGCCTTTCCCGCGTGTTCGGGGTGGATGAACCCACCGAGGCGGCGCTCGCGAAGCCGGAGATCGAGGCGGACGGGGAAGTGCAGCGCCTCGCCGCCCTCCTCCTCGCCGCCATCGAGGCCGCGCCGGAGCATGAGCGTGCGCCCTACGCCGTGGACATCAGGGAAATCCGCTCCAAAGGCGCGCTTCGCTTCACGGATGTCGAGGGTGTGAAGGCGGATATCGCAACCTCCGAAACGGACATGACCTTCGAGAACGTGAAGGCCCCGCCGGGAAAACGCTGACCGGCGGGGCGGAGCAGGCCGGGGCCCCGGCGGTCGTTATCGGCGAGGCGCAGGCGCAGACGATCAACGTCTCCGTGACCGCGGCTCCGGTTATCGACATCTCGGTCATCCGGGCCATTGCCGAGCAGCAGGGCTTCCTTTCGCCTGAACAGGCGAAGGCGCTGGAAGAACGGGCGGCGCGCGCCGCCGAGGAACTCGAACGCATCCGGCGCGATCAGCCGGTGACAAGGCCTGACATCGACTCCGCCGTCCGGGCGCTGAACGAGCGCAATGTCGAGGCGGCGCGCGCCGCCTTCGACCGCGTCGATGCGGAACTGGCCGAACAGTCGGCCGCACTCCGCCGGGAACAGGCAAGCGCAAAACACGCCCGCGCCTTGCTCCTGCATCCGTTCGAGGCTTCGAAATCCGCGCCGCTCCTGCTGGAGGCCGCAAGGCTCGCTGAAACGAATTTCAGGTTTTGGGTCGATGCAGGCGATGCCTTGATGCAAATCGGCGAGCGTCCGGCGGCGGAGGAGGCTTTCGTCATGGCGGAGAAGCTGGCGCGTGAAGCGGGGGATGAGCGGAACATCGTCTTGGCGCTGTGGGGCCTCGGCCGCATTCGTCGAGTGGAGGGGGACCTCGAAGGGGCGCTGGCGGCTTGTGAGGAGGCGCTCGACCTCTCGTATGTTCTTTTCGAACGCGATCCGTTCGATCCAGACCTGCAGCCTTCACTTTCGGCAAGCCACAAGAGCCTTGGCGATGTCCGCCTTGCAGCGGGGGACCGGGCGGGGGCGCTGGCTGAGTATGAAGAGGCGCTCGACATCGACCGCATGAGAGTCGAATTGGACCCGGGCGACGGCGCGTCGGCGTGGGACGTCGCAATATCCCTTGAGCGCGTCGGCGACGCCCTCCGGGCGGCGGGTGATCTGGCGGGGGCGCTGACGGCCTACGAGGAGGGTCTTTCCATCGCCCGCGACTTTGCCGCACTCGATCCCGACAATGCGTTCTGTCTGCAGAAGCTCTCGGCGAGCCTGTGGAACATCGGTAAGCTCCGCTGGGTTGAAGGCGACCTGGCGGTGGCGTCGCCCGTGTTCGAGGAGGCGCTTCACTGTTCGCGCGCCCTCGCGCGCATTGATCCCGGAAACGCGGATTGGGCGCGCAACATAGCGGCGACGGTTGTGAAGCTCGGGCACATTCGGGTCGCGGAAGGCGATGTGGAGGGGGGCCTTGCGCTATATGAGGAGGGTCTCGCCATCGCCAGGGATCTTGCGCAACGGGATCCGGAGAACACGTCATGGTCGCACACTCTCGCCATAATCCTTGCGAGCATCGGCGCGGTCCTGTTCCCCAGGGGGGACAGCGAAGGGGCCATGAGGGCGCATCGGGAGAGCCTCGCCCTCTTCCGTGATCTTGCGCGCCGCGCCCCCGGCAATGCGGACATTGCGCGCGAGGTCTCGGTCAGCCTCGAAAGGATTGGCGAAATCCTTTCAGCGGAAGGCGACGCGGAGGGCGCGTTCGCTGCCTGCGAAGAAAGCCTCGCCATCGCCCGCGACCTCGCGGCGTGCGAGCCGGAAAGCGCGAAACTGGTGCGAGAGGCATGTCATTGCCTCAGCCGTTTCGGAGATGCCTGCCTTGCCGTGGGGGATCGGGCGAGGGCGCTTTCGGCTTACGAGGAAGGGCTCGCCATCGCCCGCGATCTCGCCGCGCGCGACGCCGCGAGCGCTGAATTTGAGCGCGACGTTGTCGTCGCGCTCGCGAAGATGGCGACAGCGGATGAGGCGCAGGCGGTGGAATTTTGGGCGGAGGCGGTGGATCGGCTCGAGGCGATGGAGGCTCGCGGCGTCATCGCCACGGCGGATGAAGGATTGCTTCAAGAGACGCGCGAAGAGCTGGCGAAAGCCCGCGCCCGCTGACCGCCCCGCCCCCTCCCTCCCGCCGGGAGAGAGGATGCGCTCACGGCGCCGCCAGCGCCCCCCTCTCCCTCGGGAGAGGGGCGGGGGAGAGGGCTCCCACGTCACCGCCCCGGTCAACGTGTGGATTTTGCCCACGCCCCGCCAACCGCCCGCCTGAATCGGCGGGCGCAGATTGTTTCAAAACCGATCACGGTTTTTTTCGTTCCGAATCAAGCCTCCGGGGCCGATAACCATGGTTATGGCCCAAAAAGCCCCCTCCGGAGGCCCCCGTCACTCCGCCGCGAGGCTCCTTGTCCGGGCCGCGAGGAACCCGTCCACGTCCCGCACCGCCCCTTCGGAGGCCGAGGTCGCGAAGGCCGCGAAGACCTTGAGCGCGGGGGTGATCTTCCGGGGCCGGACCTCCGTCGGCTGCCATGCCGCCGCCCCCTTCGCCTCCATCGCCCGCCGCCGCTCGGCCAGCACCGCGTCGGAAACGTTGAGCGAAAGGCTTCGCCCGGAGATCGAGATGCGGATCTCGTCCCCGTCCTCGATCAGCCCGACCGCCCCGCCGAGCGCCGCCTCGGGCGAGATATGCCCGATGGAGAGGCCCGAGGAGCCCCCCGAAAACCGGCCGTCCGTGATCAGCGCGCAGGATTTCCCGAGCCCGACCGCCTTCAGGTAGGAGGTCGGGTAGAGCATCTCCTGCATCCCCGGCCCGCCCTTCGGCCCCTCATAGCGGATGACGACGACATGGCCGGGCTTCACCTTGTTCCCGAGGATGCCCTTCACCGCGCTGTCCTGGCTCTCGAACACGATCGCCTTGCCGGTGAATTCGAGGCATTCCTCCGGCACCCCCGCCGTCTTCACGATGCACCCGTCCTCCGCGATGTTCCCGTAGAGGACGGCGAGCCCGCCATCCTTCGAATAGGCGTGCGCGCCGTTCCGGATGCAGCCCTTCTCCCCGTCGAGATCGAGGTCCTTCCAGAGGTTGGAGGTGCTGAACGCCTCCGTCGTCCGCACCCCGCCCGGCGCGGCGCGGAAGAATTCCAGCACCTCGGGCGCCGGGTTCCGCAGAACGTCCCACTTCTCTAGCGCCTCGGCGTAGGTCTTCGAATGAACCGTCGGCCGGTCCCGATGGATCAGCCCCAGCCGGTCCAGCTCCCCCATCAGCCGCATGATCCCGCCGGCGCGGTGGAAATCCTCCATGTGATATTCCGAGGTAGAGGGTGCGAGCTTGGAAAGGTGCGGCACCCGGCGCGAAAGCCGGTCGATGTCGTCCATCGTGAACGGCACGCCCCCCTCCCGCGCCGCGGCGAGGAGGTGGAGGATCGTATTGGTCGAGCCGCCCATCGCGATGTCGAGCGTCATCGCGTTCTCGAAGCTCTCGAAATTCGCGATGCCCCGCGGCGTCGCCGTCACGTCGTCCTGCTCGTACCAGCGGCGGGCGAGGGAGACGATGGTGCGCGCCGCCTCGAGGAACAGCTCCTTCCGGTAGGCGTGGGTCGCGAGTGTGGAGCCGTTGCCGGGGAGCGCGAGGCCGAGCGCCTCGGTCAGGCAGTTCATCGAGTTAGCCGTGAACATGCCCGAGCAGGAGCCGCAGGTCGGGCAGGCGGAGCGCTCCGTCTTCTCGCTGTCCGCCTCGGAGACGTTGGGGTTCACCGCGTTCATCATCGCATCGACGAGGTCGACCTTCCGCTCCGTCCCGTCGAGGATGACCTTGCCGGCCTCCATCGGCCCGCCGGAGACGAAGATCGCCGGAATGTTGAGCCGCATCGCCGCCATCAGCATCCCGGGGGTGATCTTGTCGCAATTCGAGATGCAGATCACCGCGTCCGCGCAATGGGCGTTGCACATGTATTCGACGCTGTCGGCGATGATCTCCCGGGACGGGAGGGAATAGAGCATCCCGTCATGCCCCATCGCGATCCCGTCATCCACGGCGATGGTGTTGAACTCCTTGGCGACGCCGCCGGCCTTCTCGATCTCGCGCGCCACCATCTGGCCGAGGTCCTTGAGGTGGACATGGCCGGGCACGAACTGGGTGAAGGAATTGGCGACGGCGATGATCGGCTTGCCGAAATCGGACTCGCCCATGCCGGTCGCGCGCCAGAGCGCGCGGGCGCCCGCCATGTTGCGGCCGTGGGTGGTCGTGCGGGAGCGGTATTCGGGCATCTGGCGTCCTCCGGGGCGTGGCTTTTGCCCGAGGGTATAAACCTTCGGGGGCTTCAGGAAAAGCGAGCGCGGCGCTGACGGAAACGTGACATGATGCTGTCGCCCGCGGCGGCTATGAGCAACCGAGTCGCGAGGATCGTCGCCGTGCAGACCGCCGCCCTTCTCATGGATCTCGCCCGCCTCTGGCTCTGGGCCGGAGCAGCAGTTTCCGTTCCCTTTCTCCTCTGGGGCGTCGGGCGCGTGGAGCCGAACGCGCGGGATTCCTGGGCCTTCCGTCCGCTGCTGATCCCGGGCGTCCTGCTGATCTGGCCGCTCGTCCTCTGGCGCTGGTTCCTGCTCGAGACGGGGCGGGACGACTGGGCGAAGCGGCACCTGCCGCCGCGGCGGGCGCACGCCTTCGCGGCGCTGCTTCTCGCCGTCCTGATCCCGCTGACGATCATCGCCGGGCTCGCGATCCGGCAGGGGCCGCCCGCGGGCGCGCCCGTGCTGCTGGAGGCGCCGGAATGAGCGTTTCCTACATCCCGGTGCAGTGGAACGGGTTCAAGCACCGCTACAACCTCGCCCTCGCGCTCGCCGTCGGGCTCTATCTCTGGATTTTCGTCGAGCTTGGCCCGGCCCTTCTCGGCCATGCGAACCCGATCACGCCGCAGATCCATAACGCCCGCGCCTTCGGCTCCTGCGCCTTCCTGATGATGAGCGTCATCTTGATGATCGGCCCGCTGGCGCGGCTCGACGTCCGGTTCCTCCCGCTCCTCTACAACCGCCGGCATTTCGGGGTGATGACGGCGCTGGTCGCGCTCAGCCATTTCCTCTTCGTCTTCAACTGGTATTTCGTCTTCACGCCCTTCCCCTCATGGGAGGCGCTGCTTTTTTCCAACACGGCCTATGACCGGGCGCTCGGCTTCCCTTTCGAGGCGTTCGGGATCTTCGCGCTCCTCGCGCTCCTGATCCTCGCGGCGACGAGCCATGATTTCTGGCTCTCGTTCCTGACGCCGCGGATCTGGAAGTCGCTGCACTACCTCATCTATCCGGCCTACGCCGCCGTCGTCGCGCATGTGACGCTCGGCGCGGCGCAGGGGGTGAGGGGGCTCGCCTTTCCCGTGCTGGTCTGGTCGCTGGCGCTGGTCGTCGCCGGGCTCCATCTCGCCGCGTGGCGGAAGGAGCGGCGGGCCGCGGCGGCTGCGGGAGAGTGGGTTCCCGTCTGCCGGCCGGAGGAGATCGAGGAGGGGCGCGCGCGGGTCGTCCGGCTCTCCGGCGGCGAGCGCGCGGCGGTCTTCCGCCATGAGGGCCGGTTCTCCGCCATCTCGAACGCCTGCGCGCACCAGAACGGGCCGCTGGGCGAGGGGCGGATCGTGGACGGCTGTGTGACCTGCCCCTGGCACGGCTTCCAGTACCGGGTCGAGGACGGATGCTCGCCGGCCCCTTTCACCGAGAAGGTGCCGACGTACCGGCTGCGGCTCCGCTCCGGGACGATCGAGCTCGACGCGCGGGCGAACCCGCCCGGAACGCCGGTTCAGCCGCTTGAGGCCCCGAGATGAGGGCGCGGGACGAGTTCTTCATCGGCTTCTTCCCGATCCCGCCGGGGCTCCGGCCGTTCCTCGCCGCAATCGCCGTCGCTCTGATCCTGCTTTTCGCCGCCGCCGGGTGGTTCGCGGCGTCCACACAGGCCGCGCCGGAGGAGGCCGGCTTCCGCTTCGATTTCGGGCGGCAGGAGGTGACGGGCGTCCTTTCCCTACATCCCTATCCGGTGATCCGGGTGACGGAGGGCTCCGAACGCCTCGCCGCCGGGCGGACGGTGATGCTCTCGGGCGGCGGGAAGTTCGCGCCGCCGCAGGCCGCTGCGCTTGACGGGAGACTCGTGAAGGCGGGCGGCGTGATCCTCAGGCGCGGCGATCTCGACATGCTCCAGATCGGCGGCGGGGACGCGAACCTTGCGGCGGCGGAAGGCGAGGCGCCCGCGCTCTCCCCTCCCGAACGGCTCGGGCGCTGGCGCCTCGAAGGCGAAATCTGCGACGGGAAATGCGCCGCCGGGGCGATGCGGCCCGGGCGCGACCTCTCGCACAAGGCCTGCGCCAATCTCTGCATCACCGGCGGGGTTCCGGCCGTGTTCGTCTCCGCGGCGCCGGTCGAGGGCGCGGAGTTCCTGCTGATGGCCGGGCCGGAGGGCGGGCCGCTCCCGCCGGAGGCGCTCGCCTTCACCGCCGCGTATGTCTCCGTCGAAGGAGAAATCGAACGGGTAGGCGACCTGCTCGTCTTCCGGATAGACCCGGCGACGCTGAGGGCGCTCTGAGATGCGCGGTCTCCTCGGCGCGGTCCTGTTTCTCCTGCTCGCGCTGGCGCTGGCTTATATTTCCCGGTTCTGGCCGCTCCGGCTCTGGGGGCCGGAGCCGCTCCTCGGCGTCCTGCCGCCGGGCGGGGACCTCTGGCGGGGCTGGATGCGAATGCTCGGGCTCGGGGCTTATGACCTGATCCTCTGGGGCGTCTTCGCCTTCGCCCTCCTGACCGGGGCGGAGAGGCTGTTGTCCCGCCTAGGAAAGCACGAATGACGCGCCAGTCTGCGGCGGCGATGCCGAAGATTCTTCGAGCGTTGACGTCGATCACGCAAGTATCTGTGGAGATTGCCGCGCCGACGCGCCGCATCCGCAAGCCCGTTGCGATTTCGCTGCGCCGCAACAGCGCGGGTTGACTTCATGCGCCGTTAACCCCCGAATTCAGGCTTTCGACACGGAGGCCCCGATGCTGCGACAGCCCTATCTCCTCTTCCTCGGCGACGCGCCGGACGCCCTCGCCGCCAAGGTGGCGCAGGGGATCAAGGACTGGCGGCCCGACGCTTCGGTCGGGCAGCTCCGTCTGCCGGGCTGCAAGGCGGATATGGGCCTGAAGGAGATGACTGTCGCGGAGGCCGCCGCCGCCGGGGCCCAGACGCTGGTGATCGGCGTCGCCAACCGGGGCGGGATCATCTCGGACGCCTGGATGGCCGTGCTCGTCGAGGCGATGGAGGCGGGGATGGACATCGCCGCTGGGCTTCACACGCTTCTGAAGGATCAGGCGCAGCTCGTCGCCGCCGCGCAGCGGACGGGGCGGCAGCTCTTCGACGTGCGTCTGCCGGTCTTCAAGTATCCGATCGGCGAGGGGAAGATGCGGAGCGGCAAGCGCGTGCTCGCGGTCGGGACGGATTGTTCCTGCGGGAAGATGTACACGACGCTTGCGATGGAGAAGGAGCTTCTGGCGCGGGGCAGGAAAGCGACCTTCCGCGCCACGGGGCAGACCGGCATCCTCATTACAGGCGGCGGCGTGCCGCTTGACGCGGTGGTGGCGGACTTCATGGCCGGGGCGGTGGAGGTGCTGACCCCGCCGAACGACGAGGATCATGTCGATTTGATCGAGGGGCAGGGCAGCCTCTTCCACCCCTCCTACTCGGGGGTGACGCTGGCGCTCGTGCATGGCGGCGCGCCGGATTATCTCGTGCTCTGTCATGAGCCGACGCGGACGCATATGCGCGGCCTGCCGCATTATCCCTCCCCCGGCCTCGCACCGCTCCGCCCGCTGGCGGAGACGCTGGCGCGGGTGGTGAACCCGGACTGCGTCTCCATCGCATGCTCGATCAATACGGCTCACATGAGCGAGGCCGAGGCGAAGGCCTATCTCGCGAAGGTGGAGGACGAGATGGGCCTGCCGGCGACCGACCCCTACCGCTTCGGCGCGGCGAAGCTGGTGGACGCGCTCCCGTGAGGGGAGTGGTCCGGCGGGAACTTTTCCCCATCGCCGGGGTCTTCACCATCTCCCGCGGGTCTAGGACCGTATCGGAGGTGGTGTCGGTCGAGTTGATCGACGGCGCGCATCGCGGCATGGGCGAATGCGTGCCCTATGCCCGCTACGGCGAGACGCAGGAAGGCGTGATCGCGGAGATCGAGGCATGGCTCGCCTCGGGCGGCGCGACCCGCGCCGCGCTTAACGCCGAAATGAAGCCGGGCGCGGCGCGGAATGCGCTCGACTGCGCATTCTGGGACCTTGAGGCGAAGCGCGCGGGCAAGCGCGCCTGGGAACTGGCGGGGCTGCCAGAGCCGAAGCCGCAGGTCACCGCCTATACGCTCTCGCTCGCGAGCCCCGAGGAGATGGAGGCGAAGGCGCGGGAGAATGCGCATCGCCCGCTCCTGAAGATCAAGCTCGGCGGCGGCGAGGAGGATCTCGACCGTCTCCGCGCCGTCCGCCGCGGCGCGCCCGGCGCGACGATGATCGTGGACGCGAACGAGGGCTGGACGCTGGACCTCTATACGGAGATCGCGCCGCTTCTCCTCAGCCTCGGCGTCGCGATGGTGGAGCAGCCGCTGCCGGCGGGGGAGGATGCGCCGCTCGCCGGTGCGGACAGGCCGCTTCCCGTCTGCGCCGACGAGGCGGCGCATGACCGCGCCTCGCTCGACGGGCTGGTCGGCAAGTACGACATGGTCAACATCAAGCTCGACAAGACCGGCGGGCTGACCGAGGCGCTGGCGCTTCGCGAGGCGGCGCTCGAGGCGGGGATGAAGGTTATGGTCGGCTGCATGATCGGCTCCTCCCTCGGCATGGCGCCGGCCGTGCTCGCCGCGCAGGGCGCGGCCTTCACCGATCTCGACGGGCCGCTGCTCCTCGCGAGGGACAGGCGGCCCGGCCTTGTCTATGACGCGCAGGGCGTGCACCCGCCGGCGCCCGAACTCTGGGGATGAGCATGAGCCGGATCGTCTATGTGAACGGAGAATATGTGCCCGAGGCGGAGGCGAAGATCTCCGTCTTCGACCGGGGCTTCCTGATGGCCGACGGGGTCTACGAGGTCACCTCGGTGATCGACGGCAAGCTGGTGGACTATGCCGGCCATGTCGCCCGGCTGCATCGCTCGCTTTCCGAGCTGAAGATGAAGCCGGCCTGCACGGATGACGAACTCCTCGAGATTCACCGCCAGATGGTCGAGCGGAACGCGCTGGAAAACGGCATGATCTACCTGCAGGTCACCCGCGGCGCGGCGGACCGGGATTTCGCCTGGCCGAAGGATGCGACGCCGGGGATTGTGCTCTTCACCCAGGCGAAGGACCTCGTGAACGCCCCGGCGGCGAAGACGGGGCTCAAGGTCGTCACGGTGGAGGACCAGCGCTGGGCGCGGCGGGACATCAAGACGGTCCAGCTCCTCTTCCCCTCCTTCGCCAAGATGGAGGCGAAGGCGCAAGGGAAGGACGACGCCTGGCTGGTGACGGACGGCATGGTGAACGAGGGCACCTCGAACAACGCCTGGATCGTGAAGGGCGGGACCATCGTGACCCGCCATCTCGGCAACGAGATCCTCCACGGCATCACGCGGGCGGCGGTGATCCGCTTCGCGAAGGAGGCGCAGATGAAGGTCGAGGAGCGGGCCTTCTCCATCGAGGAGGCGAAGGCGGCGGACGAAGCCTTCTGCACCGCCGCCTCCGCCTTCGTCACCCCGGTCGTGGAGATCGACGGGGCGGCGATCGGCGGCGGCGTTCCGGGGCCGATCGCGACGCGGCTTCGGGAAATCTATATCGAGGAAAGCCGGAAGATGGCGATCTGACCGGGCCTTCGAACCCTGTGCACACAGTGTGCATGGGGGTTATCCATCTGATTTTTATATATAATCAGAAATAGGGCTTCGCGAGCTGGTTTAGCGTGAACCCGGTTTCCCGCGGGATGCCGCCCGGCTGCGCCATGTCGGTTTGAAACCGCCTGCGGCCCGGACTATGCATGCGGGGCATGCGCGTGGAGGCCGCGATGGCCTCCGCCGGAAGAGGGAGCCGCCAATGCGCCGCGTCTGGGGATTTCTGGCGGAATATTCCGCGCTTCTGATACTCGGCGCTCTGATCGGCCTCGCGTGGGCCAATATCGATTACGCCAGCTACCATCACCTGATCGAATACGTCATCGTCGATCACGCCTGGATCGGCCACGCCCATGTGGACGCGGAAGGCCATGTCCATCGCACTCTGACGCTCCACTACCTCATCAACGATGTCGGCATGGCCTTCTTCTTCGCCATTGCGGGCAAGGAAGTCTGGGAGGCGGTGGCGCTGAAGAACGGGAGCCTGCGGGGCAAGAAGGCGCTGACGCCGCTGATCGCGACCTCGGGCGGCATGCTTGGCCCGATCGCCGTCTATCTCGGCCTCGCCGCGACGATGGGCTCCACCACCTTCGAGGCGGTCTCGAACGGCTGGGCGATCCCGACGGCGACGGACATCGCCTTCTCGTACCTCGTCGGGCGGCTGATCTTCGGCGCCGGCCACCCCGCCGTGCGCTTCCTCCTCCTCCTCGCCATCGCGGATGACGCGGCGGGGCTCCTGATCCTCGCGATCTTCTATCCGTCCGGCGAGTTGGCGCCGGAATGGCTGCTGCTCTCCCTCGGCGCCGCTTTCGGCGCATGGCTCCTCTTCAACCGGCTGCCTCGGATCATGGACCGGGGCAAGCGCGACAAGCCGGCGACGACCTTCTGCCGGAAGGTTCTCGGCTTCTGGCCCTATCTCATCGGCGCGGCCCTTTCCTGGTACGGGTTCCAGGAGGCGGGCATCCACCCGGCGCTCGGCCTCCTGCCGATCATCCCGGCCATTCCCCATGCCGACATAGACTTCGGATTGTTCGATGAGGTGGAGCATCATCAGACCGACCTGCTCAATCACAGCGAGCACCTGCTGAAGAACCCCGTCGAGGTCGTACTCTTCTTCTTCGGGCTGGCGAATGCGGGCGTTCAGTTCTCCTCGATGGGGGATGCGACGTGGCTCGTGCTGCTGGGCCTGCTCGTGGGCAAGCCGGTCGGCATATTCCTTATGGGCTGGCTGGCGGCGAAACCTATGGGCCTCGGCCTGCCGGAGGGGATGCGGATGCCCGATCTCTTCGTCCTCGGCTGCGTTGCGGCCATCGGCTTCACCGTCTCTCTCTTCGTCGCCTCCGTCGCCTTCGAGACCGGGCCGGTCCAGGACGCGGCGAAGATGGGCGCGCTCTTCTCCTTCTTCGCCGCCGTGATGGCCTTCGTCGCCGGCGCCGTCTGCCGCGTCGAGAAGAAGGCCTGAGCGATGGGGGAGGCGGATTGGGCGGCTGCGCTCGGGCCCTCGCCCGTTCTCGTCACGGGCGCGGCGGGGTTCGTCGGCTACCATCTGTCCGAGCGGCTGCTGGCGGCGGGGGTTTCCGTCGTCGGCTATGACGATGTGAACCCCTATTACGACGTGTCGCTGAAAAGGGCGCGGCTCGCACGACTCGCCGGGCGGGAGGGATTCCGCTTCGTCGAGGCGGGGCTGGAAGACGCCGAAGCGCTTTCTCGCGTCTTCGAGGAGGCGAGGCCGCGATATGTCGCACATCTCGCTGCGCAGGCGGGGGTGCGGTATTCCATCGAGAACCCGGCAGCCTACGGCGCCTCGAATCTCACCGGCTTCCTGAACATCCTCGAATGCTGCCGGCGGGAGGGCGTGGCGCATCTCGTCTACGCCTCCTCCTCCTCCGTCTACGGCGCGGAGGGGCGGGCGCCCTTCACCGAACGGCGGAGCGTGGACCATCCGCTCTCCCTCTACGCGGCGACGAAGAAGGCGAACGAGGCGATGGCGCATGCCTATGCGCATGTGCACGGCCTGCCCTGCACGGGGCTCCGGTTCTTCACCGTCTACGGCCCCTGGGGGCGGCCCGACATGGCCTATTTCCTCTTCGCGGAGGCGATTGCGGAAGGGCGGCCGATCCGGCTCTTCAACGAGGGGCGGATGGAGCGGGACTTCACCTATATCGACGATGTGACCGAAGGCGTCGCCCGCCTCCTCCCCCGCCCGGCTGCGCCTGACCCGGATTTCGACCGGTCGGCGCCGGACCCTTCGCGCTCCTTCGCGCCCTGGCGCGTCTTCAACATCGGCAACCGGCGGATGGAGCGGCTCGGCGCGCTCGTCTCCATCCTCGAACGTGAGATCGGGCGGAAGGCGGTCATCGAACTCGCGCCGATGCAGCCGGGGGATGTCGAGCGGACATGGGCGGATGTGAGCGGACTCATGGAGGAGGTCAGCTTCCGCCCCGACACCCCGCTCGAAGAGGGGTTGCGCCGCTTCGTCGCCTGGTGGCGGGCCTGGAAGGCGGGGGCCTTCGACCGGGGTTAAGGCGATTTTGCCAATTGGCGCCCATGATTGTAGTCTCCCGCACAGCCGGCGGGCGAGGTCAGGGCGCGGATGCTGCAATTCGAGGATGTCAGCAAGTCCTTCTACTTTCGCGGGCGCATGCGGCCGGTGATCGCGCACGCGACCTTCACCGCCCATTTCGAGGAGAATTTCGGCCTCGTCGTGCCGCCGCGCGCGGGCGTCACGACTCTCGTGAACCTCATCATGGGCGCGGAGCAGCCGGATGGCGGGAAGATATACCGCTACGGCAAGATCAGCTGGCCGGTCGGCGGGGTCAGCGGCCTCATTCCCGCCCTGTCGGGGGCGGAAAATTGCCGCTACATCGCGATGATATACGGGCTCGACCCGGACGACGTTCTGGCCTTCGTCATCGACCTCGCGCGGATCGGCCGCTACATGGACATGCCGGTGAAGACCTATTCCTCCACATTGCAGAAGCGGCTCTCGCTCTCGCTGCTGCTGGCGCTGGATTTCGACATGTATCTCGTGGTGGAGGGAACGACGCCGGGCGACCCGGAATTCGCCGGGCGGGCCGGGCCGATCCTGAGGGAGAAGATGAGCGCGACGCCGATCCTGTTCCTCGGCGGCTCGACGGAG
>JAUIDE010000154.1 GCA_030429105.1 Alphaproteobacteria bacterium
CGGATCACGGCGAGGAAGGCGCCCATGTCCCGCGCCGCGCGGAAGCGGCGGCGCCAGTAGCGCGCGAAGAGCCTTTCCCTCAGCCCGCCGCCCATGAACCGACCCTGCGCCGCCATCGCCTACCGCAGAGGTAGCGCGAAGGCGCCCGGCCCGTCGAGTGCACGGGGGGATTCGCGCTCCGGCCCGGCGGGCCGCCTCGACGCTTGGCGGCGGGCGCGGCTTCGGCTACCGCTGCCTCATGGCGGATCACGGCGTTCTTCTTCTCGGCCGGACCTTCGGCTTCCGGGCCGACCCCTTCCTCGTTCCGCCTGAGGAGGCGATTGAGTGGCGCGAGCGAGGGGCGGTCCTCATGCGCGGCGGTCTGATCGAAGCGGCGGGAGAGGCGGACGCGCTGATCGTCGCGCATCCGCAGGCGCGGCGCGTCGATTGCGGGCGGCGGATCCTCGCCGCCGGGTTCGTCGACTGCCACAACCATTACCCGCAGACCCGGATCATCGCGAGCTGGGGCGCGCGGCTGATCGACTGGCTGAACCGCTACACATTTCCCGAGGAGATGCGCTTCGGCGACCCGGCCTACGCCGCGGCGGTGGCGGAAGATTATCTCGACCTTCTCCTCGCCAACGGGATCACCGCCGCTTCGGCCTATTGCACAACCCATCCCGAAAGCGTGGACGCGCTCTTCGCCGCGGCGGAGCGGCGCGGCATGGCGATGACCGCCGGCAAGGTGATGATGGACCGGAACGCGCCAGAGGGCCTCATCGACGATGCGCAGCGCGGGCATGACGAGAGCGCGGCGCTGATCGCGCGCTGGCGCGGACGGGGGCGGCTCGCCTATGCCATAACGCCCCGCTTCGCGCCGACTTCGAGCCCCGCACAGCTGGAGGCGGCGGGCGCGCTCTTCGCAGCGAACCCGGATTGCGCGATGCAGACGCATCTTTCCGAGCAAACCGAGGAAATAGCGTGGGTGCGCCGGCTCTATCCGGAGGAAGCCGATTATCTGGCCGTCTACGAGCGCTTCGGGCTTGTGCGCCCGGGGGCGATCATGGGCCATGCGATCCATCTCGAGCCGCGGGAGAAGGCGGCGCTGGCGCAGCGCGGCGCGGCTGTCGCCCATTGCCCGACCTCCAACGCCTTCATCGGCTCCGGGCTCTGCGACGTGGCGGGGCTGAAGGCGGCGGGCGTGGAGGTCGGCCTTGCGACGGATGTCGGCGGCGGCTCCTCCTTCTCCATGCTGGCGACGATGCGGGCGGCCTACGAGATCGGGCAGCTGCGGGGCGCCGCGCTGCACCCGGCGCAGCTGTTCTGGCTGGCGACCGAAGGCTCGGCGCGCGCGATGCGGCGGCCTGAACTCGGGCGGCTCGCCCCCGGCGCGGCGGCGGACATCGTCGCGCTCGATCCGGAGACGACGCCCGTCCTCGCGCAACGCGCGGCGCGGGCGGAGAGCCCCTCCGACCTTCTCTTCGCGCTCCTCATCCTCGGGGATGATCGCGCCGTGGCGGAGACCTGGGCCGGCGGCGTCGCGATGAAGGGCGGGTTCGGCTGAGAGGGCGGCGGCGCCGGAGATCAGAGAACGGTGCGGCGCCCCGGTTTCGCCTGCGGCTGGCTGACAGGAGCCGGCGTCGCCCGACCGCCGGACGCGCGTTCCGCCGCCTCCGCCCGCATGTCGCCGAACACCGCGCGCCTGACGAATTCCTGCGGGCCTGTCGCCGCGGTCGTCTTCGGCTGCGCGTAGAAGATGAAGGCGGACGTGCCGAGGAGCATGTAGGTCATCGACAGGGTGTCAAGCCAGATGGCCACCGTCGCAAGCACCAGAACGAGGCCCGCGAGCATCACCGCGACGGCGAAGTTCGCCCTGACCCACTCTGCGTCCGGGCTGGAATAGTTCTTTCCGACCTGGCGGAAGACGAGAAAGAACACGCCGGCGAAGGCAAGAAATGCGGGGAAACCATAGGCCACGGCGATCACGAGCCAGTGATTGTCCACGCTGTCCTTCATCCAGAACGGCATGGTTGGAATTCTGCGATACCCGATCCCCAGTATCGGCGTTCTCCAGAATTGCTCCATGCCGTATTCGAAGATCAGGCGCCGGTTGAACGCGTTCCCGGGGCTGAACGCCATGCGCTCGGCGATTGCATAGATCGCCGGGCGATTGGAGGCGACTTCGAGGATCAGATAGAGCACTCCGAGAATTCTGAACAACTTGATCCAGGGCTTTTTCATGTTGCGGGTGATCAACCAGTAAAAGATCACCGCGCCCTGAAGCAGGATCGAAAGGAGCGGGCCGCTCGACACCGACATCACGCAAGCGACGGTCATCAACAGGCAGATCAGCAGCCGCACAAAAGACGGAACGCTGCGCGCGTAGGAGACGAAAAAGGCGCCGACAGCAAACGAGCAGAAATAGCCAAAGTGAATCGGGTGGGAAAACACGACCTGAGCCCGGTCAAGGCCGAAGCGGCAGCAGTAGTTTACATCAGATATGGTGCCTATACCTATGCTCTTGATAAAATACGGGATCACGAAGTGCGTAGTGATCGACTCGTAAATCGCAAAAGGAAGAAAGAAAACGGTCAGGCAAACGATCAGCAACATCAAAGCCCGGAAATCCGCGAACGAACGGATCGAATATCGTGCAACCAGATAGCCGCCAAGAATATATATGAGATGCAAGGGAACGTTAATAAGAGAGAATTGAAGCGGATGATGCAGGAACATGGCGAACGAAAACCATGCGCAATAACCCAGAACGAACTTGTCTGCGAGAAGAATGCCGCCGGGCAACTTGCCCGAGAGCAGCTGGATCACCAGCCATGGAGTCATGAGCGCGAAGAAGACCCGGCCAGGGTCGAGCAGGATGTCGCCCACCAGAAAGTAGGCGGGGGTCAGCAGGATGAGCAGGGCGAGCCCCGCCAGCCAAGGCGCGCCCTTTGCGTCCGCCACGCCCGTTCGCGTCGAGGCGTCGAAGGTTGAGCTCGCCGTCACTGCCGCCCGAGCCCGGCTTGGGTATCCATGGAGCGCCTCCGGAGCGTCGCCTGATCCAGCCGTATCATATATCGCCCCGGAGTTTTGAGACCATTTACGGCGCTCACCGCCGCGCGATCTCAGGCGCGGCCCCGAGATAGGCGGCGGGGTCGAGCGTGGCGGCCCAGTCGACCGGCGCATCGGAGGTCTCGGCCAGGATGTCGCGCAGGGGGCGGCCCTCGGCCGCTGCGCGGGCGCAGGCCGTTTTCACCAGCGCCTGCGCCTCCGGCCGGCCGATATGCAGCGCGAGCGCGAAGGTCGCCGCCTCCGCAAGCGGAAAATCCCCCGCCGCTTGCAGCGTGCGCGCCATCGCCGCCGGGCGCGCCTCCAGCGCGGCGGCGAGCGCCTGCGCATGGCGGAGCGCCGCGCCGCTGGCGACGACGATCTGCGGCAGGGTCAGCCATTCCAGCGCCCAGGCGGCGCCCTCGCGCTCCTGCGCGTGAAGCTGCGCCTCGAAGAGCCGCCCGACGATCCCGGCATTCGCCTTCGCCAGCGCGATCAGGGCCTCGGCCCGCACAGGATTGGCCTTGTGCGGCATCGTGGAGGAGCCGCCGCCGGGGCCGGCCGCGATTTCGGCAACTTCGGTCTGCATCAGCTCCCGCGCATCGAGCCCGATCTTGCCGAGCGCGCCCGTCATGAGCGTGAGGGCGGAGCCGATTTCCGCGATCCCGTCCCGCGCCGCGTGCCAGGGGACGGGATCGTGCGCGAGGCCGAGTTCGGCGGCGAAGGCGGCGGCGAGCTCCTGCCCCTTCGGTCCGAAGGCCGCGAGCGTGCTGGAGGCGCCAGCGAGCGAGGCGCGGAGCGCCCTGCCCTTCGCCTCCCCGATCCGCGCCCCGGCGCGCAGGAGCGGCGCGCGCCATACGGCGATCTTCGCTCCGAGCGTGGTCGGCGTCGCGATCTGGCCGCGCGTCCTGGCGGCCATCACGGTTTCGGCCTCTGCGGCGGCCTTCTTCGCCAGCGTCGCGGCGAGTTCGGCGAGCCGCCCCTCGAGGATTTCGAGCGCCCGCCGGAGGCGGAGGACGAGGCCCGTATCGAGAATGTCCTGGCTGGTGGCCCCGAAATGCAGCCAAGATCCAGCCTCTGGCGGCAGAGCGGCGCGAAACGCCTCGACGAAAGCCGGGACGGAGACACCGGCCTCCGCGACGCCGCGCGAGAGGGAGGCGGGATCGAGCGCCACCTCGGCGGCCGCCCGCGTGATCGCCGCGGCGGCGTTTTCGGGAACGAGGCCGAGCCGCCCCTGCACGCGGGCGAGCGCGGCCTCCGCCAGCATCAGGGCGCGAAGCTCCGCCGCGTCAGTGAAGAGCGCGCCGATTTCGGCGTCGCCATAGAGGTCGCGCCAGAGCGCACTGTCGAACGGAGTGACTGCCATCGGAGCGTTCCTCCCCGCGCGCGATAGCAGAGCCGGCGGCCGGCGGCCAGCCCCGCCCGCGCCGTAAAGGCGCGGGCGGGCCCGCTTCACGCCAGGTTGAGCGGGTTGGCGAATATGAAGTTGTCCGCGGTGAAGTCGTCGGCGGACAGCCTGTCGCCAATCTCGTAGTGGAAGGCGAGGTTGTTCGATTCTGCGTGCAGGATCGTGATGAGCCGGGAGTCCGGCTGCTGGCCGGCCCGGTCGAAGATCACCAGTTCATCGAAGCTTTCCGCGCCCCAGGCCGAGATGTCGAGCTTGTCCATCGAGGCGTCGAAGCGGCGGAACTGGTCCCCGTCGCCGTCGCTGAGGATGAACGTGTCCGCACCCGCCCCGGCGATGAAGACGTCGCGCCCCGCGCCGCCGTCGATGATGGCGCCCGTGCCCGGGGCAATCAGCCGATCGCTTCCTTCGGTGCCGAAGATGAAGGGGCGATCCTCCTCGCCAGCGACCTCGATCGTGAGCGTCGCCGTCGCGACGGCGAAGCCGTCCGAGATCGTGTAGAGGATCGTCTCAGTCCCGGAGAACCCGGCGTCCGGCGTGTAGGTGAAGGAGCCGTCCGGGAAGACGGCCAGCTCGCCGTTCGACGCCTGCTGGAAGCCGACGACGGAGATCGGGTCGAAATCCGGGTCGCTGTCATTCGCCAGCAGACCCTCGCCCGCGCCGATGTTCAGGTCGTCCCCGAACCCGGTCGTGTAGTCGTCGTCGACCGCGACCGGCGTCCCGTTCGCCTCGACCACGATGGAGAGCGTCGCCGTCGCGACGGCGAAGCCGTCCGAGATCGTGTAGAGGATCGTCTCCGTCCCCGAGAACCCGGCCTCCGGCGTGTAGGTGAAGGAGCCGTCCGGGAAGACGCTCAGCTCGCCGTTCGCCGCCTGCTGGAAGCCGACCACGGAGATCGGGTCGAAATCCGGGTCGCTGTCATTCGCCAGCAGCCCCTCGCCCGCGCCGATGGTCAGGTCGTCCCCGAACCCGGTCGAGTAATCGTCGTCGACCGCAACCGGCGTTCCGTTCGCCTCGACCACGATGGAGAGCGTCGCCGTCGCGACGGCGAAGCCGTCCGAGATCGTGTAGAGGATCGTCTCCGTTCCGGAGAACCCGGCCTCCGGCGTGT
>JAUIDE010000155.1 GCA_030429105.1 Alphaproteobacteria bacterium
CATTGGGTCATCGACGGCGAGAAGACCTTCATCACCGGCGGCATGAAATCCTCCTTCTACGTCGTCGGCGCCCGAACCGGCGGCGAGGGAATGAAGGGAATCAGCCTCTTCCTCGTCGAGGCGGACATGCCCGGCTTCTCCCGCACCGCGCTTTCCCGCAAGCAGGGCTGGTGGGCCTCCGACACAGCGACGCTGCATTTCGAGGGCGTGCGCGTGCCGGCGGAAAACATGCTGGGGGAGGAAGGGCGCGGCTTCCTCGCCATCATGCGCAACTTCAACTATGAGCGCATCGGGATGACGGCGGGCTGCCTCGGCGCGATGAAGGCCTGTTTCGAGGATTCCGTCGCCTGGGCGCGGGAGCGGAAGACCTTCGGAGCCCCCTTGATCGAACGGCAGGCGATCCGCCACAAGCTCGCCGACATGTCGGCGCAGATCGACGCGACGGAGGCGCTGGTGAACCAGATATGCTGGCTGATGAACGAGGGCGAGACGCCAGTGGCCGAGATCGCAAAGGCGAAGGTTTTCGGGTCGAAATCGCTCGAGTTCGTCGCCTCAGAGGCGATGCAGATCATGGGCGGCGCCGGCTATCTCCGCGGCGGGCGGATCGAACGGACGTGGCGGGAGGTGAAGGTCATGGCCATCGGCGGCGGCTCGGAGGAGGTGATGCGAGACCTCGCGGCCCGGCAGATGGGCCTGTGAGCCCCGCCCGTCTCCGCCCGGAGCCCGGCCGATGAGCGCCTGGGTCTTCATCGATCTCGACGGAACGCTGACGGACAGCGCGCCCGGCATAACCGCCGCCATCCGCCACGCGCTCCGAGGCGTCGGCGCGCCGGAGCCGGAAGAGACCGCGCTCCGCGCCTGCATCGGCCCCTCGCTGCAGGAGAGCTTTCCCCGTCTCGGCGTGCCGGAGGCGGAGGCGGCGCGCGCCCTCGCCCTCTACCGCGAGCATTACAATGACGGCGGCATCTTCGACGCCCGCGTCTATGACGGCGCGCATGACATGCTCGCCGCCTTCCGCGCCATGGGCTTCCGCCTCGCGCTCGCCACCGCGAAGCCCATCGCCTATGCGCCGAAGGTCACCCGCCATTTCGGCCTCGCGGACCTGCTCGACGCCGAATTCGGCTCCGAGCTTGACGGGCGGCGAACGGACAAGCGGGACCTCCTCGCCCATTGCCTCGCGGAGACGGGGGCGGACCCGGCCCGCAGCTTCATGCTGGGGGACCGGGTGCATGACGCGCGCGGGGCGCGGCACAACGGCGTCGCCGCCATCGGCGCGCTCTGGGGCTTCGGCGGGCGGGAGGAGCTGGAGGCGGCGGGCGTCGCCGCCCTCGCGCACGCCCCCGCGGAGGTTCCCACCATCGTGGAGAGACTGAGATGACCGACCCGATAGACCCGGTGGAGCTTACCCAGGCGCTCGTTCGCCGCGCCTCCGTCACCCCCGCCGATGATGGCGCGATCCCGCTTCTTTCGGAGCGGCTCTCGGCGGCGGGGTTCAGCGTCCATCGCTGCGACCGGAACGGCATCGCCAACCTCTTCGCGAAGGCGGGAACGGGCGGCCCCGTCTTCGGCTTCAACGGCCATACTGACGTCGTGCCGCCGGGCGACGAGGCGGACTGGACCCATCCGCCCTTCGCCGCGGAGATCGCGGAGGGCCGAATCTGGGGCCGCGGCGCGGTAGACATGAAATCCGGCGTCGCCGCCTTCGCGGCCGCCGCCGCCGCCTACCGGGCCGAAGGGGGTGCGGGAACCGTCGCGCTCCTCATCACCGGCGACGAGGAAGGCGACTCGGTCGACGGCACGCCGGCAATTCTCGACTGGATGCGCGCCAACGGCGAAAGCCTCGACCATTGCCTCGTCGGCGAGCCGACCTGCCCCGAGCGCCTCGGCGACATGATCAAGATCGGCCGCCGCGGCTCTATGACGGCGAAGTTCACGGCGACGGGAAGGCAAGGCCACACCGCCTATCCCCACCGCGCAGCCAACCCGCTCCATCCGCTCATGCGCCTCCTCGACCGTCTCGCGAGCCGGGAGCTGGACCGGGGGACGGCGCATTTCGACCCTTCGACGCTCCAGATCACCACGGTGGACGTCGGCAACCCCGCCTCCAACGTCATCCCCGAACGGGCGCGAGCGACCGTGAACATCCGCTTCAACGACGCGCACACGTCGAAATCCCTCGCCCTCATGCTGCTGCAGGAGGCCGCCGCCGCTGCCGCGGGAACCGGCGTGACGATCGAGACGGAGTTCCGCGTCTCCGGCGAGAGCTTCATCACCGAGCCCGGCCGCCTCTCCGAGATCATCTCGGACGCGGCGGAGGCGGAGACGGGCCTTCGCCCCGCCCTCTCCACCACGGGCGGCACCTCGGACGCCCGTTATGTGGAGGCGATGTGCCCGGTGGCCGAATTCGGCCTCGTGGGCCAGACCATGCACCAGGTGGACGAAAGCGCGCCGGTGGAGGAGATCCGCGCCCTCGCCCGCATCTATCGCGGCGTACTCGACCGGTATTTCGCGGCATGAGATCGCCCCGCCTCGTCTGCGTCATGGGCGTCGCCGGCTGCGGCAAGTCCACCATCGGGCAGGGACTCGCCGCAGGCCTTGGCGCGGCCTTCCTGGAGGCGGACGCGCTGCACCCCCCTTCGAACATCGCGAAGATGAGCGCCGGAACCCCGCTGATGGACGAAGACCGCTGGCCCTGGCTCGACGCCATCGCCGCCGCCGCGCCGCGGGAGGGCCGCGCCGTCATCGCCTGCTCCGCCCTCCGCCGCGCCTATCGGGAAAGGCTGGCGGCGGGTGCGGGGGAGCCGGTCTTCTTCGTCCACCTGACCGGGAGCCGGGAGGAAATCGCGCAGCGCATGACCCTCCGCACCGGCCATTTCATGCCGACCGCCCTGCTCGACAGCCAGTTCGCCACGCTCGAGCCGCCAGGAGCGGACGAGCCGCATCTGGCGCTCGACGTGGCGCTGCCCGCCGACGCCCTGATAGAAAAAGCCCTGGAGGACCTCCGATGACCGACATCCTGATGATCGCCCCGATGCACCCCGTCTGCATGGAGGAGATCGCGCGCCTCGGAACCGTCCACCGGCTCTGGGAGGCGGAGGACCGCGCGGCCTTCCTCCGCGAGGTCGGCCCGAAGGTGGAGATCGTGGCGACGGACGGGCACTGGGGCTGCCCCCCCGCGCTGATGGCGGAGCTTCCCGCGCTGAAGCTCATCTCCTCCTACGGCGTCGGCTATGACAACATCAACGTGCCCGCGGCGAACGCCCGCTCCGTCCGCGTGACCAACACGCCGGACGTGCTGAACGACGCGATGGCGGAGATCACGGTCGGCCTCATGATCGCCCTCGCCCGCCGCATCCCCGAAGCCGAGGCCTACACGCGGCGGGGGGACTGGGCGGCGAAGGGCAACTTCCCCCTCACCGCCGAACTCACCGGCGCGACCGCCGGCATCGTCGGCCTCGGTCGCATCGGGAAGGAGATCGCCCGCCGCCTCGTCGCGATGAAGATGGAGGTTGTCTATCACGGCCGGAGCGAGCAGGCGGGCCAGCCTTTCCGCTATTTCGCCTCGCTGACGGAGATGGCGAAGGCGGCGGACTGGCTCGTCGTCATCACCCCCGGCGGGCCGGAGACGCGGAAGCTGGTGAACGCGGAGGTGCTGGCCGCGCTCGGGCCCGAAGGCCGGCTCGTCAACGTCTCCCGCGGCGCGGTGGTGGACGAGGCGGCGCTGGTGGAGGCCCTCAAGTCCGGCGCGCTTGGCGGCGCCGCGCTCGACGTGTTCGAAGACGAACCTCGCCCGCATCCGGACCTCCTGACCATGCCCAACACCGTCCTCTCCCCCCATCAGGGCAGCGCGACGGTGCGGACCCGCGCGGCGATGGGGCAACTGGTGGTGGACAACATCAAGGCCCATCTGGCGGGGAAGCCGCTCCTGACGGAGGTGACGGGCTGAGGCGGCGCTCGCCTTCACTGTGTCGAGATGATCCCGGCGGAGCACGGAGAAACCGGGCGCGCGGGCCGTTTGCGGTTTTCGCGCGCTATTTCTGATAATATAATCTTATCATATACTTGACCCCCTTGCACACTGTGTGCACACGCCCCGGCCCGGGCACGCAGCGCGGCTTGACGGTGGCGCCCGGCGGCCCGATCCTCGGGCCATGACCTACGCCCTCCTCTCCCATCCCTCCGCCCTCGGGCACGAGACGCCGCCGGGCCACCCGGAGCGTGTCGCGCGGTTCGAGGCCGTCTCCGCCGCCCTCGCCGCGCCGGATTTCGCCGACGCGCTCAGGGTCGAGGCGCCGGAGGCGGCGCGGGCGGCGCTCCTCCGCGCCCATCCCGAGCGCTACCTCGCCGCCATCGAGGCCGCCGCGCCCGCCGCCGGCTCCCGCGCGCTCGACCCGGACACGCACATGTCCCCCGGCACGCTCGAAGCCGCGCGCCGCGCCGCCGGGGCCGCGGTGAAGGCGGTGGACATGGTTCTGGGCGGCGAGACGAGGGCCGCCTTCTCCGCCATGCGCCCGCCGGGCCACCATGCGGAGCGGGAGCGGGCGATGGGCTTCTGCCTCTATTCCAACGCCGCCATCGCCGCCCTCCACGCGCTGGAGGCGCAGGGCCTCGCCCGCGTCGCGGTGGCGGATTTCGACGTGCATCACGGCAACGGCACGCAGGACGTGCTGGAGCGGGAGGCGCGGGCCGTCTTCTGCTCCTCCCACCAGTCTCCGCTCTATCCCGGCACGGGGATGGAGAGCGAGACGGGCGTCGGCAACATCTTCAACGCCACCCTGCCCGCCGGCGCCGGCCGCGCCGCCTTCGAGCGGGCATGGGAGGAGCGGCTGCTGCCCGCGATCGACGCCCATGCGCCGCAGCTTATCATCATCTCCGCCGGGTTCGACGCCCACCGGGCGGACCCGCTGGCGGAGCTTCGGCTGGAGGAGGCGGATTTCGCCTGGATCACCGGCCGGCTCTGCGACCTCGCGGCGAAGCATTGCGGCGGGCGGGTGGTCTCCCTCCTCGAAGGCGGCTATGACCTCGGGGCGCTGGCGGCTTCCGTCGCCGCGCATGTCCGGGTGCTGAAGGAGCGGGCGGGATGACCGGGAAACCCATCGCGGAGATGAGCTTCGAGGAGGCGATGGCGGAGCTTGAGGCCATCGTGGCGAAGCTCGAGAACGCCGCCGCCCCGCTCGACGAATCGCTCGATCTCTACGAGCGCGGCGAGGCGCTTCGGAAACGCTGCGACGAAAGGCTGAAAGACGCGGAGCTGCGCGTCCGCAAGATCGTCGCCGGGGCGGACGGCGCGGCGAAGGGCGCCGAACCTTTCGACGCCGAATGACCCCGGAAGCCGAGCGCGCCTTCGCCGCCCGCCTCGCCGCCGCCGCGCGCCGGGCGGAGGCCGCGCTCGATGCCGCGCTGCCGCCGGAAGGCCCGGGCGCTGAGGGGCGGCTCGCCGCCGCGATGCGCCGGGGGGCGCTGGCCGGCGGCAAGCGGCTCCGCGCCTTTCTCGTGATCGAAGCCGCCGCGCTCTTCGGCGCGGAGGACGCGGGGGC
>JAUIDE010000032.1 GCA_030429105.1 Alphaproteobacteria bacterium
TCCGCCGCCGGGCGGAGCGCCGCCGCGGCCCCGGCGCCGAGCCGCGGGTCGCCGAGGTCGAGCGCGAAGTCGCACATCAGCCGCTCGATCGCCGCCTTCCGCATCCGGTCCTCCCCGCGGAAGACATGGCCGCGATGGGTGGCGAAGGCGCCCGTGTCCACCGCCCGCCGCCACGCCGCGGTCGCCGGCGCGTTCTGCGCATAGCCTTCGGGGAATTCGGAGATGGAGGAGGCGCCGAGGCCGATCAGCGCCGCCGCCGCGTCGTCGGTGTAGCCCTGGAAGTTGCGCCTTAGTCGCCCCTCCCGCGCCGCGCGGGCCAGCCCGTCCGCCGGCAGCGCGAAATGGTCGATGCCGACCGGATCGTAGCCGGCGGAGACGAGAATCTCCCGCGCCGCCTCCGCAAGGTCGAAGCGGAGCGGCGCCTTCGGCAGGTCCTCCTCCCGGATCATCGCCTGCCGCTTCGCCAGATGCGGCGCATGCGCGTAGCCGTAGAGCGCGATCCGGTCCGGCCGGAGCCAGAGCAGGCGGCGCAGCGTGCGGCGGAGGCTGGCGACGTTCTGCCCCGGCAGGCCGTAGACGAGATCGGCGTTGAGGCTCTCGATCCCCGCCCGCCGCAGCGCCGCCGCGGCCTCCGCCGTCACGCGGAAGCTCTGCGGCCGGCCGATCGCCTCCTGTATCTTCGGGTCGAAATCCTGGATGCCGATGCTCGCGCGGGTCATCCCCGCCTCCCGCAGCGCGGCGATTCGCCCGGCGTCGATCTCGTTCGGGTCGATCTCGACGGAGAATTCCGCGCCCTCCGCGAACGGGAAGCTGCGGCGGATCGTCCGGGCCAGCGAGGCGATCAGCTCCGGCGCGAGGATCGTCGGCGTCCCCCCGCCCCAGTGGAGGCGGGAGAGGCGGGGCCGCCCGGCCACCTCGGAGGCATGCGCGATCTCCGCCTTCAGCGCCTCGACATAGGCGGCCACCGGCGCATCCGTCCGCGTGCCTTGTGTCCTGCAGGCGCAGAACCAGCAGAGCCTTCGGCAGAACGGCACATGGAGATAGAGCGAGACCGGGCCGGAGCCGCCCGCCCGCCCCAGCCAGTCCGCGAAGGTGTCCGGCCCGACCCCGCCGGAGAAGTTCGGCGCGGTCGGGTAGCTGGTGTAGCGGGGCGGCCTTTCCCGGAAGAGCCCGGCGGCGGCGAGTTGCGCAGCGTGTTTCATTCCCATAGCCTGAACGCCGATCCGAAACCCGGCCTTGATCGAAATCAACCCGATGCCCCTTCGCCGCGAAGCTCCGAGCATGAAGGCCCGCATGGAATGCGGGGACTGCCCGATCCGCTATCGGGCCGTCTGCTCGCGCTGCGAGGATTCGGAGCTGGACATGCTGAACCGGATCAAGACCTACGAAACCTACGCCGCGGGCGAGACGATCCTCTGGGCGGGGGACAGGATGCGCTTCCTCGGCTCCATCGTCTCCGGCGTCGCGACGCTGAGCCAGACGATGGAGGACGGGCGGCGGCAGATGATCGGCCTCCTTCTCCCCTCTGATTTCGTCGGCCGCCCGGGCCGCGCCAACTCGCCCTATGACGTGACGGCGGTTTCCGACGTCATGGTCTGCCGCTTCGCCAAGACGGAGTTCGAGGCGCTGATCGAAACCTCCCCCGCCATCTCCCGCCGCCTGCTCGAGATGACGATGGACGAACTCGACGCGGCGCGGGAATGGCTGCTGATCCTCGGGCGGAAGACCGCGCGGGAGAAGATCGCGAGCTTCCTCGCCATCATCGCCCGGCGGCAGCTGAGCCTGACGCATGGCGGCGTGGCCGGCGCCGTGACCTTCGACCTGCCGATCACGCGGGAGGCGATGGCGGATTACCTGGGCCTCACGCTGGAGACGGTGAGCCGCCAGATGAGCGCGCTGAAGAAGGACGGGATCATCGCGCTCGAAGGGCTCCGCCGCGTCACCGCGCCGGATTTCGCCGCGCTGCTGGACGAGACGGGTGACGACGCCGACGGCGGTATGCCCGCCTGAGGCTCAGAGCCGGGCGAGCCGCCCGTAAAGCTCCGTCCGCCGATCCCTGAACAGGCCCCAGCCCGCCCGCGCCTTCGCCGCCGCATCGAGATCGAGCGAGGCGACAATGACGCCCTCCTCATCCCGCCCCGCCTTCGCCATGAGCGCGCCCGTTCCGTCCGCGATGAAGGAGGAGCCGTAGAAGGTCACCTCCCGCCCGCCCTGCCGCTCCGTCCCGACGCGGTTGGAGGCGATGACGGGGGTGAGGTTGGCGCCGGCATGGCCGCGCATCACGATCTCCCAATGCGGCTGGCTGTCATAGCCGGGCGCCGGCGGCTCCGAGCCGATCGCGGTGGGGTAGAGGATGACCTCCGCCCCTTCGAGCGCCATGGCCCGCGCCGCCTCCGGAAACCACTGGTCCCAGCAGATGCCGACGCCGATCCGGCCGACCGCCGTGTCCCAGACGCGGAAGCCGGTGTCGCCGGGGGAGAAGTAGTATTTCTCCTCATAGCCCGGCCCGTCCGGAATGTGGCTCTTGCGGTAGAGGCCGAGCAGGCGCCCGTCCGCATCCGCCACCGCGACCGAGTTGAAATGCGCCTGCCCCGCCTTCTCGAAGAAGGAGATCGGGAGCACGACGGAAAGCTCCTTCGCCAGCGCGGCGAAGCGGGCGACGAGGGCGTTCCCCTCGAAGGGGCGGGCGAGGGCCAAATGCTCCGGGCTTTCGTCGATGCAGAAATACCGGCCCTCGAACAGCTCCTGCAGGAGGATGAGCCGCGCGCCCTTCCCCGCGGCCTCCCGCACCAGCGCCTCCGCCCGGTCGGCGTTCGCCTTCGGGTCCTCGCCGCAGGCGAATTGCGTGGCGGCGACGATCAGCGGCTCACGCACCTTCGAAACCTTCGAGCACGTTGACCGCGTTCACTCCGATCTCCGCGATGGCGTAGCCGCCTTCCATGCAGAAGAGCGTCGGCAGGCCGAGCGCGGCGATGCGCCGCCCGCAATCCATGAAGTCAGGGCTCGTCAGCTTGAAGAAACTGATCGGGTCGTCCTTGTAGGCGTCGACGCCGAGGGAGACGACGAGCGCGTCGGGCGCGAAATTCCTGATCTTTTCGATGCCGTGGTCGAGCGCCTCGGACCAGCTGTCATAGGCCGTGCCCGGCGGCATCGGGTAGTTGAGATTGGCGCCTTCGCCCTCGCCCGCCCCCGTCTCGTCCGCATAGCCGAGGAAATAGGGGAAGGCGTGCTCCGGCGCGCCGTGGAGCGAGACGAAGAGCACGTCGCCGCGGTTGTAGAAGATGTCCTGCGTGCCGTTGCCGTGGTGGAAGTCCACGTCGAGGATCGCGACGCGCTTCGCCCCGTCGAGCCGGAACATCTCCGCCGCCACGGCGGCGTTGTTGAGGAAGCAATAGCCGCCGAACATGTCCGCCGTCGCATGATGCCCCGGCGGGCGGCAGAGGGCGAAGGCCGCCCGTTCCCCGCCCGCGACGAGTCGCTGCGCCGATTGCGCGACCGCGCAGGCGGCCTGAGCCGCGCCCCATGTGCCGCCGGTGATCGCCGTCTCGTTGGCGAGGGCGTAATAGGCGAGCTTGCCGTCGATGTTGACCGGCGGGCGCCCCGTATGCATCCGCCTTGCGGGGAAACAGGCGGCGATCATCTCCCCCTTGAAGCCCGCCGCCTCCCACTCGCTCCAGCCGGTTTCCAGGAATTCCAGAAAGTCCGGAGCGTGGATGCGCCGCACCGGCCCCATGTCGAGCGCCTCGGGCGCGACCGGCGCGGGGAAGCCGCGATCGCGAAGCCGGTTCAGCACATGCTCCACGCGGCTCGGCCGCTCGAAGGGCGTCACCAGCTCCCCGCCATAGAGTTCGCCCTGCGGGAAGTGCAGGCGGTGGTCTTCGCTGTGGACGGTCTTCATCGGCGCGGCTCCCAATCGGCGGCAAGGTCGGCGATCTCCCGCCGGAAGGGCAGCTTATCGCCCGGATCGGCGGCGTCCAGTTCCCGCGCATAGCGGTGGCCGGCATAGGTGGCCCAAGCGATGGGGGTGGGCGCCTCCGCGTCCCCGATCACGCGGACGGAGGCGATTCCGGCATCCGCCCAGTCCGCCCGCCGCGCCTTCAGCGCGCGCCAGAGCGCATCCTCCGGCTCCCGCGCGGTGACGAGGACGAGGGCGTCCGCCGCCATTTCCGCGCGCGCTCCGGTTACGGCGCATTCCGTCTCGACGAGCCCTGCGCGCCCGGCGACGACCGCGCGCTGCGTGACGAGCCGGACGCCGAGCGCGGCGAGGCGGCGGTGGATCGCGCCCTGTTCGAGCGTGTTGACCGTCCAGTGCGAGATCAGTGGCGCCGGCGTGACGAGCGTCACGCGCGCGCCGGCCGTCGCGCATAGCTCCGCGAGGACGCCGCCCATGTAATAGTGATCGTCGTCATAGATCACGACCTCGCCCGAGGGCGGCGCGGCGCCCGCCATCAGGTCGTCCGGCGTCAGCACGGGAAGCGCCGGGTCGAGCGGGATCGGGCGGACATGGAAGCGCGAAGCCCCGTCCCGCCGCCAGTGCGAGCCGGTGGCGAGGCAGACATGCTCGAAGCCGAACTCCAGAACCTCCTCCGCATTCAGCCGGCTCTCGCGATAAACCTCCACGTTCGGCAGCTTGCCGATCTGGAACACGCGATAATCCGCCACCCGCCCCCATGCGGCGAGGCCGGGCAGAAGCCGCTCCCGCGCCACGCGGCCGCCAAGCTCCCGCGTCGCCTCCGCCATCGCGACGTCGTAGCCGCGGAGGCCGAGCGCGCGGGCGGCTTCGAGCCCCGCGGGGCCGGCGCCGACGACGAGAACGCGTTCGGACGGCCCCTTCGGATTCATGATCTCGGGGTGCCAGCCCTTCCGCCATTCCTCCATGAAGGTCGGGTTCTGCGTGCAGCGGGAAAGGCTCATCGTCATGTCGCCGCTGATGCAGATGTTGCAGCCGATGCATTCGCGGATGTCCTCCGCCCGCCCTTCCTCAACCTTTAGCGGAAGGAACGGGTCCGCGATGGAGGGCCGGGCGCAGCCGATGAAGTCCAGCACCCCGGCCCGCACCTGCCGCGCCATCGCGTCGGGCGAGGTGAAGCGGCCGACGCCGACGACGGGCTTCGGCGTCAGGTCGCGGATGCCCGCGACAAGCGGCTCCTGCGCGCCCTCCTCCCTGAATCGCGAGGGGCCGGAGCAATCCTCCCAAGCGCCATGCGCAAGGTCCCAGAGGTCGGGCAGGTCGCCGTGCATCTCGATGAAGTCGCGCAGCTCCGCATTGGAGAAGCCCTCGCCCCCCATCTCCTCCAGCGAGAGGCGGAGCGTGAGCGCCACGCCATCCCCGAGCCGGTCCCGAATGTCGGCCACGAGTTCCCGCAGGAACCGCCCCCGGTTCTCGAGGCTCCCGCCATATTCGTCGTCCCTATGGTTGGTGACGCGGGAGAGGAAATGCTGGAGCACGCCGAAGCCGTGCGCGCCATAGAGGCAGAGAAGGTCGAACCCCGCCCGCGCCGCCCGCTCCGCCGCGGTCACATGCCAGCGGCGAAGGGCGCGGATATCCTCCCGGTCCATCGTCCGGGCGCTGACCGGGTCGTTGATGAAGGCGCGGACGGGCATCCCCGTCACCGCCATCGGCACTTCGCGGGTATAGAGATTGGGGCCGTTCACCGCCGGATAGGCGAGCTGGATCCCGGCGAGCGCGCCATGCGTCTTCATCGCCGCCGCCATGCGGGCGAGGCCCGGCAGGTCCTTCTCCTCCCAGAGCCTCAGCTCGATGAAGGGCGTGATTTCGGAGCTGTGGTGCATCTCCACCTGTTCGGTGAAGATCACCCCCCACCCGCCCTCCGCCTTCACCGCGCGCATCGCGGCGGCGGCGGAGGGGTCGCGATAGCCGCCGCCGTTGCAATGCGGCACCTGGTAGAAGCGGTTCTTCGCGGTGAAGCGGCCGATCCTCACCGGCTCGAAGAGGATGTCATGGCCTGGCGGGCGGCTCATTCCCGGAGGTCTTCGAGCTGGGTGGAGAGTGCGCGGAGCGTCGGGTCGCTCCGCGAGGGAAGATCGACGACGAGGAAGGCCGGCCGCCGCCCCGCGCTGGCGAGCGGCTCGCCGTCCGGCGCTGCAATCAGCGAGAGGCCGTTATAGGTCAGCCCCCCTTCCGCCCCGCAGAAATTGGCGTAGGCGATGGCGAGCCCGTTCATCGCCGCCTGCGCCGGCACGGTGAAACGCTGCACCGTGTCGAAGGGTTCGGGGTTCGCGGTCGGAACGAGGATCAGCTCCGCGCCGAGCCGCGCGGAGGCCCGCACCAGTTCCGGGAATTCGACATCATAGCAGATGAGGAGCGCGATCCGCGTCCCCGCGAAGTCGAAGGCGACGGGGCCGCTCCCCGGCGCAAAGAGCCGCTTCTCCCGCGCGCCGAAGAGCTGCGTCTTCACATAGCGGGCGAGGAGCGCGCCATCCGGCCCGAAGGCGCGGGCGACGTTGACGAGCGCGCCGCCGTCCTCCTCCGCCAGCCCGATGCAGAGCCCCGTCCCCGCCTCCGCCGCGAGGCGGGAGAGGCGCGCGGGCCAGCCGGGGTCGGCGCGCATGGGCTCGACCCCGTAGCCGGGCAGGAACAGCTCCGGCATCAGGAGCATGTCCGCCCCCGCCCCTTTCGCGGCGGCGAGGGCGCGGGCGACCTCGGCGAAGGCGGCCTCGGCGTCGCCCGCGGGCGACGCCCCCTGCCAGAGCGCGAGCCTCACTGCTTCAGCCGCGTCCAAATCTGGTCATAGACCTTCTGGGTCGCCTCGTCGCAGACCTGCACGAAGGTGCCGGCCGGCGCATCCGCGGGCGGGTTCTGCTCGGGCGAGGTCTTCAGCTCCTCGTCGAGGAAGGGCTCCACGCCCTTCACCCCCGCCGTGTAGCGGGCGAAGTTCGTCACCGCCGCGGCGTTCTCCGGCTCCAGCAGGAAGTCCATGAATTTGATCGCGGCCGCGCGGTTCGGCGCGTCCTTCAGCAGGACCACATTGTCCATCCAGACGATGTAGCCCTCTTTCGGATAGGCGTATTCGACATTCGCCCCTTCGAGCCGCGCCTTCTGCCCGAAGCCGTTCCAGATCATCCCCGCCGCGACGTCGCCGGAGACGAGCACGTCCTTCGCGCCGTCGGAGTTGAAGGAGGCCCAGTGCGCCTTCGCCCCCTGCACGAGATCGTCCAGCGCCTTCAGCTGCGCCCGGTCCGTCGCGCATTGCGGGATGCCGAGATGGAGCGAGGCGAAGGTCAGCGTCTCGCCCGCCGTGTCGAGCACGTTGATCTTGCCGGAAAGCTCCGCCGGCGGGTTGAAGATGATGTCCGTCGTCCGGATGTCGCCCTTGAAGGCGTCCCGGTTCACCATGAAGCTGGTGGAGCCCCACTGATAGGGAATCGAGTGCTTGCGGCCCGGATCGAAGGCCACATCCGCCCATTGCGGCTCGATATTGCCGATGTTCTTCAGCTCGCCGGGCTGGATCTCGTCCAGCATCCCCTCGCCCAGCATGATGGAGACCATGTAGTCCCCCGGCACGGCGACGTCGTAGGAGCCGAGCTTGCCGGCCTTCAGGTTCGCCAGCAGCGCCTCGTTCGAATCGTAGGTGTCGATCGTCACCTCGATCCCGGTCTCGGCGGTGAACTTGTCCACCAGCTCCTGCGGGATGTATTCGAACCAGTGATAGACGGAGAGTTTCTCCTGCGCCCCCGCCGCGCCGGCGGAGAGGATGAGGGCCGCGGCCCCGAGTTTCAGCACGTTCATTTCTACCTCCTTGTCGAGCCTGCTTTTCCCACGAAATACGAGATCGTCACGAGGACGATGGAGATTCCGAGCATCAGCGTCGAGAGCGCCATGATGTCCGGCTTGATGCCCTGCTTCACCGCGCCGAAGATCGCCGTCGGCAGCGTCTCCACGCCCGCGCCCTTCACGAAGTTGGTGATGATGAAGTCGTCGAGCGAGATGATGAAGGCGAGGAGGAAGCCCGAGACGATCCCCGGCGCGAGGAGCGGCAGGAGGATGAAGCGGAACGCCTCCCACCGCGTCGCATAAAGGTCCTGCGCCGCCTCGTCGAAAGCGCCCTCGATCCCTTCGAGCCGCGCGGCGATGGGGAGATAGGCGAAGGGGATGCAGAAGACGATATGGGCGAGGAGGATCGAGCCGTAGCCGAGCGTCAGCCCGATCAGCGAGAAGAAGATCAGCGTCGCCACCGCCGTCACGATCTCCGGCGCCATGATCGGGAGCGAGAGGAGCGCGAAGCTCGCCCCCTTGCCGCGGAACCGCCCCGCCCGCACCATGCCGAGCGCGGCGGCGGTGGCGATCACGGTCGCCGCCCCGCCCGCCATCAGCGCGATGGTGACGGAATTCCAGGCCGCGCGCTTGAACTTCTCCGCCTCCAGCCCGAAGAAGACCTCCTCATACCAGCGGAACGAGAAGCCGCCCCAGAGCGTGATCGAGGGCGAGGCGTTGAAGCTGTAGACGGCGACGACGACGAGCGGCGCATAGAGCACGACAAGGCAGAAGAGGGTGATCCCGAGGAAGCCGGGATAGCGCCGCACGTCGTTCCGCCGCGCCATCTCAGACCTCCCGCCGCGCTTCGGCGCGGGCATGGAGGAGGAGCGCGATCAGCACGATGGTCATCAGGATCGTCGCCGCCGCGGCGCCGAAGGGCCAGTCCCCCGCCGCGCCCTTGAACTGTTCCTCGATCAGCGAGCCGATCATGAACGTCCTCGCCCCGCCGAGGAGATCGGGCGCGAGGAAGGCGCCGAGCGAGGGGATGAAGACGAGGATGCAGCCGGCGATCACGCCGGGCCGGACGGCGGGCAAAGTCACCTCGCGGAGGATCGTCCAGCGGTCCGCATAGAGGTCCGCCGCCGCCTCCGAAAGCGAGAAGTCATATCGCTCCACCGCCGCATAGATCGGCAGGACCATGAACGGCAGGTAGGAATAGAAGAGCCCGAGCTGCACCGCGATGTCCGTATTGACGAGCGGCAGCGGCTCGGAAATGAGCCCGATCCCCATCAGAAACTCGTTCAGCGGCCCGTTCTCCCGGATCAGGAATTTCATCGAGACGGTGCGGATCAGGAGGTTCACCCAGTAGGGCACCGTGATGAGGAGGAGCCAGAGCGTCCGCTGCTCCGGCGGGCGGGTGGCGATGTAGAAGGCCGCGGGGAAGCCGATCAGGAGGCAGAGCGCCGTCGCGACCAGCGCCTGGATCAGCGAGCGGGCGAAGATCGTGAGATAGGTCGTGTTGAGGACCGGCGGATCATCACCGAAAAGGCCGCGGTCGAACACGAAGCGGTCATAGGCGGCGAGGCTGAACTCCCAGATCACGCCGCCGCGGAATTCCTTCGTCAGGAAGGAATAGACCAGCATGATGAGGAGCGGCAGGCCCATGAAGATGGCGATGACCGCCCATGAGGGGAGGAGGAGCCAGAGCCGGACGGGCGCAAAGGCGGCGGATTGCGTCCGCCCGCCTCCGCCCGCGCCGCCGCCCGCCATCAGCGCGGCAGAAGGCGCGGCGCGCCTTCGTCGATAAGGATCGTCGCCCGCTCCCCGGGGCCTACGGGCAGCTTCTGCCCGTGCGCGTTCTGCGCCCGCGCGGTGATCTGGCGCCCGTCGTCGAGCCGGATCGTCGCCGCCCAGTCCGTCCCGAGATAGACGAGCCGCTCCAGCACGCCCGTCAACCCGCCCGCAGGGGCGACGAGGGTGATCCGCTCCGGTCGGATCGAGGCGACGGTCTTCTCCCCCGCCTTCACGTCCGCGCGCGGCGCGGCGATGAACTCGGCGCCGGCGAGCCGGATCGCCGCGCCCTCCGGCCCCGTCCGCGCGACTTCGACCTCGAGGAGGTTCGTCTCCCCGATGAAATCCGCCACGAACCGGTCCGCCGGCTCTTCGTAGATCTTCTGCGCGTCGCCGATCTGCCGCACCTCGCCCGCCGACATGACGGCGATCCGGTCCGACATGGTCAGCGCCTCTTCCTGGTCATGCGTGACGAAGACGAAGGCGATGCCGCTCTTCCGCTGCATCTCCTTCAGCTCCACCCGCATCGCCTGCCGGAGCTTGAGGTCGAGCGCGGAGAGCGGCTCGTCGAGCAGGAGCACCTTCGGGCCGGGCGCGAGCGCGCGGGCGAGGGCGACGCGCTGCTGCTGCCCGCCGGAAAGCTGGGACGGGCGCCGGGCGGCGAAATCCTCCAGCTTCACGAGCGCGAGCGCCTCCGCGACGCGCCGCTCGATCTCCGGCTTCGGGACCTTCTTCATCCGCATCCCGAAGGCGACGTTCTCCGCCACATTCATGTGCGGGAAGAGCGCGTATTGCTGGAAGACGGTGTTCACGGGCCGGAGGTTTGGCGGCAGCGCGGCGATGTCCTCGCCATAGAGCCGGATCTCCCCTGCGCTCGCCTCCTCGAAGCCGGCGATCATCCGGAGGAGCGTGGTCTTGCCGCAGCCGGAAGGGCCGAGCAGGGTGAAGAACTCGTTGTCGCGGATGGCGAAGCTCGTCTCCTTCAGCGCCGTCACCGCGCCATAGCGCTTGACGACGCCCCGAAGCTCGACCGCGTCCGCCTGTCCTCCGTCCTTCACATCCGCTCCCCCGCCAAGTGTGCGCCGCAAAAAAGTGACGCGAAGCCGACATGAAGGGCAAGACTCAATCGGTTCAGGGCGGGTTAGCTTTTTCCTAACTCTCTCAGAATGGCCAGATCATGGGCAGGAGTGGAACGGATATGGCCACGACGAGCGCTTCCAGCGGCAGGCCGAGCCGCCAGTAGTCTCCGAAGCCGAATCCGCCGGGGCCGAGGATCAGCGTGTTGTTCTGGTGGCCGATGGGCGTGAGGAAGGCGCAGGAAGCGCCGATGGCGACGGCCATGAGAAAGGCGTCCGGGTTCACGCCGAGCGCGGAGGCGGCGCCGAGCGCGACCGGGCACATCACCGCCGCCGTCGCCGCGTTGTTCACGAGGTCGGAGAGGAACATGGTGACGACGAGGATCAGCGCGAGGCCGATCATCGGGCTCCCGCCCGAAAGGCCGCCGATCAGCGCGTCCGCGATCAGCGCCGCCGCGCCCGTCGTCTCCGTCGCGCCGGCGACGGGGATGAGCGCGCCGAGGAGCACGATCACCGGCCAGTCCACCGCGTCATAGGCGGTGCGGGGCGGGACGATGCCGGTCGCCATCGCCGCGAGCGCCCCGCCCGCGAAGCCGATCGCCGCCGGCACGAACCCCAGGGCGACGGAGAGGAGCGCCGCCGCCATGATGCCGGCGGCGAGAAGCGCGCGCTTGCTGTCCGGCATCGAAAGGTCCCGCGCCGCCAGCGGCACTGCCCCGGTGTCGCCTGCGAATTCCGACAGCGCGTCGGAGGGGCCCTGCATCAGGAGGAGATCGCCGGGCTTCAGAACGAGCGTCCGGAGCCGCGCGCGGCTCCTGCGACCGTCCCGCGCCACGGCGAGGAGGTTGACGCCGAACCGGGTGCGGAGGTGCATTTGCGTCGCGGAGCGCCCGGCGAGCGCGGAGCCGGGGCGGACGACATATTCCCGCATCTCCACATCCTCCCGCGCCTCGTCCCCCCGCTTCTCCTCCTCCAGCTTCAGCCCGAGGGAGGAGAGCGCGTCCGCCAGCCCCTCCATCTCCGCCTCGACGACGAGAATGTCCCCCGCCCGCGCCTTCCGCGCCCCGTGCGGCGCCTCGATCCGGACGCCGGAGCGCACGAGGGCGACGATCTGCCCGCCCTCCATCCTGTCTTCGAGCGCCCGGATCGTCATGCCCGCAGCCTCGCTTTCCTCGCCGAGCCGGAGCTCCGCGAGGTAGCTTCCGGTCTCGAACCCCTCCGTCCCCCCCACCTCCCGCGACGGGGTGAGCCGCCAGCCGACGAAGCCGACGAAGGCGACGCCCGCGAGCGCGACGGCGAGACCTGCGGGCGTGAAGTCGAACATCCCGAAGGGCGCGCCCCCCGCCTCCGCGCGGAAGCCGGATACGATCAGGTTCGGCGGCGTGCCGATCAGCGTCGTCATCCCGCCAAGGATCGTGCCGAAGGCGAGCGGCATCAGCGCCCGCCCGGGCGGGACGCCATGCGCCTTCGCCACCTGCCCCGCAATCGGCATCAGGAGCGCCATCGCCCCCACATTGTTCATGAAGCCCGAAAGGAAGGCCCCGAGCCCGACCAGCGCCGCGAGGCTGAGCGAGAAGCCGGCGTCCTTCGGAAGCACGGCGCGCGCCAGCGCCTCCGCCGCGCCTGTCGTCTGCAGGCCGCGGCTCAGGATCAGCACGCAGGCGACGGTGATGACGGCGGGGTGCCCGAAGCCCGCGAAGGCCTCCTCCCCCGGCACGAGCCCGGCTGCGAAGGCGGCGAGGAGGGCGCCGAGCGCCACCATGTCGTGCCGCCACTTCCCCCAGAGGAACATGCCCCCCGCGGCGGCGAGGATGACGAGGATGAAGGCCTGGTCTTCGGTCATGCGCGCTCCGGTCCGGGGCGGGACAATGGCGCATCGCCCGCCAAGCCGCTATCCCGGAAGACGAAGGAGAGAGCCCATGCGTTCCATCGAGATTCTGGACAGCCTGATCGCCTTCCCGACGGTGAGCCGCGACCCGAACATCGCGCTCATCGACCATGCCCGCGCCCTCCTCGAGGCGGCGGGGGCGCCGATCACGGTCATCCCCGACGCGACGGGCGGCAAGGCGAACCTCTTCGCCACCATCGGCCCCGCGGACCGGCCGGGCGTGATGCTCTCCGGCCATACCGACGTCGTGCCGGTGGACGGGCAGGACTGGTCTTCCGATCCGTTCCGCCTCGTCGAGCGGGAGGGGCGGCTCTATGGCCGCGGGGCGGCGGACATGAAGGGCTTCGTCGCCTCCGCCCTCGCCGCGGCGGAGGCGGCGGGGCGGCGCGACCTGAAGACTCCGCTCCACATCGCGCTTTCCTATGACGAGGAGGTCGGCTGCCTCGGCGTCCGCTCCCTCATCGACATGATGGAGGCGGCGCCGATCCGCCCGCTCTTCTGCATCGTCGGGGAGCCGACCGTGATGCAGGTCGCGACCGGGCACAAGGGCAAGCGCGGGCTTCGCGCCATCTGCCGCGGGCGGGAGGGGCATTCCGCGCTCGCCCCGATGGCGCTCAACGCACTCCACCTCGCGGCGGATTTCATCGGCGCGATCCGGGCCGAGCAGGCGCGGATCGAGGCGGAAGGGTTGCGGGACGGGGATTACGACGTGCCCTACACCACGCTCCATGTGGGCAGGATCGCGGGCGGCGTCGCGCTCAACATCGTGCCGAACCGGGCGGAGATCGAATTTGAGATCCGCAACCTCGCGGGGGACGACGCGGATGCGATCCTCGCCGGCCTCGCCGCGAAGGGAGACGCCATCGCCGCGGCGACGGGGGACCCGGCCGCCTCCGTCAACTTCACGGAATTCATGGGCTATCCCGGCCTCGACACGCCGCCGAGCGCGGAGATCGTGAGCTTCGTGAAGGGGCTGACGGGCGGCAACTCCACCATCAAGGTCGCCTACGGCACCGAGGGCGGGCTCTTCTCCGCGAGGCTGGGGACGCCGACCGTCGTCTGCGGCCCGGGCTCGATGGAGCAGGGCCACAAGCCGGACGAGTTCGTCTCCCGCGATCAGATGGCGGCCTGCGACTCGATGATGGCGGCGCTGCTCGCCCGGCTGGAAGCGGGGCTCTGACCCCGCCGCCGCTCAGTCGTAATAGCGGACGCGGTAATCCCGCCGGTCGTAGCGGTCGCGATAGCCGCGATGGCCGCGATCCCGATAGACGTATTTCTCGACGACGACGGGGCGCCGCCGGTCATAACCCCGGTCATAGCCGCGATAATGGCCGCGGTCGTAGTGATAGACGCGGCGCGGCGGCGGGGAGTAGTGGCGCCTGTCCCGGTCGGCGTTCGCGATGGCGGCGATGGCCCCGCCGGCCAGCGCGCCGATCAGAACGCCCCGGAGGATATCGTCTCCGTCCGCCGCGGCCTTTTGCGGCGCGGTTCCGATCATGAGGCCGAGCGCCACGGCGCCGGCGAGAAGGGGCTTCAACATCGCGTCTTCCTCCTGTTGCCTGCCCCTCTCACGTCGGGTCGCTGCGCTTCCGTCGCAAGGACGGGGATCGCCGGAGCGTGACGGAACGCGCATGGGAGGCGTGAGCCCTCACGTCGTCTTGATGCGGACCGGCGCAATGAGCGCCCGGCGGATCAGACACGCGGCTGATCCGCCCGCGGTCGTCGCCCCCCGGCGGGCGCGTCACCGCGCCCACCGCGGCGTGCACGGCCCGATCTTCGACCGACGCGGCGGCTCGGCGCCCCTCGCCCTCCGGCCTTCGCCTCCGGGCGACGGCCTCTGCGGGTCTCCCCCGGAGACCCGCTGATCGAGGCCGGGCGCGCAATCCCGTCCCCCCGCCCTTGACGCCGCCCGCATCGGGTGGCAACCGCAATCCGCGAAGTCCGGAGCCGATGACGACGATGCCAGACGAGACGCCGCAAGGCGGCCCAGCCCTCTCCGTCGTCATCCCCTTCTACCGGGACCAGGTCTATCTGGAGGAGGCGGTGGCCTCCGCCGCCGGCCAGCCGATCCCCGATCTCGAGATCATCGTCGTCAACGACAATCCGGGGGAGGAGAGCGACGCCTTCCTCGCCGCGGTCGCCGCGCGACACCCGGTCCGCATCGTCCGGCACGAGGTCAACCGCGGCCTCGCCGCCGCCCGCAACACCGGGATCGAGGCGGCGACGAAACCCTTCGTCACCTTCATCGACGCGGACGACGTGTTCGTCGCCGGCGCGCTCGCCGCCAATCTCGCCTTCGCGGCGGAGACGGGCGCGGAGCTGACCCATGCGCCGACCCTCTCCATGTTCGTCGGCCGGCTCCATCCGCAGCCCCTCAGGCGGGATCATCTCCTCTTCGGCCGCCGCATTCCGAAGGCGACGCTGGAGACGCTGCCGGAGGCGCAATACGTCGTCTCCTCCTGGTCCTCTATCTACCGGCGCGACTTCCTGATCGAGAAGGGCGTGCGCTTCGACGAGGCGCAGCGCCGGTTCGAGGACAGGCTCTTCGTGCTCGACGCCGTCTTCGCGGCGCGCCACATGGCGTTTTCCGACATCCCGGCCCGGATCTGGCGCCGCCGCCTCGGCTCGATCACGACGGGCGAGCGGGAGATGGCGGACATCGCCATGCAGCTCGACCTCCTGACGAAATGCGTCCGCTCCGCCCGCGCCTACGCGGAGGGGGCGCCGGGCCGGGAGATGGCGCTCCAGCGGGAGCTTCACCATTCCATCTCCCGCGTGATCTGGGACGTGCGCGTGCTCGACTTCACGCCGGAGGAGAGCCCGGCGCTGGACGAGGCGCGCGCCCGCTTCTCCGCCTCGCTTCAGGGGTTGACCTTCGGCCGCGCCGTTTACGCCGACCTGCCGACCATGAAGATCTCCCATCTCTGGAAGGCTTCGGGCGGCTACGGCCCCGTCACCTGGCGGGGGCTCATCGAAGCCTTCGCGCTGGCGCAGGCGGGGCGCTGGGCCGATCTCGTCGCCTGGCGGCGGGCGCAGCGCCTGCCCGCGCCGGCGAAGATCGCGCCGCCGCGCATCGACAAGGAGCTGATCCTCCATATCGGCCTCCACAAGACCGGCTCCACCTTCCTCCAGCGGATGCTGGAGCGGGACAGGGATCGCCTCGCCGCGTCCGGCGTGCTCTTCCCCCGCACCGGCTTCCTCGGCGCGGTGGCGGACAACAGGCGGGGCGACGCGACGCCGGGCCATGTCGGCTTTCCCGGCGCGCTCCGCCACGGCGGGGAGGGCGTGTTCGAGCGCCTGCGCGCCGAGGCGGCGGAAAGCCCCTGCGACCGCATCCTCATCAGCGCCGAAAATCTCAGCTACCCCTTCGACACGGCGGAGGAGCGCGCCGGCTTCCTCGCCCGGGCGGAGGAGGCCTTCGCCGCCTTCCCCCGCCGCCGGATCGTCTCCGTCTTCCGCCGGCCGGACGAATATGTGGAGCGCTACTGGCGCGAGCATGTCTTCCTCGCCACTGGCTGGGCGCGGCGGACGGCGGAGCAGTTCGCCTCCGAGCTCGGCCCCCAGATGACCGATCTCGAATTCCTGACGGGGGACTGGCGGGCCTTCGCGGGCGGGAACCTCACGCTGATCGGCTACGAGGCGGCGGGGAGGGGGCTCCACCGCGAATTCTACGCCGCGCTCGGCCTCGCGCCGCCCGAGGGGGAGGCCGGCGGCGCCGCCTATCCCTCCCCGACGGCGGAGCAGGCCATCGCCGCGCGCGCCGTCGCCATGGCGCGGATCGGCAAGGGCCCGAAGGCGGATGCGCTCGGCGCCTTCCTCGCCGCCACCGCCGGTCTGCCGGCGGAGAAGGGGGCCTCCGCCCTCGGGCGGGAGGCGCGGCTCATGCTTATCGACCGCTTCGCCGCGCGCTCGCTCCCCTGGCTCCAGGCCCACGGCGCAGACGCGCCGGTTGCGGACTGGCGAAAGGCGGCGGAGGCGGCGGGCGAGCCCCCCATGCTCGATCCGCGCTATGCGGATGCGGCGATCGCGGCCCTCGCCGCGGTCTGGGAGGACGGGTTCGAGACGGCTCCGAACCCGTGGTGGCTGCGCGCCTACCGGTTCGGGCGCGGATTGGCGGGCAGAATCTGGTGAGATACGGTCTGGCGGGTTTCAGCGGCGCCGGACAGAGGGAGGCGCGGATGAAGACGGGGTTCTTCTGGGACGAGAAATGCTTCTGGCATTTCGGCGGCAATTACGTTTCGGTCGCGCGGGTCGGCGGGCTGGTGCAGCCGCTGCCCTCCGGCGGCCTGCCCGAAAATCCGGAGACGAAGCGCCGGCTCAAGAACCTGATGGACGTGACCGGCCTCTCCGCCGAGCTTGACTGCCGGAGCGCGCCGGCGGCGACGGAGGAGATGCTGCTCCGCGTCCACCCGCCGCATTACCTTGAACGTTTCGCCGCGCTCTCGGCCAAGGAAGGCGGCGAGCTCGGCCTCCGCACGCCCTTCGGGCCGGGCGGATACGAGATCGCGGCGCTCTCCGCCGGGCTCGTCGTCGCGGCGGTCGAATCCGTCCTCTCCGGGGTCCATGAAAATTCATACGCCCTCTCGCGCCCGCCGGGGCATCACTGCCTGCCGGACAGCCCGATGGGCTTCTGCCTCCTCGCCAACATCGCCATCGCCATCGAGGCGGCCCGCGTCGCGCGCCCCGGCCTCCGCATCGCGGTGGTGGACTGGGACGTGCACCACGGCAACGGGACCGAGGCGATTTTCTACGACGACGCGGATGTGCTGACGATCTCCCTCCATCAGGAGGGCAATTTCCCGACCGACAAGGGCGGGGCGGAGGACCGGGGCGCAGGCGCCGGGCTCGGCTTCAACGTCAACGTCCCTCTCGCCCCCGGCGCGGGGGATGACGCCTATACCTACGCCTTCGACCGGATCGTCGGGCCGAAGCTGCGGGGATTCGGGCCCGATCTCATCATCGTCGCCTGCGGTTTCGACGCCTCCGGCATCGACCCGCTCTCCCGCACCGTCGCGGGCGCCTTCACCTTCGGCGCGATGACGGAGCGCATCCTCGCCCTCGCGGCTGAGCTCTGCGGCGGCAGGCTCGTAATGGCGCATGAGGGCGGCTATTCGGAGCTTCACGTCCCCTTCTGCGGGCACGAGGTGATCCGCCTCATGGCCGGCAGCGCGATCATTGCGCCGGACCCGATCGAGGCGCGGATGCGGGCGCATCAGCCGCGGGGCAAGGCGCTCGCGTTCCACCGCGGCTGGATCGACGAGGTCGCCGCCGTCCACGGATTGTGACCGATCGGACCGCCTTTCCGAAAAAGCCAATGAAATCAACGAAAAAATGCCCATAACCATGGTTATGGGCCGCGACGAAGCGGCGCGCCCGCATTGACCGCCCCTCCGGCGCCGCCCTAAATGCGCCGCAGCCGCGCAACCGAGAAAGGCCAGCCATGACCGAGACCGCCCGCGAAGCGATGGAATATGACGTCGTCATCGTCGGCGCCGGCCCCGCCGGCCTCTCCGCCGCGATCCGCCTGAAGCAGCTCGGGGGGGACGACATCTCCGTCGTCGTGCTGGAAAAGGGCTCCGAAGTCGGCGCCCATATCCTCTCCGGCGCGGTGCTCGACCCGTCGGGCCTCGACGCACTGATCCCCGACTGGAAGGAGCGCGGCGCCCCGGTCACGACCGCCGTGACGGAGGACCGGTTCTACATGCTCGGCGAGGCCGGGGAGATCCGCATCCCCAACTGGCCGATGCCGCCGCTGATGAACAATCACGGCAACTACATCGTCTCCATGGCCAATGTCTGCCGCTGGATGGCGGAGCATGCCGAGGAGCTGGGGGTGGAGATCTTCCCCGGCATGTCCTGCTCCGAGCTCGTCTATAGCGAGGACGGCGCGGTGAAGGGCGTCGTCGCCGGCGAGTTCGGCATCGAGAAGGACGGGACGAAGGGCGACGGCTACGAGCCCGGCATGGAGCTGCACGGCAAATACGTCTTCCTCGCGGAGGGCGTGCGCGGCTCGCTCTCCAAGCAGGCCATCGCGAAATTCGGCCTTTCGGACGGCCGCGAGCCGCAGAAATACGGCCTCGGCATGAAGGAGATCTGGGAGGTGAAGCCGGAAAAGCACCGGCTCGGCCAGGTCACGCATACGATGGGCTGGCCTCTCGGCGGCAACGCCGGCGGCGGCTCCTTCATGTACCACCTCGAGAACAACCAGGTTTATGTCGGCTTCGTCGTCCACCTGAATTACAGGAACCCGCACCTCTTCCCCTACATGGAGTTTCAGCGCTTCAAGCATCACCCGATGATCGCGGATGTTCTGGAGGGCGGCAAGCGCGTCGCCTACGGCGCCCGCGCGATCACCGAGGGCGGCTGGCAATCCCTCCCCAAGCTCGCCTTCCCCGGCGGCGCTCTCCTCGGCTGCGCCGCGGGCATGGTCAACGTCCCCCGGATCAAGGGCAACCACAACGCCATGCTATCCGGCAAGGCGGCGGCGGAGGCGGCCTTCGCCGCCATCGCCGAGGGCCGCGGCGGCGACGTGCTGGCGGAATATGAGGACGACGTCCGCTCCGGCCCCATCGCGAAGGACCTGAAGCGCGTTCGGAACGTGAAGCCGCTCTGGTCCAAATACGGCCTCGTCGCCTCGCTCGTCGGCGGCGGCGTGGACATGTGGGCGGCGAACCTCACCGGCTTCAACCTCTTCGGGACGCTCGGCCACGGCAAGTCCGACGCGGAGGCGACGGAGAAGGCCTCCGACCACCAGCCCATAGAATACCCCCGGCCCGACGGGAAACTCTCCTTCGACCGGCTGACGAACGTCGCCTTCTCCTTCACGAACCATGAGGAGAACCAGCCGGCGCATCTTCACCTGAAGGACGCGTCCGTCCCCATCGGCGTCAACCTCCCGAAATACGCCGAACCGGCGCAACGCTACTGCCCGGCGGGCGTCTACGAGGTGATTTCGGAAGAGGGCGCAGCGCCGCGCTTCCAGATCAACGCGCAGAACTGCGTCCACTGCAAGACCTGCGACATCAAGGACCCGTCTCAGAACATCGAGTGGCGCACGCCGCAGGGCGGCGGCGGGCCGAACTACCCGAACATGTGAGGCGGTTTCGTCAAGGCTTCGGAAACTATTCGTCAAGGCCGTGGACGCGCCGGCAATCGGCCCCATATCCCGGTTTCGACGAGACGGAGGCCTGACATGAACATGATCGTGAAGCCGATGGCGCCCGACGCCCCGACGATAGAGGACGGGGAAGCCGCGCTCGAAATCCTGCGCCGGCTGCGCGAGACGGACCCTGCCGCCGCGGCGGCCCTAGGGCTCTCCTCCGGCGCCGCGCTCCGGCGCGACTATCCCGAAGGCTTCGTCGCGGACGAGGCCTATCGCGCCACGCTCCCCGATCTGCAGAACGGCCCGGCGAGCCTCATCAAGGGCGCGCGGGCGGAAATCCAGCATGTCGGCATCTCCAATTTCCGCCTGCCGCTCGCGATCCGCGCGCGCGAGGGCGGGGACAAGGTGCTGGAGGCGTCGGTGACCGGCTCCGTCTCCCTCGCGGCGACGAAGAAGGGCATCAACATGAGCCGCATCATGCGGAGCTTCTATGCCGAGGCGGAGGCGCCCTTCGACATCGACGTGATGGCCGCGATCATCGACCGCTACAAGCGCGACCTCGGCAGCTTCGACGCCCGCCTCGCGCTCCGCTTCCGCTATCCGATGCTGAAGGAGAGCCTGCGCTCCGGCCTCTCCGGCTGGCAGTATTACGACGTGGCGCTGGAGACGGCGGAGCGGAACGGGGAGCGGCTGAAGGCCCTGCATCTCGATTACGTCTACGCCTCGACCTGCCCCTGCAGCCTTGAGCTGTCCGAGCACGCCCGCATCTCCCGCGGCCAGATCGCGACGCCGCATTCGCAGCGCTCCGTCGCCCGCATCTCCGCCGCGCTGACGGGGGAGGGGACGCTCTGGATCGAGGACCTGGTGGAGATGTGCCGCGCGGCGATCCCGACCGAGACGCAGGTGATGGTGAAGCGGGAGGACGAGCAGGCCTTCGCCGAGCTGAACGGCGCCAACCCGATCTTCGTGGAGGACGCCGCGCGCCTCCTCGCCGGGGCGCTGGAGCGGGACAAGCGGGTCGGCGATTTCCGCGTCGCCGCCAGCCACCAGGAATCGCTCCACAGCCATGATGCGGTTTCGGTCCTGAGCCGGGGCGAGGCCTTCGCCGCGCCGGGCGTGGAGCCGCATCTCTTCGAAAGCCTGATCCACCGCGGCTGAGCCGGCTTGACGCGGGCGCGAGGCCGGACGAGCCTCGCGCCATGACCGATCTCGCGCCCCTCATGTCCCGCTTCGCCGCCGCCGCCGAGGCGGGGGACGGAACGGCCCTCGCCGCCTGCTTCACCGAGGACGGCGTCTATCACGACGTGTTCTACGGCGACTTCGCCGGAAGGGCGGAAATCGCCCGGATGCTGGAGGAGGTCTTCCATCGGGACGGGGAGGATTTCCGCTGGGACATGATCGACCCGGTGGCGTCCGGCGATCACGGCTATGTCCGCTATCTCTTCTCCTACTGCTCGAAACTTCCGGGGGCCGAGGGGCGGCGCGCCATGTTCGAGGGCGTGGCGGTGCTGCGTCTGAGAGGCGGCCTGATCGCGGATTATGACGAGGTTGCGAACGCCGCCACCGGGCTCTCGCTGATGGGTTTCGCAGACGCGCGCATCGCGAAATTCGCGGCGAGGCAGGCGGCGGCGTTGCTCGCCCGGCCCGAGGCGGCGCGCCACCGCTAGAAGAGCGCCGCCAGCGCCCCCGGAACGCTGACCCGCGAAAGCCAGTCCGCCGGAATCCCGCGCGCCTCATCCCCGGCGAAGCAGGCCCCCAGGATCGCGCCGAGCGGGATCGCCCTGCCGCAGGAGTCCCCGCCCGCGCGGATGTTCGCCCGTGCGGCGGAGGCGAAATCCTCCGCCCTGCCGAGGATGTGGAGGATGGCGGGGAAGGCGACCTCCAACTGGCAATGGAGCCCGAACCCCGCCGCCGCGGCCGCCGGCGTCTCCCCCTTCCGCGCCAGCGCCGCCTCCGCCTGCGCATCGATCCGGGCGGAATGCCCGCGCGCCGCCGCGGCGCACGCCTTCGGCCCGGCGCCCTCCAGCGCGGCGGCGAGCATGGCGGCGAAGGCCGCGCCCCATTCCGCCGCGTCGTCCCGGTCGTTCGTCACGCGCACCGCGCTCGCGGCCATCGCCGGGAGCCCCGCCTCGCCGTGATGGCGGACGAGGAGAGGCGGAAGCTTGGAGAGCGCGGGAAGCTGCGCGTCGTCCGCCCCGCAGGCGGAGAGCGGCGCGCCCTCCGCGGCCCGGTCCATCTTCGCCAGCGTCTCCCGCGTCGGCCGGTCGATATAGCCGGTCCAGCTTCCGCCGGGGCCGAACGCCTCCCGGAACGCCTTGGCGTAGTCCTCCGCATCATAGGCCCCGGAGCGGGCGAGGCTCGTCGCCATCGCCAGCATCTGCGCGCCATAATGCGAGGGCTCGCCCGCCCGCTTGCCGCCATGCGCGAAATAGCCGAGCGGCTTGCCCTCTGCGCCAACGAAGTCAACCGCGTTCGGCGCGCGGAATTCCGGCGCCGCGCCCGCGATCTCCGCGATCCGCCGCTGGTCATAGAGCCAGTGCAACCCCATCGCCGCCGCATCCGCCGTCAGCGCCCCGAGGAGCGCGCCCGTCTTCCGGTCCATCCCGTCCTCCCGTTTCGGGCGGAGCCTGCGCGGAGCGCGCGCGATGCGCAAGATTGACGGGCGCCGCGCGGGCGTGGGACGAAACGGCGGGCAGGGGAGGATGGTCGCCATGCGGATCGAGGCGAGATGGCGGGCGCTGGCGCTCCTCTTCGCCGTCCGCGCCGCGATGGCCTTCCAGTTCCAGACGGTCGGCGCCCTCTCCCCCCTCTTCGCGGAGCGCTACGGCGTCGGGCTCGCCGAGATCGGCGTGCTGATCGGGCTCTATGTCGCGCCGGGAATCGTCTTCGCCGCGCCCGGCGGCGCGCTGGCCGGGCGGTTCGGGGACAGGCGGATCGTCCTCCTCGCGCTCGGGCTGATGGCGGCGGGCGGCGCGCTCGCCCTCGTCGCGCCGACCTGGGAGCTGGCGCTGGCCGCGCGGCTGATCGCGGGGACGGGCGGGGTGATCGTCAACGTCGTCCTCTCGAAGATGGCGGCGGACTGGTTCGCGGGGCGGGAGATCGCGACGGCGATGGCCGTCTTCGTCAATTCCTGGCCGGTCGGCATCGCAGCCGCGCTCTCCGTCCTGCCGCTGGTCGCCGGCGGGGGCGGGCTCGGCGCGGCGCTCGGGCTCTCGCTCGGCTTCGTCGTGCTCGGCTTCGCGCTCATCCTCCTCCGCCATCGCCCGGCCCCGCGCGCGCCGGGCGCGGCGGCGCCGGCGGCCTTTCCGCGCGGCCGGGCGCTCGCGGTCACGCTGATGGCCGCCTCGATCTGGGGGCTCTACAATGGCGGATTCTCCATGGTGTTCAGCTTCGGCCCCGCGCTGCTGGCGGAGCGGGGCTTCGCCCTCGCCGCGGCGAGCGGGGCGACGAGCCTCTCGATCTGGGCGCTCTGCGTCGCCGCGCCGCTCAGCGGCCTCGTCGCGGACCGGACGGGGCGGCGGGACCTGATGACGGCCCTCGGCCTCCTCCTCTTCGCGCTCGGGCTCCTCGCCGCGCGGGCCGGCGCGCCCCCGGCCCTCGCCTTCGCGCTGATCGGCATCGCCGCGGGTATTCCGGCGGGAACGGTGATGGCGATGCCCGCCGCCGCGCTCCGGCCAGAGACGAGGGCGGCGGGGATGGGGCTCTTCTACACGATCTTCTACGCCCTCTCCCTCGCCACCCCGGCGATCGGCGGCGCGGCGGCGGCGGCGGCGGGAACGGCGGCGGCGAGTTTCGACGCGGGGGCGCTCATGGTCGCAGCCTGCTTCCCCCTCCTCCTCGCCGCGCGGCTGACGCTCAGGGCGAAAGGCGGGCCCTCAGCTCCCGCCGCATGATCTTCCCCGTCGCCGTCATCGGCAGCTCTTCCACGAAGTCCACCGACACGGGGGCGAGATGGGGGGAGAGCCGCAGGCGGACATGGGCGATGAGCGCCGCCGCAATCCTGTCCCCGCCCTCGGCGCCGGGCGCGAGCTTCACGAAGGCGCGGATCGCCTCCGTCCGCACCGGGTCCGGCGCCCCGATCACCGCGGCGACGGCGACGGCGGGGTGGCCTGCGAGGCACTCCTCGATCTCTGTCGGCCCGACGCGGTAGCCCGAGGAGGTGATGACGTCGTCCGTCCGGCTCTCGAAGCGGAAGCGCCCTTCCGGATCCCGGCTCGCCTCGTCCCCCGTCAGCATCCATCGCCGCCCGCCGGGCCCTTCGACGAAGCGCTCCGCCGTCTTTTCCGGCTGGTTCCAGTAGCGGAGGAACATGCCGAAATCCGGCGCCGCGACGGCGAGCTCCCCGACCTCGCCGATGCGCGCCTCCGCCCCGTCCGGGCGCAGCACCGCGACGTCATGGCCCGGCATGGCGAGGCCCATGGCGCCCGGCTTCGGATTCATCAGCCGGGTGTTGTTGCCGATCACCATGTTGCACTCGGTCTGCCCGTAAAATTCGTGGATCGTGAGCCCGAACGCCTCCCGCCCCCAATTGAGGGTTTCGGCGCCGAGCGATTCCCCCGCCGAGCCGAGCGCGCGGAGCCGCGTCTTCGCCGGGTTCGGCACGCGGCGCATGAGCTTCAGCGCCGTGGGCGCGAGGAAGGCGAGCCGCACGCCCTCCTCCGCCATCAGCGCGAAGGCGCGCTCCGGGTCGAACTTCGCCATCCGGTGCGCGATCAGCGGAACGCCGTGAAAGAGCGCGGGCGCCATGGCGTTCATCGAACCGCCCATCCACGCCCAGTCCGAAGGCGTCCACATCACGTCCCCCTCATGGGGCAGGAAGTCATAGGCGATGCGCGCGCCCGTCACATGCGCGGCGAGCACGCGCTGCGCATGGAGCGCGCCCTTCGGCGGGCCGGTCGTGCCGGATGTGTAGGAGAGGAGCGCGGGGTCGTCCGGCCCCGTCGGCGCCACCGGCGCCTCGTCCTTCGCGCGGGCGAGGGCATCCGCAAAGCCCTCCGCCCCGTCGCCCGGCCCTTCGACGCGCCAGATTGCGCGGAGATCGGGGAGCCGTTCCCGGATCGCCGCGACCTTGGGCATGTTCGCGGCGTCCGTCACGAGCGCCTTCGCCCCCGAATCGCGGAGCCGGTATTCCAGCGCCTCCTCCCCGAAGAGCGTGAAGAGCGGGCAGATCACCGCCCCGCGCCGGATCGCGCCGAGCCAGACAACGAGCGCCTCCGCCGATTGCGGGAGGAGGACGGCCACCCGGTCCCCCGCCTCCACGCCCGCCGCCTCCAGCGCGTTGGCGAAGCGGGCGGAGGCGCGCCAGAGCTCACGGAAGGTCCAGACGCGCCGCCCCTCCGCGCCGATGGCGATCAGCGCCGTCCGCTCCGGCGCCGCCTCCGCCCAGCGCCCGCAGATGAGGTCCGCGATGTTGTAGCGGGCGGACGGCGCCCAGCGGAAGGCGGAGCGGGCCTCGGCCCAGCTCGCCGCCTCCGGCATTTCGGGGAAGGCGATCATTCCAGCACCTCGGCCTCGATCAAGGCCGTTCCGGGCGCGAGGCCGAGCGCCTCCGCCGCCGCGCTCGAGAGCATCGCCTCTCCCGCCGCGCCGTCCCGCCAGAAGAGCCGGGCGACGACAGCCTCGCCGGTCTCCGGATTCCGCACCAGCACGCGCTCGAAGGCGGGCAGGTAGGGCAGCGCGACCCAGAGCCCGCCCGCCGTCGCCTCCCCGTCCCATTCGGCGGGAAGGTTCGAGATGCGGAAGGCTGCGCCGGGGGCCGGGGCGGCGCCGCTTTCCGCCGGGGCGGCGGCGGGAACGTCGGCCTGCGGCCCGGCGACCGCCGCAGGCGGCGGCGCGAATGCCGGAACCGCCTCGCAGCCGCCGAGCGCCATCGCCGCCAGAACCGCCGCAATCCGCCTCATACGCCCCTCCAGATCGTTTCGCGCTGCAGCATCACGCCGTGAAGGCGCCGATTGCAAGCGGGGCGGCGCGGGCTTACGTTCCGTTCATGGTTCAGACAGCGCCCATCATCGACCCGTTCGGCCGCCCGATCACCTATCTCCGCGTGTCGGTGACGGACCGCTGTGATTTCCGCTGCGTCTACTGCATGTCGGAGGACATGACCTTCCTGCCGAAGCAGGAGCTGCTGACGCTGGAGGAACTCGCCCGCGTCTCCAACGCCTTCATCGACCTCGGCGTGAAGAAACTGCGGATCACGGGCGGCGAGCCGCTCGTTCGCCGCGACATCATGAAGTATTTCGAGGCTATGGGCCGGCGGCTCGGGGACGGGCCCGACGGGGGTCTCGAGGAGCTGACGCTCACCACCAACGGCTCCCAGCTTCGCCGCTTCGCGAAGCCGCTGGCGGAGGTCGGCGTCCGCCGCGTCAATGTCTCGCTCGACACGCTGGACGAGGCGAAATTCGCGAAGATCACTCGCTGGGGCCGGTTCCATCAGGTGATGGACGGGATCGACGCGGCGGCGGAGGCGGGGCTGAAGGTCAAGATCAACGCCGTCGCGCTGAAGGGCGTGAACGACGACGAGATTCACCGCATGGTCGAATGGTGCGGCGCGCGCGGCTTCGACCTCACCTTCATCGAGGTGATGCCGATGGGCGACATTGGCAACGAGAACCGGCTGGACCAGTATTATTCGCTCCGCCAGCTCCGCGAAGACCTCGGGAAGCGCTGGCGCCTCACGCCGCTGCCGCTCAACACCGGCGGCCCCGCCCGCTATCTCCGCTGCGAGGAGACGGGCGGGCGCATCGGCTTCATCACGCCGCTGACGCACAATTTCTGCGAGGGCTGCAACAGGGTGCGGCTCACCTGCACCGGCCAGCTCTTCATGTGCCTCGGGCAGGAGGACGAGGCGGACTTGCGGGCTCCAATGCGCGATCATCCGGAGACGGACGCGCCGCTGAACGAGGCGATCCGCGCCGCCATCGCCCGGAAGCCCAAGGGCCACGATTTCGACTATTCGCGCCAGCGCGTCTCGGGCGAGGTCTCGCGCCACATGTCCCACACGGGCGGATGACGCTCGACGAAGCTCTGGCGAAGTATCCGGGCGCGGCGACCTTCCGCTTTGCGGACGGCGATCCGGGCCTCAACGCGCGGCTCCTTGCGCTCGTTCGCTCGGGCCTGAAGACGGCCACCTGTCAGGCGCTGTCCGTCTACGAATCCGGCGGGGAGACGGCGCCGGCCGTCGGGCGGCGCGACATCGCGCTCGCGCCCGACGGCGCCCCCGCGCTTGTGATCGAGACCGTTTCGCTGGAGACGCGTCGCTTCGACGAGGTGGACGAGAGTTTCGCCCTCGCCGAAGGCGAGAACGACAGCCTCGAAGGCTGGCGCCGAGACCATGAAGGATGGTTCCGCCGCACCTGCGGCTTCTCGCCCGACATGCTGCTCGTCTGCGAGCGGTTCCGCCTCGTGGAGGACTTCGGATGAGCGGCGGCGGCGTGAACGCGATTTTTTCATTCGTAACTCTTCCTTAAGTTGAGTATGCCTTCGTGATGGCGCGAATCGTGAAGACCTGCGGCTCCTATTCCCGATCCGCCGAGGATCTGTTCGCCGATGCGCTCCACTGGCGCGATCTCCGGCAGGCGATGGACGGCCTCGCCATCTACGAGGGGCTTCCCGATGCGCCGGTGCGCGAGGGCGAGGATTTCGAGATTGTCATCACATGGCTCGGCCGGCTTCCCGGCGGGTCGCATCGGATCAGGGTCGCGCGGCTCGACCGGGATGCGCGGAGCATCGTCTTCGCCGAATCGAATCCCAGCATTCCGCGCTGGGATCACGTTCTCTCCATCACCCCCCTGCCGGAGGGCGGCGCGCTCTGGACGGACGAGGTCGCGATCGAGGCCGGGCTCAAGACCTTCCTCGTCTCCCGCTTCGCCGCCTACATGTATCGGCGGCGCCATCGCCGCCGCGGGGCCGAGGGCGTCTCGGTGCTGCACGAGGCGCATCCTTGACCAGCATCGCCGAAATCCGCCTCCCGACCGCCGACCTGCATCAGGACCTTCCCTTCTTCGAGACTCTGGGGTTCCGGCTGGACCTGATCCACCCGGCGGACGACCCCGCAGTCGCCGTCATCTCCGGCCACGGGCTCCGCATCCGGCTCCAGCGCGGGGCGGCGGAGGCGCCGGGGACGATCCGCATCCTCACCGACGATCCGGCGCTCGCCGGCGGCGTGCGGGCGCTCCTCTCGCCTTCGGGCCATCGGATCGAGATCGCCCCGCCGGGGGAGGAGCTGCCCGCCCCGAAAGCGGAGCCCGCCTTCCTCGTCCAGCGCCTTTCGGACGGCGCGCCCTGGGTGATCGGGCGGGCCGGGATGCACTACCGCGACCTTGCGCCGGGAAGGCTCGGCGGCGCCTTCATCGCCAGCCATATCCGAATCCCAGAGGGCGGGCCGGTGCCCGACATGGTGCATTTCCATGAGGTCGGGTTCCAGCTCATCTTCTGCCATGCCGGCTGGGTCGATCTCGTCTACGAGGATCAGGGGCCGCCCTTTCGCCTCCATGCGGGGGATTGCGTGATCCAGCCGCCGCGCATCCGCCACCGCGTGCTCCGCGCCTCCGACATGCTCGAAGTGGTGGAGATCGGCGCGCCGGCTGATCATGTGACCCGGATCGACCACGAGATGACCCTGCCGACGGAAGCGCATCGACCGGAGCGCGTCTTCGACGGGCAGGTCTTTCTCCTCCATCGCGAGGCGGAGGCGGAATGGCGCCCGGCGTCGCGGCCCGGCTTCATCCATCGCGACACGGGCGTGGCGCAGGCGACCGGCGGCGTCGCCTCCGTTCACGTCCTCCGTCCCGCCGGCGAAGGGGAGGCGGCGCCGCTCGCCTCCGAGGCCGACATCCATTTCACCTTCCTCCGCGCGGGCTCGATGCGCCTGGAAGCCGCCGGGCAGGCCCCGCGGCGGCTCGAGGCGGGGGACGCCTTCACCACGCCGCCGGGCCTCCCCGTCGCCTACGCCGCGCCGAGCGCCGATCTCGAAATCCTCGAAGTGACGATGCCCCGCGCCTGACGTCCGTCCGTCGCAAAGGTTTCACAATCGGGCGCTGGCCGCGTCGCCATATTTCAACTATACATGAAATATGGAATCGACAGCTGAAACCGACGCCCTCGCCGCCCTCGCCCATCCCGGCAGGCTCGCCGTCTTCCGCCTCCTCGCGCGGCGGGCGCCGGGCGCCGTTCCCGCCGGGGAGATCGCGGAGGCGCTGGGGCTGAAGCCCAATACGCTCTCGGTCCATGTCGCCGCGCTCGCCCGCTCCGGCCTCGCCACCTCCCGGCGGGACGGGCGGTCGATCCTCTACGCCGTCGATCTCGACCGGGTCGGCGCGCTCCTCGCCTTTCTCGTCAACGATTGCTGCCGCGGCCGCCCAGAGCTTTGCGCCCCGCTCGCCGCTCAGGCCCTCCGCCGCCTCGACGAAGGAACCGGACCCATGACCGACCGCATCTTCAACGTGCTCTTCATCTGCACCGGCAATTCCGCGCGCTCGATCTTCGCGGAGGCCATCCTCGCGAAGGAGGGCGCGGGGCGCTTCCGCGCCTTCTCCGCCGGCACGCGCCCCTATTCGGAGCTGAACCCGGAGGCCGTGGCGGTGCTGAAGCGCCTCGGCCATGACATCTCGGGCCTCCGCTCCAAGAACGTGGAGGAATTCCAGCGGCCCGAGTCGCCGAAGATGGATTTCGTCTTCACCGTCTGCGACAGCGCGGCGAACGAGGAATGCCCGCCCTGGCCGGGCCAGCCGATCACCGCCCATTGGGGCATGCCCGACCCGGTGAAGGCCGTGGGCACGACCGCCGAGAAGGCGCTCGCCTTCACCGAGGCCTATCGCACGCTCCGCCACCGGATGACCGGCTTCCTCTCCCTTCCCGTCGCGACGCTGGACCGCATCTCGCTCCAGAAGCAACTCGACGACATCGGCCTGAGCGCCGCGCCGGATGAGCGGCAGGCCGGATGAGCGCCGCGGAGGCGGAAGGCGGAACCGGCGGGCTCGGCCTTTTCGAGGCCTGGCTCTCGCTCTGGGTCGCGCTCGCCATGGCGGCGGGCATCGGGCTCGGCTTTCTCGCGCCCGGCCTCTTCGCCGCCCTCGCGGCGCTGGAATACGCCTCCGTCAACCTTGTCGTCGCCGTCCTGATCTGGGCGATGGTCTTTCCGATGATGGTCGGGGTGGACCCGGCCGCGCTCCGCCATGTGACGGCGCGGCCGAAGGGGATCGTCGTGACGCTTGTCGTCAACTGGCTGGTGAAGCCCTTCACCATGGCGGCGCTCGGCGTTCTCTTCTTCCATCATGTCTTCGCCGGGCTGATCCCGCCGGAGGACGCCGATTCCTATCTCGCCGGGCTGATCCTTCTCGGCGCCGCGCCCTGCACGGCGATGGTCTTCGTCTGGTCGCATCTGACGAAGGGCGACCCGACCTACACGCTCGCGCAGGTCAGCCTCAATGACGCAATCATGGTCTTCGCCTTCGCGCCCATCGTCGCGCTCCTCCTCGGGCTGACGGACCTCTCCGTGCCGTGGGAGACGCTGCTGCTCTCCGTCCTCCTCTATGTCGTCATCCCGCTCGCCGCGGGGCTCGCGGTGCGCGCCCGGCTCGTGAGGCGGGGCGGGGAGGCGGCGGTGACGGCGTTCCGGGAACGGGTGAAGCCCGCCTCGGTCGTCGGGCTGATCGCCACCGTCCTCATCCTTTTCGGCTTTCAGGGCGGCGTGATCCTCGACCGCCCGCTGGTGATCCTGCTGATCGCGGTTCCGCTTCTGCTGCAATCCTACGGGATCTTCGCGCTGGCCTACTGGGCGGCGAAGCTCTGGCGCATCCCGCACAAGGTCGCCGCGCCCTGCGCGCTGATCGGCACGTCCAACTTCTTCGAACTCGCCGTCGCCGTCGCCATCGGGCTCTTCGGCGTCAATTCCGGCGCCGCGCTCGCCACCGTGGTCGGCGTGCTGGTGGAGGTGCCGGTGATGCTCTCCCTCGTCGCCTTCGCCAACCGGACGCGCGGCTGGTTCCCCGCCTGAAAGGAGTCTGCATGGCCCGCATCGCGATCAACGGCCTCGGCCGCATCGGCAAGCTCCTGCTCCGCGCCCTGATCGAGGACGGAATTCCAGGGGAGATCGTGCTCCTCAACGATCCGGGCGGGGACCTGGCGCAGCACGCCCTCCTGATGGAGTTCGACAGCGTGCACGGCCGCTGGCCCGCCGCCTTCGCGCATGACGCGGAGAGCCTCTCCGTGAACGGGCTGCGGATGCGGCTCACGCAGGAGAGGCGGATCGAGGAGTTGCCGCTCGCCGCGCTCGGCGTCGATCTCGTGCTGGACTGCACCGGGGTGTTCAAGACCGCCGCGAAGGTGGAGCCCTATTTCTCCGCCGGCGTGCGGAAGGTCGTCGTCTCCGCCCCGGTGAAGGACGGCGGGGCGCTCAATCTCGTCTATGGCGTGAACCATCATCTCTATGACCCGGCGGCGCACCGGCTGCTGACGGCGGCGAGCTGCACCACGAATTGCCTCGCCCCCGTGGTGAAGGTGCTGCACGAAGCCATCGGCATCCGCCACGGCTCCATCACCACGATACATGACGTGACGAACACGCAGACGATGGTGGACCGCCCGGCGAAGGACCCGCGGCGCGCCCGCTCCGCGCTCACCAACCTCGTGCCGACGACGACGGGCTCCGCCACCGCGATCACGCTGATCTACCCGGAGCTGAAGGGCCGGCTGAACGGCCACGCCGTGCGCGTGCCGCTCCTCAACGCCTCGCTCACCGATTGCGTGTTCGAGATGGAGCGGGAGACGAGCGCGGAGGAGATCAACGCCCTCTTCGCCGCCGCGGCGGAGGGGCCTCTGAAGGGCATCCTCGGCTTCGAGACGCGGCCCCTCGTCTCCTCCGACTTCCTCAACGACCCGCGCTCGGCGATCGTGGACGGGCCCTCCACGATGGTCGTGAACGGGACGCAAGCCAAGGTCTACGCCTGGTATGACAACGAATGGGGCTATGCCCGCCGGATGGCGGATATCGCGCGGCTCGTCGGGGCCGGGCTGTGACCGTGGCGGCGCGGCCCGCCGGGCTCCCGGCCTATATCGCCGTCACGGCGGCCTATTGGGCCTTCATGTTGACGGACGGGGCGCTCCGGATGCTGGTGCTCCTGCATTTCCACGTCCTCGGCTTCACGCCGTTCCAGCTCGCCTTTCTCTTCCTGCTCTACGAATTCATGGGGGTGGTGACGAACCTCTCCGCCGGCTGGATCGCGGCGCGGTTCGGGCTGACCTCCACGCTCTATGCCGGGCTCGCGATCCAGATCGGGGCGCTCCTGCTCCTCGCCGCGCTCGACCCGGAATGGGCGCTCCTTCTCTCCGTCGCCTATGTGATGGTCGTGCAGGGGCTTTCCGGCGTCGCCAAGGACCTCTCCAAGATGAGCGCCAAGAGCGCTGTGAAGCTGCTGGCCCCGGAGGGGGAGGGCGCGCTCTTCCGCTGGGTCGCGGCGCTGACCGGTTCGAAGAACGCGGTGAAGGGGTTCGGGTTCCTCATCGGCGCCGCCTCCCTCGGCCTTTTCGGGTTCGAGGCTTCGGTGATGGCGATGGCCGGCGCGCTCGGGCTCGTCCTCCTCGCCGTCGCGCTCTTCATGCCGGCGGGGCTCCCCGCCGGCCGCAAGGAGGCGAAGTTCCGCGAGGTCTGGTCGAAGGACCGGGACGTGAACCGCCTCAGCCTCGCCCGGCTCTTCCTCTTCGGCGCGCGGGACGTGTGGTTCGTCGTCGGCATCCCGGTCTATTTCTACTCCGTCCTGTCGGACGGGACGACGGAGGGGAACCGGGAGGCGTTCTTCCTGATCGGCGCCTTCATGGCCTGCTGGATCATCGGCTACGGCGCGGTGCAGGGCTTCACGCCGGCGATCCTGAAGGCGAAGGGGAGGCCGCTGGCGGAGATCGTCGGGCTGGCGCGGCGCTGGGTCTTCGTCCTCGCGCTGATCCCGGCGGCGCTGGCCGGGCTAGCGCTGATCGGGGGGGACTGGCTGACGGGCGCGGTCGTCGCCGGGCTGCTCGTCTTCGGCGCGGTCTTCGCGCTCAACAGCGCGCTCCATTCGTACCTGATCCTCGCCCTTTCGCCCGCCGGGCGGGTGACGATGGATGTGGGCTTCTACTACATGGCGAACGCCGCCGGGCGGCTCCTCGGCACGCTCCTCTCGGGGCTCTCATACCAGGCGGGGGGCCTGCCGCTCTGCCTCGGAACGGCGGCGGCGATGGCCGAGCTCAGCTGGCTCGCTGCGCGGGGAATCGGGGGGACGGAGCGCCCATAACCATGGTTATCGAAGCCAGGCGCCTGATTTCATGAGATAAAAGAGTTAACGCCCTCACCGCACGAAGGAAGGCAGCCAGAGCGAGAGCGCCGGGACCAAGACGAGGAGGGCGAGGCGGAAGAGGTCCGCCACCCAGAACGGCGTCACGCCGCGGAAGATGGTCGAGGTCCGCACGTCCGGCAGCACGCCCTTCAGCACGAAGACGTTGAGGCCCACGGGCGGGGTGATGAGGCTGATCTCCGTCACCACGACGACGACGATCCCGAACCAGACAGGATCATAGCCAAGCTCCATCACGAGCGGGAAGAAGATCGGCACGGTGAGGAGGATCATCGAGAGGCTCTCGAACACCGTCCCGAGCAGGATGTAGATGACGAGGATGGCGAGGATCACCAGCCACGGCGTCTCCGCGAACTGGCCCGCGATCTCCAGCAGGGTCTGCGGGAAGTCCGTCAGGTTGATGAAATTGGCGAAGAGGAGCGCGCCGATCAGCACGGCGAAGAGCATCGCCGTCGTCATCGCGCTTTCGAGCAGCACCTCCTGCAGCGTCCTCCAGGTCAGCGCGCCGCGGAAGAGCGCGAAGAGGAAGGCGCCCACCGCGCCGATCCCCGCCGCCTCCGTCGGGCTGAAGACGCCGCCATAGATGCCGCCCATCACGATGGCGAAAAGCGTCAGCACGCCCCAGACGGAGCGAAGGAGGCGGAAGCGTTCCGGCCAGCCCATCCGCTCGCCCGCCGGGCCCTTCGAAGGGTCGCGGAAGGTCACCCAGCGCACGGCGGCGAGGTAGAAGAGCACGGCGATGATCCCCGGGATCACCCCGGCGGCGAAGAGCTTGCCGATGCTCGTCTGCGTCAGGATGCCGTAGATCACGAGGATGACGGAGGGCGGGATGAGGATGCCGAGCGTCCCCCCCGCGGCGATGGAGCCCGCCGCCAGCCCGTCATCATAGCCGTAGCGGCGCATCGAGGGCATGGCGACCTTCGACATCGTCGCCGCCGTGGCGAGCGAGGAGCCGCAGATGGCGGAGAAGCCGCCGCAGGCGACGACCGTCGCCATGGCGAGCCCGCCCTTCCGGTGCCCGAGAAAGGCGTTGGAAGCGTCGTAGAGCTCCCCGGCGAGCCGCGCGCGGGCCACGAAATTGCCCATAAGCACGAAGAGCGGGACGACCGAAAGCTCATAGGAGATCGCCGCGTCGAACGCTGTCTGCCCGACATTGGCGAGCGCGCCGCGCGTCGAGCCCACATACATCATGCCGAAGAAGCCGGTGACGATCATCGCGAAGGCGATGGGCACGCGCAGGAAGGCAAGGCCGAGGAGGGCCGCGAGGCCGATCAGGGCTTCGGTCATGTCTCCGCCCGCCTCCGCGCGCCGGAGGCCCAGGCGAGCGCCGCGGCGAGGCTCGCCAGCGCGGCGACGGCGCAGAGCACGGCCATCGCGAGGCTGAACGGCCAGAGCGGCAGGAACAACTCCTCCGTCACCTCGGAGAACCGCGCCTGATCGGAGGAGCGGACCCAGAGCCGCCAGGCGACGAAGCCGGTCGCCCCCGCGACGACGAGGTTGACGATCACGCCCTGCGCCCGCTTCACGAGGCCCGGCGTCATGCCGTCCAGCAGGTCCACCGTCACATGCTCCTCCCGCAGATTGGCGAGCGGCAGGGCGCAGAAGATGATCGCCGGCATGCAGAGCGAGACGAGCTCATAGGCCGAGGGCAGGGGGCTCGAAAAGAAATAGCGGCCGATCACGTCCAGAAAGGTGATCGTCATCATCGTGAAGAGCATCAGGCAGGCGACGAGCGAAAGCGCCTTCGCGGGCGCCTCCGCGAGCCGCATCGCGGGGCCGGATTCCGGCCCCGCGCCGTGCGCGGCTTCGCTCACTCAGTTCGTCCCGGCTGCGAGCTTCGCGGCCTCTTCCTTGAAGAAGGCGTAGATCGCCTCCCCGTCCACGCCGACCGCCTTCGCCTGCTCGAAATAATCGGCGACGAATTTCTCGTTCAGCTTCTCCACCTCGGCGATCAGCTCGGCGGGGGCGGTGACGATCTTGTTGCCCGCCTTCTCCGCCTCGCCGAGGCCCCAGGCGTTGATCTTGTCCCAGCCCTCGCCGGCCATCTTCGCGAAGGCCTCGCCGGAGAACTTGTCGATCACCGCGCGGTCCTCGTCGGAGAGGCCGTTATAGACCTCCTCGTTGATCACGAGGAAATGCGAGGAGGAATAGAGCCCGCCGGGGATGTAGGTGGAATAGGGCACCAGCTCCGTGATCTTGAAGCTCGGGAGGGATTCATACGGGAAGGTGATCCCGTCCGCCACGCCGGTGGAGAGGATCTCGTAGCTCTTCGGCGCCGGCTGCGCGACGGAGACGCCGCCCCAGGCCTCGACCACCGCCTTCGGGATCGGGCCGCCCGTCCGCATCTTCTGCCCCACCATGTCGGCGGGGGAGAGGATGTGCTTCTTCGAATGATGGATCACGCCCGGGCCGTGCGTGTTCATCCCGATGAGATGCGTGCCCTCGTAATAGCCCTTGTCGGCCAGGAACTTGTCATGCGTCCGCTGGAGCGCGATGGAGGTCGCCACCGCGCTGTCCCCGAGGAGCGGCAGCTCCGCGAAGAGATAGGCCGCGAAGCGCTGCGGCGCGTAGCCGTGGACGGTGAAGGCGACGTCGGCCTGCCCGGTCCGCACCGCGTCGAGATGCGCGGGCGGGGAGGCGACGGGCTTCGGCAGCCGCTTGAAGGTGATGCGGCCCTCGCTCTCCTTCTCGATCGCCTCCATCCACGGGATGTAGATCGCCTCGTTCACCGGATGCGTCCAGGGCAGCCACGAGGAATAGGTCAGCTCCACATCGGCCTTCGCCGCCACGGCGAAGGAAAACGCCAGCGCGCCGAGCGCGGCGGACTTGAGGATGTTCATTCACGCCTCCTGTTGACGGACCGCCGGATTTCTCACGCTGCCGGCGTTATGGCCCAAGTCTTACCGGCGCGCCGCGCCAAGACAATGGGAATCCGGAGGGGGGCGAAGAGACCCCGAAGGCGCCGCCCCGGCGGAAACCTAAGCAAATCCTTGCGTTTCAGCGATGTCCGGCGATTGGGTGCGAGGGGCGGGTGGTGGACTTAACGATAGACGAGTCGAACCGTCTATTTGAGGTCCTGGAGGAATGGGAAACCCATCTCGCACAACATGATCTGAGTGATCTGAGGTGCGACGATGAAGATTTCGCACCCTGATTTCAATAAGATAGCCAAAGGCAAGACGCCGCCTCCGTTCTCGCTGCGCCTGACCTTTGAGGAGCGCGCCCGGCTTGAGGGCGCTGCGAATGGCGTGGCTCTTGGAGCCTACATCCGTTCTGTGCTCTTCGATCAGGAACTGCCCAAGGTGAGGCGGCGCGGAACAAAACCTGTCGCCGATCATGCCGAACTGGCCAGAGTCCTTGCCGTCCTCGGCTCGACTCGGCTGTCCTCGAACATCAATCAACTGGCCAAGGCGGTGAGCACCGGCTCCTTGCCGGTGACGCCGGATACGGAAAACGAATTGCGCGCCGCCTGCGCTGACATCGCCGCGATGCGCCAGATGTTGGTGAAGGCTCTCGGGCTGGACAGCTCGGAGCCGGAAGGAGGGTCGCCATGATCCTCAAGGCCAGCGAGCGAGGCAGCGCCGCCAACCTGGCCCGCCACCTCATGAACTCGCGCGACAATGAGCATGTCGAGCTGCATGAGCTTCGCGGCTTTGTCGCCGATGACTTGCATGGGGCGCTTCAGGAAGCCGACGCAATCTCGCGCGGGACGCGGTGCAAGAACTTTCTGTTCTCGCTGTCACTGAGCCCGCCCGAACAGGAGAATGTGCCTGTCGATGTGTTTGAGGTGGCGATTGAGAGGATCGAAGCGAAACTCGGCCTGGAAGATCAGCCCCGCGCCGTCATCTTCCATGAAAAGGAGGGGCGGCGTCACGCTCACGCAGTCTGGTCGCGGATCGATCCCGTAGAGATGAAGGCGATCAACCTGCCGCATTTCAAGCGCAAGCTGAACGATATCGCCCGTGAGCTTTACCTCGAACATGGCCGGGACATGCCGGACGGGTTCAAGCGGGGCCGCTCGCGCGATCCGCTGAACTATTCCCTTGCCGAATGGCAGCAAGCCAGACGCGCCGGGCGTGATCCCAAACAGCTGAAAGCTGTGGTGCAGGCGTGCTGGAGGTCGTCGGATTCGAGGGCTTCCTTCGAGACGGCTCTGAGCGATGCCGGATTATTCCTCGCGCGCGGAGATCAGCGCGGCTTTGTCGTCCTCGATGTGAAGGGTGAGGTCTATTCGTTGTCCCGATTGTCCGGCGTGAAGGCCAAGGACCTGAGCGCGCGGCTGGGTGATCCGCAGGAGCTTGCACCTGTCGAAGCCCGGAAGACCTGGCTCTCCGAGCGGATGAGCGATTAGCTCAAGGCCTATGTTCGGGAAGTGGAACAACGCTGGCGCAAAAAAGGACTAGCGCTCGAATTCCAGCGCAAACAGCTCGTGGACCGGCATCGCGACGTGCGCCAAGGGCTGAGATCAACCCAGTCCGAGCGCTGGCAAGATGAAGAGCGCAACCGCGCCGCCCGTCTTCCGCGCGGGTTCAAGGGCCTGTGGAGCTGGATCACAGGCGGCCTGAAGAAGATCAGGCTCCAGAACGCTCTGGAGGTCGCCAAATCCGATCTGCGTGATCGGTCGGAGCGGCAGGAACTGATTGCAACCCAGCTCGTGGAGCGGCGCGCCTTACAGGTGCAGGTTAAGGCGCAAAGAGCCAGTCAGCAAAGGGAACTGGCGGCGCTGCACCGTGACATGGCGCATTATATGCTGCTTGGCGGCAAGGCTCCCGAGGCGATCACCAAGGCTCAGTCGCGGGCGGGACATGATCGCAGCCGGCCGCATGATCATGATGATCCCCAAGGTCCCGATATCGAGCGATGATCTGAAGATCATTCTTTTCGTTTATGCTCCCCGGATCATAATCTCTATCCATGATCTACGCGACATATTGACAATCTATGATCCGTAGCGCATAATCAAGGGAAAAGGTCCATAATCATGCATCAGATCGCCCGCACACCCAAGGATATCGGCAACGCCCTGCGCAAGGCGCGGAAGGCCAGGAAACTGACTCAAGGCGAGCTCGCCACGCAGGCGGGCATCTGGCAGAGAACTGTATCCACAATCGAGACCAGCGCGAGCGGCGCGAAGCTCGATACGATTTTCGATCTGCTCGCCGCGCTCGATCTGGAAATCCATATCGTGCCGCGCAGCAAGGCAAAGCCCGGCGACCTTGAGGATATCTTCTGATGGGTCGCAGACGAACCTATGCGCCGCTCGACGTCTTCCTAAACCGCCGCAGGGTAGGGCAGTTCTTCCGCGAGCCGGACGGAGCCTTCGCTTTCACCTATGCCGTGGAATGGCTGGAGTGGGAGAACACCCTTCCTGTCTCGCGCTCATTGCCACTGCGGCCTGAGCGCTATGTCGGCCCTCCGGTGATCGCCGTCTTCGACAACCTGCTGCCGGACAATGACGATATCCGCAGGCGCGTCGCCGAGCGCGTCGGCGCTGACGGCCTTGACGCCTATAGCTTGCTTGCGCGCATCGGGCGGGATTGCGTGGGCGCACTGCAATTCCTGCCTGAGGGCGAGACGCCGGAGGCGAGCGACAGCCTGACGGGCGAGGCGCTGGGCGATGAAGAGATCGCTGCGATGCTGAAGGACCTGAAGCGCAGCCCGCTTGGCATCCGGCGCGAGCGTGACTTTCGGATTTCGGTGGCGGGCGCGCAGGAAAAGACGGCGCTGCTCCTCAATGAAGGTCGATGGACCCTGCCATCCGGAACGACGCCGACGACACACATATTCAAGCCCGCCATTGGCGCGTTGCCGAACGGTATGGACCTGACAGACAGCATCGAGAACGAGCATTTCTGCATGCGATTGATGGCAGGTTTCGGCCTGCCGGTCGCCAAGACCGAGATCGTGACCTTCGCGGATACGAAAGTGCTGGTGATCGAACGGTTCGACCGGCTGCGCGCCCGCGACGGAAGGCTGATCCGTCTGCCGCAGGAGGATTGCTGTCAGGCTCTCTCCGTGCCGCCGACACGAAAATACCAGAACGAGGGCGGGCCGGGCATTGTCGATATCTGCGCGCTGCTCCAGGGGAGCGACGAGCCGCTCCGCGACCGCGCCCGCTTCTTCAAGGCAAACGTCCTGTTCTGGCTAATCGGCGCGACGGACGGCCATGCGAAGAACTTCAGCATCGCCCTGACGCCGGGCGGGCGTTTCACTATGACGCCGCTCTATGACGTCTTGAGCGTTCAGCCATCGCTCGATGCAGGCCAGCTCCAGATCAAGGACATGAAGCTTGCGATGTGCGCGGGCAAAAACCGTCACTACAAGGTCTCGGATATCGTCGGGCGGCATTTTGTCGAAACGGGGCTCGCAGCCGGATTTTCCCGCGAGCAGATCAAGCATGTCTTCGAAGAGATACGCGCCGAAGCCGATGGGGCGTTCGGAAGCGCTCTCGCTGACATGCCGCCCGGCTTCCCCGGAACGCTGCACGAGTCGATCAGGCGCGGCTTCGACCGCCGCATCGGCAGTCTCTGAGCCGCCGGGAACCGGCGAAGCTGCCTGGCAAGGACAATCGATTCATGATGAAAAAGGGGGCGCTCATGCGCCCCCTTCCTTTTCCGTGACCGGCGCGGCCGGGTCTTCCACCGGCTCGCGCAGGACGATGCGGCCGTTGATAGGCAGCGTCTCCAGCTGGAGCGTGAAGCCGCGGCCGTCCTTGTGCCGCCAGGCTGCTCCAACCTTCGTCCAGAAGGACTTCTCGCCCTTGTCGGCGACGTGCCAGGCGAGAAATTCGGGGGCCTTTGGCCCGGTGCGGGTGGTCTGATCGTTTCTTTGGTGTGCCATCTCGTGATCTCCTTCGGTTGGGGTTGGCGCGTTACGCCGTTCCGAAGGGCCGGACGCATCAGGCCGGGTGTCATATCCAACACGGGGCGAGCGCATGCGAGCCTGGCGCGGGCCGGATATTGACGGCTGGCCGGGTTCGGGCAGTGGTCTGCCCCCTGAAAAGTGGTCCTCCCTGAAGTAGGCTTTCGAGCCAGATGGAGG
>JAUIDE010000033.1 GCA_030429105.1 Alphaproteobacteria bacterium
CATCGAACCCCGCCATCTCCAGAGCCGCCGTGTTCACGCACATCAGGTGGAAATTCGAGAACAGCACCGCCACGGGCCGCGTCGTCGACACCCTGTCCAGATGCACGCGGCTCAGACGGTCATCCGGCAGGAAGATCGGGTCGAACCCCCAGGCGTAGAGCGGTGCCTCTGGCGCGGCGCCGGAAGCGCTCATCTTCGCCTCCGCCTCCTTCAGCCGCTCGATCACCTCCTCGATCCGCGTGAGCCCCTTCCAGAGCTTGCCCTCCGCATCCACCCGGTCGTGATAGCCGACATAGGGAAACTTCCACATCGCCCCGGCCATCATGTGCGCATGGCCCTCGACGAAGCCGGGGAGGAGCACGTCCCCCGCAAACCGGTCGTCATGCCGCCCGCCGCCCCAAGGCTCCGCGCAGTCCGCTCCGCCGACGGCGAGGATGCGCCCCTCCCGCACCGCCACATGCGTCGCGAAGGGGAGGTTGCGGTCCATCGTCACGATCCGCTTCGCGCTGTAGACGATCGTCTCGCTCATGGTTCTCTCCCCTGTCCATGCGTCACGACGGAGACGTTAAGGCCTCCGGCGCCCCTCCGATGGCGCCAGTTTTCGCCTTTTTCGCGGGACTGGCGCATTTTTCTTTGCAGATGCGAAAAGAGGCTGTTTGCTTGCGATGCCGAAAAAAACAACAGGGAGACTTGCGATGAAATTCGCGCGCATTCTCGGCGGCGTCGCCGCCCTCGCCTTGCTATCGCCCTTCGCCGCCGCCGCCGATGGCGGCTCGCTGGTGATTCTCTCCACGCAGACGCCGCGGCACCTGAACGGCGCCGTCCAGTCCGGCACGGCGACCGCCGTTCCCTCGACGCAGCTCTTCGCCTCCCCGCTCCGCTACGACGCCGAGTGGAACCCGCAGCCCTATCTCGCGGAAAGCTGGGCGGTTTCGGAGGATGGTCTCTCCGTCACGCTCAACCTCGTGAAGAACGCGACCTTCCATGACGGCAAGCCCGTCACCTCGGAAGACGTCGCCTTCTCGATCATGACGACGAAGGAGCATCACCCCTTCAAGTCGATGTTCGCCCCCGTCGAGACGATCGAGACGCCGGACGCGCACACCGCGATCATCCGGCTCTCCAAGCCGCACCCCGCGCTCCTCCTCGCCCTCTCGCCCGCGCTGGCGCCCGTGCTCCCGAAGCATGTCTACGGCGACGGGCAGGACCCGAAGAGCCATCCGGCGAACTCCGCGCCCATAGGCTCCGGACCCTTCATGCTGGAGAGCTTCACGCCCGGCGAGGCGACCATCCTGAAGAAGAACCCCAACTTCTTCCGGGAGGGCTATCCGAAGCTGGACGAGATCATCATCCGCATCGTGAAGGACGAGAACGCCCTCCTCATCGCCATGGAAAACGGCGAGGCGGACATCTTCCCCTTCATGACCTCCTCCAACAGCATCAAGCGGATGCAGGGCGTGGAGCGGCTGACGGTGACCGATCAGGGCTATGCCGGCATCGGCCCGATCAACTGGCTCGCCTTCAACACCAAGTCGGAGAAGCTGTCGGACAAGCGGGTGCGGCAGGCTATCGCCTACGCCATCGACCGCACCTTCATCACGAAGGCGCTGATGCGCGGCGTCGCGCAGCCGCAGCGCGGCCCGATCATCGAGAGCTCGCCTTTCTTCGACGCCTCGATCCCCGCCTATGACGTCGATCTCGACAAGGCGAAGGCGCTGATGGCGGAGGCCGGCTTCGCCGACGGCATGGAGCTTTCGGTCGACTACATCCCGGGCAATGACGAGCAGCAGAAGAACGTCGCCGAATACCTCAAGTCCCAGCTCAAGAAGATCGGAATCGAGGTGTCCGTCCGCCCCTCGCCCGATTTCCCGACCTGGGCCGGCCGCGTCTCCAGCCACGATTTCGAGCTGACGATGGACGTGGTCTTCAACTGGGGCGACCCGGTGATCGGCGTCCACCGCACCTATCTCTCGACGAACATCGTGCCGGGCGTGATCTGGTCCAACACCCAGTCCTACGCCAACGCGAAGGTGGACGAGATCCTGAACGCCGCCGCGGTCGAGGGCGACCCGGAGGAGCGGAAGGCGCTCTACGCCGAGTTCCAGCAGATCGTGGGGGACGAACTGCCGATCTACTGGCTCAACGCCTCGCCCTACCACACCGCCTATGACAGCCGGCTCGGCAACCCGCCGATGACGATCTGGGGCCCGATGTCCCCGCTCGACGAGGTCTACTGGAAGGAGCCGAAGTGAGCGGCGCCGAGGCCGGGCGGTTCGCCGCCCGGCCACTCTGAGGTTCGCTCATGGCCGGCTATCTCCTCCGCAGGCTCGCCTACGGCCTTCTCCTGATGGCCGGGGTGGTGATCCTCAACTTTTTCCTCATCCGCCTCGCGCCCGGCGACCCGGCGGAGGTGATCGCGGGCGACATGGGCGGGGCGACGGCGGAGGTGCTCGCGGCGATCCGCGCCGATTACGGGCTGGACCAGCCGCTCCTCGTCCAGCTCGGCCGCTATCTCGGCGCGATGATGCAGGGCGATCTCGGCGAATCCTATTTCTTCAACCGCCCTGTCTCCGAACTCATCGGCGCGCGGATCGGGCCGACGATCCTCCTCGTCCTCGCGGCGCAGGTCATCTCCATCACCATCGGCGTCGCGATGGGCGTCATGGCGGCGCGGAAGCCGAACGGCGTTCTCTCCGGCGCCGTCTCCGTCGTCGCCACCATCGGCTACGCCGTGCCGGTGTTCTGGATGGGGATCATGCTCATCATCCTCTTCGCCTCCATCATCCCGATCTTTCCGGTGGAGGGGATGGCGGACATTCGCCTCCGGAATGAAGGCTGGCTGGAGCGGATGATCGACATTCTCCACCATCTCGCGCTCCCCGCCTTCTCCCTCGCCGTCATCTTCCTCGCGATCTACGCCCGCCTCTCCCGCGCCTCGATGCTGGACGTGCTGGGGGCGGATTACGTCCGCACCGCCCGCGCCAAGGGCGCTTCGGAGCGCTCCGTCCTCTTCCGCCACGCGCTCCGCAACGCCGCGCTGCCCGTCATCACCGTGGCCGGGCTGCAATTCGGCGGCCTCCTCTCCGGCGCGCTGCTGGTGGAGACGGTGTTCAACTGGCCCGGCATGGGGACGCTGGCCTTCGACGCGATCCTGAGGCGGGACTACACGCTCCTCCTCGGCGTCCTCTTCTGCGCCGCCGCGATGGTCGTCATCGCCAACATCGTCACCGACCTCGCCTATCGCCTCGCCGATCCGCGCCTGGGGGGGGAGACATGAGCGCCGCCGATCCCGCCGCGCCGCGCAAGGCCGCCCGCGCCGAAAGCCCGCTCCGCGAGGCCTGGGTCATGTTCCGCCGGAACAGGCCGGCGATGGCGGGGCTCGCGCTCCTCGTCCTCATCATCCTGGCAACGCTTTACGGCGCGCTCCTCTACGGCGGCGACCCTTACGAGATCGTCTGGGCCCCGCACGAGCCGCCCGGGGCGACGCCCGAATTCCCCCTCGGCACCGACTATCTCGGGCGGGACATCGTGGCCGGCCTCCTCACCGGCGGCGGGCCGACCCTCGCCGTCGGCGCCGCCGCCGCGCTCCTCACCATGCTCATCGGCGTCACCATCGGCGCCCTCGCCGGCTATTTCGGCGGCGCGATCGACAACCTCCTGATGCGCTTCACCGAATTCTTCCAGGTCCTGCCCGCGCTCCTCTTCGCGATGGTGCTGGTGACGCTCTTCTCCCCCTCGCTCACGATGATCGCCATCGCCATCGGCCTCGTCTCATGGCCGCAGACGGCGCGGCTCACGCGGGCGGAATTCCTGAAGATCCGGAAGCTCGAATACGTCACCGCCGCCCGCGCCATCGGCGCGCGGGACGGGCGGATCATGTGGCGCGTGATCCTGCCGAACGCGCTGCCGCCGCTCATCGTCTCGGCCACCCTCACCATCGGCGTCGCCATCCTGTTCGAGGCCGGGCTCTCCTTCCTCGGGCTCGGGGACCCGAACACGATGTCATGGGGCCTGATGATCGGCGCCAACCGAGCCTACATCCTCTCCGCCTGGTGGCCCGTCACCTTCCCCGGCCTCGCGATCTTCCTCACCGTCTTCGCCGTGAGCCTCGTGGGAGACGGGCTGAATGACGCCTTCAATCCGAAACTTCGGGAGCGCTGAATGGCGCTCCTCGAAATCGACGAGCTGAAGGTCACCTTCCGCACCCGCCACGGCCCGGTGACGGCGCTGGACGGCGTGAGCCTCCGCGTCGAGGCGGGGGAGACCCTCGGCATCGTCGGGGAATCCGGCTGCGGCAAGTCGATCACCGCGCTCTCCGTCATGGGCCTCGTCCCCTCGCCGCCCGGAAACATCGCCGGCGGCGCGATCCGGCTCGCGGGGGAGGACCTCGTGAACACCTCTCCGCGCCGACTCCGCCGTCTCCGCGGCTCCGAGATCGCGATGATCTTCCAGGAGCCGATGACCTCCCTCAACCCGGTCTTCACCGCGGGCGACCAGATCGCCGAAGCGATCATGCTCCACCAGAACGTGAGCCGAGCGGAGGCGCTCTCCCGCGCCGTCGCCCTCCTCGACCGGGTGGGGATCCCCGAGGCCCGGCGGCGGGCGGACGATTACCCGCACCAGCTCTCGGGCGGCATGCGCCAGCGCGTGATGATCGCCATGGCCGTCTCCTGCCAGCCGAAAGTGCTGATCGCGGACGAGCCGACCACCGCGCTGGACGTGACGGTGCAGGCGCAGATCTTCGACCTCCTCAACGACCTCCAGCGGGAGACGGGCGCCGCCATCATGCTCATCACGCATGACATGGGCGCCATCGCCGAAATGGCGGACCGCGTGGCGGTGATGTATGCCGGCCGCGTGATCGAGGAGGGGCGGGCGGACGACATCCTCGACCTCCCGAAACACCCCTATACCCGCGGCCTCATCGCCTGCATCCCGAATGTCGGGAAAGGGGAGGGGGGCGAGCCCCCGCCGCTCGCGGAAATCCCCGGCGTCGTCCCGCCGCTCCACCTCCTCGGCGCCGGCTGCGCCTTTCGGGAGCGGTGCGGTTCCGCCTTCGAACGCTGCGCGGCGGAACGGCCCCGCCTCCTCGGCCCCGCCGCCCATCCCGCCGCCTGCCACGCGGTCGAGGAGGGGCGGCCATGAGCGCGCTGCTGGAGGCGAAGGGCCTCACTGTCCGCTTCCCCATGCCGAAGCGGAACCCCTTCGCGAAGCGGGACTGGCTCGAAGCCGTCCGCGGCGTCGATTTCGCGCTGGCGGAGGGGCGGACGCTCGGAATCGTCGGCGAATCCGGCTCGGGCAAGACGACCGCCGCGATGGCCGCGATCCGCCTCACCGGCCCCGCCACGGGCGAGGTGCGCTTCCGCGGGGAGGACCTCTTGGCCCTCGGCCCGGAGGAGATGCGCCTCCGCCGCCGCGACCTCCAGGTGATCTTTCAGGACCCGTATTCCTCCCTCAACCCGCGCGACCGGGTGAGCCATATCGTGCGCGAGCCGCTCGATCTCCTCGGCGTCGGCGACGACGCCAGCCGCGACGCGCGGGTGGAGGAGCTTTTCTCCCTCGTCGGCCTCCGAAGGGACCAGCTCCCCCTCTTCCCGCACCAGTTCTCCGGCGGGCAGCGCCAGCGCATCTCCATCGCCCGTGCGCTGGCCACCAACCCGAAGCTCATCGTCTGCGACGAGCCGGTGAGCGCGCTGGACGTCGCCATTCAGGCCCAGATCCTCAACCTCCTCGTGCGCCTTCAGGGCGAGTTCGGCCTCTCCTATCTCTTCATCAGCCACGATCTCGGCGTGATCCGGCAGATCTGCCAGGACGTGGCGGTGATGTATCTCGGGCGGATCGTGGAGCAGGCGCCCCGCGCCGCGCTCTTCTCCCGCCCGCTCCATCCCTACACGCAGGCGCTGCTGGCCGCCGCGCCCTCGCTCGCGCGGCGGAAATCGGCAGGCTACCAGCGCCCGGCGAAGCTGAAGGGCGACCCGCCGAGCCCGATCAACCCGCCCCCCGGCTGCGCCTTCGCGGAGCGGTGCCCGAAAGCGCAGGCGAAATGCCGGGAGGAGCGGCCGACGCTGGCGCCGGACGGGGACAGCCTCGTCGCCTGCTGGTTCCCCGGCTGAGCCTCAGCCCGCCGCGCCCCGCCATGTGACGGCGAGGATCGTCGTGTCGTCCGTGGGCGCGCGCCCCGCCTGATGGCGGGAGACGGCCTCCTCCAGCGCCTTCACCACCGCCGCCGCCCCGCCCGGAGCCGCCTCCGCGGCGATCTCCGCCGCCCGCGCCTCGCCGAAAAGGTCGCCGCCGGGCGTCTCCGCCTCGTGCACCCCGTCCGTGAAGATCAGGATCGTGTCGCCGCGCCGGAGCGTCAGCCGCGCCGTCTCGAAGTCCGGCGCCTCCATCCAGCCGAGCGGCGCGACCGCCGGCAGCGTGAGAGGCCGCGCCGCGCCGTCCGCCCCGATCACCAGCGGCGGCTCGCAGCCCGCCGCGGCGAATTCCGCCTCCCCCGTCTCCGGGTCGATGCGGACGAGCGCGAGGGTCACGAACCCCCCCTTCTCCCGCCGCCACGCCCCCGGCGCCTGCCGAACGAATTCCCGCGCCACGGCGGCGAGCGCGGCGCCGAGCGGGCCTTCCGTCCGGTCCGTCACCGCGCCGGTGATCGACTTCGAAAGCGCGGTGACGAGGCTCGCCTCCAGCCCCTTCCCCGAAACGTCCCCCACAGCGGCGAAGAGCCGCCCGTCCGAGAGCCGGAAGAGCTCGAAGAAGTCGCCCCCCACCTCCTGCGCCGGGCGGCAGATCGAGGCGGTCTCGAAGCCGAGCGCTGTGAAGTCCGCGTCGAAGGGCAGGGAGCCGAGCTGGATCTCCCGCGCCGCGTCCATCCGCTCCTCCTCCCGCGCCCGCGTCTCCCGCGCCTCGGCGAGCTGCCGGCGGATCGCGGAAACCCGGCCGAAGACGACCGGCGCCCCCGCCAGAATCGCCGAAAGCGCCGGCATTGTGGGGGAGAGGACGAGCCCGCCGAAGGCGAAGGCGGCCCAGCCCGCGAGGATCGGCGCCGCCGCGCTCGCCATGCCGAAGCCGATCAGCAAGGCCACCGAAACCCCGCCGAACCGGATGAGCGCGAGGAAGGCGGCGAAGCCCGCATAGGCCAGCGCCGCATCCTCCGCCCAGTCCGGCGCCCTCAGCACGCGCCCGGCGAGGATGTTGTCCGCCGCCAGCGCCTGGATCACCACGCCCGGCGCGCCGTCCTCGCGGGCGAGCGGCGTGGTGTACTGGTCGATTGACCCGAGCCTTGTGAGCCCGATCAGCACATGCTTGTCCGTCAGCCGCGCCGCCTCCGCCACGTCTCCCTGGAGGAGCGCGGCGGCGGAGACGAGCCGCGCCGGCCCCGTCCCCTCCGCCCCGAGCCCCGGCAGCGCCCCGAAATCGAGCCAGAGCCCGAGCGATGGCGTGAGCGGCGCCGGCGGCGGCCCCGTCCCGTCCGCCCGCCAGAGCCGCAACTCCCGGCTTCCGCCCTCCGCGAGGAACTCCATCCGCGCGTCATAGGAAAGGCACTCCGCGTTCGACTCCGCGCAGACGGTGAGCGCGGAGACCGGCATCGCGGGGAGGAACGCCTCCGCCCGCTCCCCCGCCTCGGTCAGGATCGGCTGCCCCACGAAGGCGCGCGCGCGCCGCAGCACCCCGTCGAGGTCCTGCTCCGCGAAGGTCGCCGCATAGCCCGAGGCCGCCTGCTCGAAGAGCGCGAGCGGGAAGAGCAGGCATTCGACATGAAAAGGCTGCGGCCCGGCTTCGAGCAGCGCCCTGTCCGCGCATTGCGTTAGCCCCGGCAGGTCGTCGATCGCCCGCGTCGAGGCGCCGGCGACGGCCAGCGCCGTCGGCGCGGAGGCGATGGCGGCGGCGAGCCGCGCATCGGGCACGACCGGCAGCAGCGAGATCGCCTCCGGCCCCCGCGCCCGGAACGCCCGCATCAGGTTCACTTCGGAATAGGGTCCTGGCTCCGTCAGCAAGATGTCGAGCGTTACGGAGCGCGGCCCCGCAGCCGCCACCGCCTCCACCAGCTCCGCAAGGTCCGCCCGCGCCCAGGGCCAGCGCCCCTTCTCCCGGATCGCGGCGGCGTCGATCCCGACGACGACGACCTCGCCCGTCGGCTCGTCCGGCGGCGCGAGCCGCTGCCACTGGTCGAGAAGCCGCGCATCGAGCCGGAAGAAGGCGTTGAACGCCCGCTCGTTCGTCGCCGCAAGGAACGCGAGCCCGAGCGCCAGCGCCGCGCCGAGCAGGCGCCAGCCCGGCGCCACGGTCCATTCGCGCCGAAAGCTCCGCGCCATTCCCCCTCCGTTCCGCCACAAGCATAGCGAGCGCGCGCGCGCCGTCGCAAGCGGCGAAGTCGCCGGAGCCCGTCAGCGCGGCCGGACGATCAGAACCCCGTCCGCCGCGCGCTCCACCACGAGCGCCGCGCCCTCCTTCGCCTCCCCGTCCGATCCAGCGGAGGCGAGCCGGGCAGGCCAGCGCACGCCGTCCACCTCCACAGCGCCCTCGCCGCTCTCGAAATCGGCCATCGCGCGCGCGGCCCGCCCCGCCATCTGCTCCGACCGCCGGTTGAGGGAGGAGACCGGCTCCCCGTCCCCCCGCCGCCGCAGCCAGGCCCGCCCTGCGAAGGCGGAGACGACGGAGAGCGCCGCGAAGAGCGCGATCTGCGCGCCTCCGCCCATCCCCGGCAGGAGCCAGAGCGCCAGCGCCGCGCCGAAGGCCCCTAGCGCGGGCCAGAGCAGGACATAGGAGAAGGTCAGCATCTCCGCCGCGCCGAGCGCGACGCCGAGCGCGACCCACCACCAGGGCGAGGCGCCGGTCAGCCAGCCGAAGAGGTCCATCGCCTCACTCCTTCCGCATGGCGGATTTCGCAAGCTCGGAAATGCCCGCGATGGAGCCCATCAATCCCGCCGCCTCGAGCGGGATCATCACCGTCTTCGCGTTCGGCGCGGCGGCGATGTCGCGCAGCGCCTCGGTGTATTTCTGCGCGACGAAATAGTTGATCGCCTGCACGTCCCCTTCCGCGATGGCCTTGGAGACCATCTCCGTCGCCTTCGCCTCGGCCTCCGCCGAACGCTCCCGCGCCTCGGCGTCGAGGAAGGCGGCCTGCCGCCGCCCCTCCGCCTCGCGAATGAGGCTCTCGCGCACCCCCTCCGCCTTCAGGATCGCCGCCTGCTTTTCGCCCTCGGCGGTGAGGATTTCCGCCCGCTTCTCCCGCTCCGCCTTCATCTGACGGGCCATGGCCTCGGTGATGTCCGCGGGCGGCGTGAGGTCCTTGATCTCGACGCGCAGCACCTTCACGCCCCAGGGCGTGGAGGCCTGGTCGATCACCGTCAGCAGCTTGTTGTTGATCGTGTCGCGGTTGGAGAGCATGTCGTCGAGGTCCATCGCCCCCAGCACCGTCCGCGTGTTGGTCTGCGAGAGGTTCGAGAGCGCGCTTTCGAGGTCCCGCACCTCATAGCTCGCCTTCGCCGCGTCGATCACCTGATAGAAGGCGATGGCGTCCGCCCGCACCATCACGTTGTCCCGCGTGATGACCTCCTGTCCGTCGATGTCCAGCACCGTCTCCATCATGTTGACCTTGCGGCCGACCTGGTCGACGAGGGGGATGATGAACCGGAGCCCGGGGCGCAGGGAGCGCGTGAAGCGGCCGAAGCGCTCCACCGTCCATTCCTCGCCCTGGGGCACGGAGCGGACGCCGCGGCTGAGCGCCACGGCGACGAAGACGAGAAAGACGATGACGACGATATTGGCGCTGAGGAAATCGGCGTCCATGATGCGGCTCCTTCCGGCTGGGCGGCGAGCGCCTATCTGACACGGAGCGCCGCCGCGCGCGACCGGGAAAATCCGCCCGCCGGAGCCGGACCATGGGAGACAAGACATGCGCCTCGCCGCTTTCGCCCCCGCCGCCCTGATGCTCGGCCTCGTCGCCGCGCCCGCCCTCGCGCAATCCACCCTGACGGTGACGGGCGAGGGCCGCGCCTCCGCGGCGCCCGATCTCGCGGTGATCTCCGTCGGCGTCGAGACGCGCGCGCCGACGGCGAGCGCGGCGATGGCCGAGAATGCGGGCAAGGCCTCGGCGCTCATCTCCGCCGCGAAATCAGCCGGAATCGCCGATGCGGACATCCAGACCTCCGATCTTTCGATCTGGCCCGTCTACGAGGATTACCGGCAGGACCGGCCCGAGGGCCCGCGGCTCATCGGCTTCGCCGTCTCCAACCAGGTGACCGTCCGCCTGAGGGACCTTCCGGCGGCCGGCGCCACGCTCGGCGCGCTGGTCGAGGCCGGTGCGAACCGGATGAACGGAATCGCCTTCGGCTTCGCCGACGAGACCCCGCTCCGCGACGCCGCCCGCCGCGCTGCGGTGGAGGACGCGAAGCGGAAGGCCGTGCTCTACGCCGAGGCCGCCGGCGTCGCGCTCGGCCCGATCCGGAGCATCGAGGAAGCGAGCTTCTCCGCCCCGCCGCGCCCGATGATGCGCGCCGCGGCGATGGAGGCGGCCTCCGCCCCCATCGAGGCGGGGGAGAGCGAGCTTTCCGCCTCGGTGACCATCGTCTGGGAGATCGGCGCGGCGGCCGAGTGAGCCGCCGCGCGCAGGGTTCACCCGATCTTCACCTTTCCGCGCCATGCTCGCGCATCGGCGCGGATTCTGTTCGCCGTGCGGCTCGGGGACCACGGCGTCGACGGTCAAAAAGCGAAACCGGGCAAATCTGCAATACCCGTGTAATACGTTTGTAATACACTTGTAATATCCGTGCGCTGCGATATTTGATATGAATATCAACAGCTTGTCAGTGAAGGTCCGGTTTTTGCGCCCGAAGGCCGAAAATCCCGCAACGCACGCTCCCGAATCGCTCTCTTGCCGGACGCACCGCCCGCCTCTCAGGCGTTGCGCATCCCTACCGCCGCCGCGCCCCCCATTGCGCCAGCGCGAGCCCCGCGAGGATCATCGCCAGGGCCGCCCAGAAGGTCGGCGCCAGCGCCTCCCCGAGGATCGCCGCGCCGAAGAAGGCGGACCAGAGCGGCACCTGATAGTTGACCGTGGAGAAGAAGGGCGGCCCGGCCAGCGCGATGATCCGGAGCATCAGGATCTGCGCCAGCGCCGTCGCCCCGAGCCCGAGCGCGCAGATCAGCGCCCAGGATTCGAGCGTGATCTCCGGCAGGTTCGGCTCCTCCAGCAGGAAGGCGAGCGGCAGCGAGACGAGCGCGGAAAGCGACATGATCGCCGCCGCCATCCCCGCCGGGTCGGTCGGCCCGGCGCGCGTCAGCACGATCCCGGTCGCGGTGTAGAGCAGCATCGCCCCGATGCTGGCGAGCTGGCCCAAGAGCGCAAGGTCGCTCTCCCCGCCCGCCAGCGCCTTCGGCCCGACAAGGAGGAGAACCCCGCCAAGCCCCGCCGCGAAGCCCATGATCCGCGGCCATCCCATCGGCTCCCCCGCGAGGAAGATCCGCGCGAGCAGGAGGGAGAGAAGCGGCATCGGCGCCATCAGCAGCCCCGTCATCGCCGAGGGGATATGCTGCTGCGCCCAGGAGATCAGCCAGAACGGCAGCACGGTGCCGAGCAGCGCGGCCCAGACCACCACCGCCCATGTCACCCCCCGCCGCGGCGCCCGCGCCCCCGTCGCGAAGGCGACGACGAGCAGGAACAGCGCCGCGCAGACGAGCCGCAGCGCCGCCAGCGTCATCGGCGGCACATCCCGCACCGCGATGTTGGTGAGCATGAAGCTCGACCCCCAGATGACGCCGAGCAGGAGGAGGAGCGCCCAGGCGAGGGCCGAGGGATTCCGACTCAAAGCGCCGCCTTCAACGCATCGAGGAACCGCGTCTCGTCCTCCCCGTCGCACCAGAGATGCGGCGTGATCCGGAGCGAGCCGCCGCGCACTGAGAGATGCACGCCCTGCGCCGCCAGCCGCGCGAGCAGGTCCTCCGGCGCGCCCGCCGGCAGCTTCGCGGTCAGGAAATGCGGCCCCCGCGCCGCCTCCTTCATCACGTCGAGCCCCATCGCTCCAAGCGCCGCGCCGAGCCGCCGCGTCCGGTCCGCCAGCGTCTCCTCCACATCCGCCGCGCCCCAGCCGAGCAGCATGTCGAGCGCCGCGACGAGGCCGGGCATCAAAGCGAAATTCGCCCGCTCCCCCATGTCGAACCGCGTCGCGCCCGGCTCGTATTCGTCGGTATAGGCGACGAGCCCGGCGAAGTTCCGGCTCCCCTTCCGCCCGATCCAGCCCTCCTCCAGCGGCTCCCCGTCCCGCCTTTCGGGCGCGACATAGAGGAAGCCGGTGGCGTAGGGCCCCATCATCCACTTGTAGGCGGCGACGGCGGCGAAATCCGGCCGGATCGCCGCGAAATCCGTAACCATCGCCCCCGCCGACTGCGTGAGGTCGAGCACGAGCGCCGCGCCGACCTCGTCGCAGCGCCGCCGCACCGCCGCGAGGTCGATGAGGGCCCCTGTCGTCCAGAGCACGTTCGGCAGCGCGGCGACGGCGCAGCGTTCGTCGATCGCCGCCAGAACCGCCTCCGTCGCCGCCTCGCCCGGCGGCGGCGAGACGGTCACGACCTCCGCCCCCGTCTCCCGCGCCCGCCGCCGCCACGGGTAGACATGGGAAGGGAACTGATCCGCCAGCAGCACGATCCGCCGGCCTTTCCCGAGGGGGACGTTCCGCGCCGCCGTCTCCACCCCGTAGCTCGCCGAGGGCACGAGCGCGACGCCCTCCGCATCGGCGTTGACGAGCCGCGCGAACCGCGCCCGCGCCGCATCCGGCATGTCGTAGAAATCGGGGATCGTCAGCGCCCAGGGCCGCGCCTTCATCGCCGCCCCCCGCGCCAGGGCCGCCATCACCTCGTGCGAAAGCGGGGACATGTAGGCGCAGTTGAGATAGGCGACCTCGCGCGGAATGTCGAAGCGCGCGCGCTGGCTGGGGATGATCGGCATCGGGGGCTCCTCTTCGCCCCCTCGCTACCGGCTTGCGCCGCCCCGTTCAATCGCCGTCAGGGGCCAGCCGGGGTGATCGCACGCTGCGTCTTCGTCCAACCGCTCCAAGGAGCGCCCGGCAGATCAGACACGCGGCTGATCCGCCCGCGGCCGCCGCCCCCCTGCGGCCGCGTCTCCGCGCCCGCCGCGGCGACCTCGGTCAGATCTTCGACGTTCGGGAAGGCTTGGCGCCCCTCGCCCTCCGGCTTGCGCCTCCGGGCGACGGCCTCTGCGGCTTTCCCCCGGAAAGCCGCTGATCGAGGCCGGGAGCAAGTACGGAGAACGACGGCCTGATGCGATCCCTCAGGCGCCCTCCGCCGGCGCATGGCAGAACTCGCGCTCCTCCGCCCCCACCCGCGTCCAGACCTCCGTCTTGCCGAGCAGCGGCACGCCGAGATAGCCGCGCGCCTCCAGCCGTTCGCCCGCCGGGTTCAGCTCGAAATCGAAGGTCTGCCCCGTCTTCGGGTCATAGACCTTGCCGCCCGTCCAGCGCCCGTCCTTCTCCTCGAGCCCGGTGATGACCTCGATTCCGCACCAGTGCCGCTCCCGCAAGGCCGGGTCCGGGTTCTTCACGTCGAGCCGCGGGGCGCCGTCCTTGCCGACCATCTTCTTCATCCAGACGGTGCGGCCGCAGAGCCGCCCCTCGCCGCATTCGTAGAGATCGACGATCAGCCCCTTCTTCTCCGTCAGCCAGAGCCCGGTCGGCTTGTGCTCGCCGGCGAGAAGCTCCGAGGCCGCGGGCAGGGCCGCGATGAGGAGGGTGGCGAGGAAGAGGCGGATCATCGTGCGGCTTTCTGTCGTTCACATGGTCTTGTCACGTGGAAAGGCGCTGTTTCCGGCGCGATCGCTACGGCGCCGGCTTGCGTCGCGGGTCGGTATTATCCACTCGGCGCTCTATTGCGCAAGTCGCGCCGCTTTGCGAAACTGTATTTCCAAAATGCAACTTCTAGTCGAGAAACGCGCTGTGCAGTCCGACCCAACCGCCGAACTGAAGACCATTTTGCGTGATTTCGTGGCGGATCGGGACGTTCTGGACGTCGGCAGCATTAACCATTTCTTCAAGGGGGCGAACTGGAGCCGCGGCTGGATCTTCGATTTTCTGCGCAGCGAGGCGCGCGCCGTGCGGGGGATCGACATCGCGAGGAAGCAGGTCAGGGCGGCGCGGAAAGCCGGTTACGACATCCGCGTCGCCGACGCCGAGCATTATCGGGCGGAGCGCCGGTTCGAGGTCGTCCTTGCTTCGGACCTGATCGAGCATCTCAGTAATCCCGGGATGTTCCTCGCCTGCGCCCGCGCGAATCTGGAGCCCGGCGGGCGCCTCGTGCTCGTCACGCCGAACGGCTACTGCCTGCGGGAACTCTACATGGTGGTCTCGGGGTGGACGAACGACCCGGACGTTCACTGGCAGCATGTCTGCTATTTCACGCCCCGCACCCTCACCGCGCTCGCCGCGCGCGCCGGATTCGCGCTGGAGGAGATACGTTACGCGAACGTTCGCTATGCGCAGGTCTCCCGGTTTCAGCGGCTTCTCCTCGGCCTGAACCGCGGGTTCTGCCGTCTCTTCCCGCGGTTCAGCCAGACGATGATCCTCGTCTTCCGCGCCCCGGCGGAGGTCTGCGAAGGAGATGCGCCGCGCGAAAGCGTCGCCCTGCAATCCGAAAACGACAATTTGCCGATTGACCGCACGCCAGCCCTCGCCTATCCCGGCTCCGGGCGCGCAGCCGGACAAGGGCGAGCGGCGGCGGGCTCAGAAACATCGCCCTGACGTTGGAGCGCGTCGATGACGTTCCCCGAAAAGCCCGGCGTAAAGCCGCGGCGGCCCGAATTTTCTTCCGGCCCCTGTCCGAAACATCCCGAATGGTCCGCCGAGGCCGTGATGGCGAAAGCGTGGCTAGGCCGCTCGCATCGCGCGAAGGGCCCGAAGGCGCAGCTGAAGTCCGCGATCGACCGCACCGCCGCGCTCCTCGGCGCCCCCGCCGGCTGGCGCGTGGGCATCGTCCCCGCCTCTGACACCGGGGCGGTCGAAATGGCGATGTGGTCCCTCCTCGGCCCGCGCCCGGTCGACGTGCTGACCTGGGAAAGCTTCGGCGAGGGCTGGGCGACCGATGTCGTCAAGCAGCTGAAGCTCGATGACGTGAACATCCTCAAGGCGCCCTACGGCGACCTGCCGGACCTCTCCGCCGTCCGCCCCGCCGCGGATGTCGTCTTCACCTGGAACGGCACGACCTCGGGCGCCCGCGTCGCGAATGCGGACTGGATCGCGGCGGACCGCGCCGGGCTCGTCATCTGCGACGCGACCTCGGCGGCCTTCGCGCAGGACCTCGACTGGGCGAAGCTCGATGTCGTCACCTTCTCCTGGCAGAAGGTGCTGGGCGGGGAGGGGGCGCACGGCGTCCTCTGCCTCTCGCCCCGCGCCGTTGAGCGGCTGGAAAGCTACGCCCCGCCGCGCCCCCTGCCGAAGATCTTCCGCCTCACCAAGGGCGGCAAGCTGATCGACGGGATCTTCGCGGGGGAGACGATCAACACCCCCTCCATGCTCGCCGTGGCGGACTATGTGGACGCGCTGGACTGGGCGGAGCGGATCGGCGGCCTTCTCGCCCTCCGCGCGCGGGCGGACGCGAACTTCGCCGCGCTCCAGGGCTGGGCGGACGGCTCCGGCTGGATCGCCAACCTCGTCGCCGAACCCGCGCACCGCTCCAACACCTCCGTCTGCCTCCGGGTGACGGACCCGGCGGTGGCGGCGCTGGACGAGGCTGCGCAGGCGGCTTTCTGCAAGCGCATGGTCGCGCTGCTGGAGGCGGAGGAGGCGGCCTTCGACATCGGCGGCTATCGCGACGCGCCGCCGGGCCTCCGCATCTGGTGTGGCGCGACGGTGGAGACCTCGGACATCGAGGCGCTGACCCCGTGGCTCGACTGGGCCTTCGCCACGGCGAAGGCCGAACTCTCCGCCAAGGCCGCCTGATCCTTCCCGCCCCGAACCGGGGCGGGCCCATCCCATACCGAAACAGCGCGGGCGCAGCCCCGCAGCGAAAAGGCTTGAAACATGCCCAGGGTTCTCATTTCCGACGAGCTTTCCGACGCCGCCGTGCAGATCTTCCGCGACCGCGGCGTTGAGGTCGATTTCCGCCCCGAACTCGGCAAGGACGCCGAGGCGCTGAAGGCGGTGATCGGCGATTATGACGGCCTCGCCGTCCGCTCCGCCACCAAGGCGACGAAGGAGATCATCGCCGCCGCGACCAATCTCCGCGTCATCGGCCGCGCCGGCATCGGCGTGGACAATATCGACATTCCCGCCGCCTCGGCGAAGGGAATCGTCGTGATGAACACCCCCTTCGGCAATTCGATCACGACCGCGGAGCACGCCATCGCGCTGATGTTCGCCGTCTCCCGCCAGCTTCCGGCGGCGGACGCCTCGACCCAGGCCGGCAAGTGGGAGAAGAACCGCTTCATGGGCGTGGAGATCACGGGCAAGACGCTGGGCCTCATCGGCTGCGGCAATATCGGCTCCGTCGTCGCCGCCCGCGCCATCGGGCTCCGCATGAAGGTGATCGCCTACGACCCGTTCCTCTCACACGAGCGGGCGCTGGAGATCGGCGTCGAGAAGATCGAGGAGGTCGAACCCCTGCTGGCGCGGGCCGATTTCGTCTCCCTCCACCTGCCGAAGACGGAGAAGACGGCGAACATCCTCTCCGCCGAGCGCATCGCGAAGATGAAGCCCGGCGCCCGGCTCATCAACTGCGCACGCGGCGGATTGGTGGACGAGGAGGCGGTGGCGGCGGCCCTCAAGTCCGGCGCACTCGCCGGCGCCGGGTTCGACGTCTTCGCCGTGGAGCCGGCGAAGGAGAATCCGCTCTTCGGCTGCCCCAACTTCGTCGCCACTCCCCATCTCGGCGCCTCGACCTCGGAAGCGCAGGAGAACGTGGCGCTCCAGGTCGCGGAGCAGATGGCGGATTATCTCGTCCACGGCGCCATCTCCAACGCCCTTAACGCCCCCTCGGTGACGGCGGAGGAGGCGCCGCTCCTCAAGCCGTGGATCGCCGTGGCCGAAACGCTTGGCGGCTTCGCCGGCCAGGTGACGGAGACGGCGATCAAGGAGATCGAGATCGAATATGTCGGCGATGTCGGCCGCCTGAACCAGAAGCCGCTCACCGCCGCGCTCGTCGCCGCGCTTCTCACGCCGCTGGTGGGGGAGGGGACGGTCAACATGGTCTCCGCCCCCCTCGTCGCCCGTGAGCGCGGCGTGAAGATCGCCGAGACGCGGAAGGACGCGCAGGGCGCCTATGGCTCCTACATGCGCCTCATCGTGACGACGGAGGCGCAGACGCGCGCCGTCGCCGGCACGGTCTATGGCGACGGCAAGCCGCGGATCATCCAGATCAAGGGCATCGGGCTCGAAGCGGAGCCGATGGCGCACATGCTCTACACCACGAACTCGGACACGCCGGGCTATATCGGCGCGCTCGGCATGAAGCTCGGCGCCCTCGGCGTCAACATCGCGACCTTCGCGCTCGGCCGGGCCGACAAGGGCGGGGAGGCCATCGCCCTCCTCGGCGTGGACGAGCCGGTGACGGGGGCGATGCTGCGAGAGATCGCCGCGCTGCCGCAGGTCCTTCAGGCGAAGGCGCTGCGGTTCTGAGGCGCGCGGGCCCCGGCTCACCCGCCGGGGCCGACCACCGCGTTGAGCGGCGCGCTGTCCTGCCCGTTGGTCGTCAGCACGCCGTCCAGCCGGTCCGTCGTCGCGCCGCCGTCGCCCGTCACCGTGAGCGTGAAGGCCGAACCGTCTCCGCTCCGGAGCGAGAACGCGTCCACGAAGAACACATAGGTCCCCGCGGGAATGTCCTCGCCCGAGACGACGATGTTCTCGACGCGAAGGTCGGGCGCCACGTTGATGACGCCGCCGAGATTGTCGGCGTCCAGCGTGGCCGTCGCGCCGCCATCGTTGAAGGTGATGCTCCGGTTGGCGAAGAAGACCTCGCCCGCGCTGTCCGGCAGGATCAGATGCAGGTCGAGGTCGGAACCGTCCGCCCAGGTGAGCTGCCCGCGCACCAGCCCGTCCCCGCCGATATCGACGAACCCGGCGGTGTCGGTGAGATCGTCGAGCCGGGTCGCGTCGGAAAAGACCGCGCCCTGGGCCACTTCCGCGATATCGTTCCGCGGATAGATGTCGTCGAGCGAGCGGGGCTCGTCGAGGAAGAAGCCGGTCGTGGAGCTGGCCTGCGCCGCCGCGAGCCCGGGCTGAAACGAGTTGACCGGAGCCAGCCCCGCCGCGGAGCCCGGAGTCCTGTCCGGCGTGGCGCCGCCATTCCCCGGCGTGCTGAAGAGATCCACCAGCGCCGCCGCCGCATCCCCCCGCGCGACGCCGGCATAGACGACCCCCGCGCCGCCCGGCGCGATCCGCGCCTGCCCGCCGGGGCGGGAGATGACGACCTCCTGCCCGCCGGCGGCGACGCGCGCATATTCGCCCCCGAGGAGCGTGACGAGGCCCGAGCCGTCCTCCGCCGCCTCCACCACCGCGGCGCCGCCGCGCACGCCGATCGTGGCGGTCGCCGTGCGGAGCTGCGCGTCGGCGGATTTCGTGATCCGCCCGCCGATCAGCCGCATCGCGCCGCGCGCCAGCGTCACGCCGATGGCGCCCTGCGCTGTCGCCGGGTCATAGACGTAGCGGTCCAGCACCACCCGCGAATTCGGCGCGATGGTCAGGCTCGTCTGGTCCGGGAACATGGCGTGGCCGAGCCCCTCCGGCCCGGAGACGACCTCCTCCTCCGCGAAGAGCGCATCGCCCGTCGCGAGGAGCCGCGCCGTCGCCGCCGGCGGCGTGCCCGTGATATCGGGGTTGGCCGCGCCCATCACCCCGATCTCCACCCCCGAGGCGGGCGCGGCGAGGAGCAGCGCGGCGGCGAGCGTCATGCGGAAGGAAGGCCGGATCATCGCGCGCCTCCTAGAATTCGTAGACGACCGAGATCGCCCCGGTCAGGTTGTTGAAGTCGAAATTCCGGAAGTTCGAATCCCGGACGAAATAGTCGCCGTCGACACGCACGCCGAACCCGTCCCGGATGCGGAAGAGATGCGAAAGGCCGAAGCGGTTCTCGAAGTCGTTGCGGCTGTCGTTCGGGTCGACCGCCGCGATCGGATCGTCATAGAAGCGATGAACCGTGCGGAAGCGCCCGGTCAGCGTCCAGAGCCCGTCCGCCCATTCGAGGTTCGGGTCGTAGCTGTAGCTGATCGCGGCGCGAAGGCCGACCTCCTGATTGTCGAAATCCCCGCCATCGGTGAACTCCGCCGCGCCGAAGATCGCGCCGCTCATCGTCATCCGCGGCGCGACCCGGACGCTCGCGCCCGCCTCGAAGCGCGCGATCACGCTGTCGAGATCGTCGAAACCCGAATGGAACTCCCGCCGCCCGAAGCTCGCCTCGCCGAAGGCCGTGGTCATGTCGTCGACGGGGACGGAAAGCGTCGCGCCGAGCGCGAGGTCGGTGAACAGCGGGTCGTTGGCGACGCGCGCGTGCCCGACGCGGGCGAAGGGCCTGACCTTCGGCCCGAACGCCGAATCGTCCAGCGAGAGCCGCGGCCCGACCGTCAGGAAGAGCGAGTCGACTGCGCCCTCGGTCTCGTCCACGAAACGCAGCGAATAGGCGTCGAGCTCCGTCACGAGGGCGTCCGTGTTGGATCCCTGAAAGTCGTATTCGTGCCGGAGCGAGAGCGAGGCCTGCGCGCCCACATCGCCCTCCGCGGTCGCAAGGCCCACGAGCCGGGCCGGCACGCCGAAGAAGGAAATGAACTCGCTGCGCGGCCCCCGATTGGCGTTGGTCGCCCCGACGATCCCGGCCGAGGCCGTCCCGCTGAAGCGGGAGCGTTCCGCCCGCGCCGCGATCTCGCCGAGATAGAGCGCCGCCCGGGCGTCGAGATCGGCTTGAAGCCCTTCGGCGCGGGCCCGCTCCAGATGCTGCTCGGAAACCCCGAGCGAGCCGATCCGGAAATAGGCGACGCCGAGTTCGAGATGGGTGACCGGCTCGTCCGGCTCATAGATCAGCGCCCGCTCGAGCGTGGCGATGGCCCCGTCGTAATCGCCGAGCCGCACCGCGACGCGGGCATAGGCGACCATGAGCGCCGGGTCGGTCGGAGCCTTCAGCAGCGCCTCGTGCAGCTCCGCCTGTTCCCGCCTCAGATCGTCCCGAGACGGCTCCGCCGCGAAACTTCCCGTGGCGATGGATGCTGCAAGCACGGCGGTTGCGAACGCGCTTCGCATCGCCATTCCCCCTCAAGAAAGGTCGACTACACGCTTACGCCAGCATAAGAGGGGGGCGCCCTTGGGTCAACGTCCGCTTGACCATTCGCCGCGCCCTGACACCGGATCGTCGCAATCCCGTGGTTGAGTGAAGCCTCATGCGGAGGGTGATGATGGACGAGAGCGGAACGACGGATTCAGGGGCGGAAGACTGGCTGGCGGCGGAACTCGCCGACACGCTGGACGAGGATTTCGAGCTCGAGCTCGAAGACATCGTCCTCAGCCGCAAGATCAAGGAGATCTATCGCAAGGCCCATCCGCCCTCGCTGGAGCGGCATGACTACATCGCCCAGCTCCTGCGCCTCCAGTCCGAGCTCATCAAGCTGCAGGACTGGGTCTCCTACCACAGGAAGAAGGTCGTCGTGCTCTTCGAGGGGCGGGACAGCGCGGGTAAGGGCGGCGTCATCAAGCGGATCACGCAGCGGCTCAACCCGCGCGTCTGCCGCGTCGTCGCGCTTCCCGCGCCGAACGACCGGGAGAAGACGCAATGGTATTTCCAGCGCTATGTCCCCCACCTGCCAGCCGGCGGGGAGATCGCGCTCTTCGACCGCTCCTGGTACAATCGCGCCGGGGTGGAGCGCGTGATGGGCTTCGCCTCGGAGGATCAGGTCGAGCAGTTCTTCCACGACGTGCCGGAATTCGAGCGGATGCTCGTCCGCTCCGGCATCATTCTTGTGAAATACTGGTTCTCGATCACGGACGAGGAACAGCAGATGCGCTTCCTCATCCGCATCCACGACCCGATGAAGCAGTGGAAGCTCTCCCCCATGGACCTCCAGAGCCGCGTGCGGTGGGAGGCCTACACCAAGGCGAAGGAGGAGATGCTGGCCCGCACCAACATCCCCGAAGCGCCGTGGCACATCGTCGAGGGAAACGACAAGAAGCGCGCGCGGCTCAACTGCATCGACCATTTCCTGACGCAGATTCCCTACGAGCCGGTGCCGCATGAGGAGGTCCACCTCCCCGAGCGCGTCTACAACCCGAACTATGAGCGCCGCGTCCTGCCGGACGAACTCTACGTCCCCCGGAAATACTGACTGGCGAAGGCCTTCCGCCGCGCTATTGTCCGCCCCAGCGAGCATCGAGCGAGCCCAAGGAGCAGAAAAATGGCGGAAGCCCCCATCCCGGCGCAGAAGGCGCCCTATCCGGTCGAGGTCGAGGCGGGGAAAACCTATTTCTGGTGCTCCTGCGGCCGCTCCTCGAAGCAGCCCTTCTGCGACGGCAGCCACAAGGACACCGGCCTCGCCCCCGTGAAGTTCGAGGCGGCAGAAGCCGGCAAGGTCTTCTTCTGCGGCTGCAAGGCGAGCGGAAACGGCGTCCGCTGCGACGGAAGCCACGCGAAGCTCTGACCGCGGGCCCCGCGACCTTTTCCCGGTTTCGGCGCGCGGCGCGCCGCCCTATAAGGCCGCGGATCAAGGCGGAGCGGAAGCATGGCGAATGTGGCGGTCGTCGGCGCCCAGTGGGGCGACGAGGGCAAGGGAAAGATCGTGGACTGGCTCTCCGAGCGGGCGGACGTCATCGTCCGCTTCCAGGGTGGGCACAACGCCGGGCACACGCTGGTCATCGGCGGCGTGGTCTACAAGCTCTCGCTCCTCCCCTCCGGCATCGTGCGCCCCGGCAAGCTTTCCGTCATCGGCAACGGCGTGGTGCTGGACCCGTGGGCGCTCCTCTCCGAGATCGAGAAGCTGACGGGGCAGGGCGCCGCCATCTCCCCCGCGACGCTGATGGTAGCGGAGAACGCGCCGCTCATCCTCCCCGTCCACCGCGATCTCGACCAGTTGCGCGAGGCCGCGGCGGGCGCGGCGAAGATCGGCACGACCGGGCGCGGCATCGGCCCCGCCTATGAGGACAAGGTGGGCCGCCGCGCGATCCGCGTCGCCGACCTCGCCGACGAGGCGACGCTGGAGTCGCGGCTCGACCGGCTCCTCGCCCATCACGACCCGCTCCGCCGCGGCCTCGGCGTCGATCCGGTGGACCGCGCTGCGCTGAAGGCGGAGCTGATGGCGGTCGCGCCGAAGATCCTGCCCTATGCCGGCCCCGCCTGGCACTTGCTGGCGGAGAAGCGGCGGGAGGGGAAGCGCATCCTCTTCGAGGGCGCGCAGGGCGCCCTGCTCGACATCGACTTCGGCACCTATCCCTATGTCACCTCCTCCAACACGCTCTCCGGCATGGCGGCGACCGGCTCCGGCCTCGGCCCGAACGCGGTGGATTTCGTGCTCGGCATCGTGAAGGCCTACACGACCCGCGTCGGCGAAGGCCCCTTCCCGACCGAACTGAAGGACGCGGACGGGGAGCGGCTCGGCGAGCGCGGCCGCGAATTCGGCACCGTCACGGGGCGAAAGCGCCGCTGCGGCTGGTTCGACGCCGCGCTGGTGAAGCAGACCTGCATGCAATCCGGCGTGCGCGGCGTCGCGCTGACGAAGCTGGACGTGCTGGACGGGTTCGAGACGCTGAAGATCTGCACCGGCTACCGCGTCGGCGGCGAGGTTGTGGACTTCCTGCCCATCGCCGCGGCGCGGCAGGCGGCGGCGGAGCCTATCTATGAGGAGATGCCCGGCTGGTCCGAAAGCACCGAAGGCGCCCGCTCCTGGGCCGATCTCCCTGCGGCGGCGATCAAGTATGTGCGGCGGGTGGAGGAGCTGATCGGCTGCCCCGTCGCGCTCCTCTCCACCTCGCCGGAGCGGGACGACACGATCCTCGTCACCGACCCCTTTGCGGACTGAGCCGATGAAGCTCTCCTACAAGACGCGGCGGCGCCTCTCCCTCGTCCTGCTGCTGGTCTGGCTGCCGCTCTTCGTCGTCGCGGCGGTCACCGTGATGAACTGGCTGGACCGGCCGCCGCTCTGGCTCGAAGTGCTGATCTACGCCGGGCTGGGCGTGATCTGGGCGCTGCCCTTCCGCTTCGTCTTTCGCGGGATCGGAAAGCCCGATCCCGACGCCTGATCGCGGAGGCCGGCTTCAGGCGCGAAGCCGGCCCTCATGGCCGAACCGGGCGGCGTGGGAGAGGGCGTAGAGCCCGTCCTCCTCCCGCACCAGCACCCCGGTCTTCAGAAGCGTGCGGAACGCCTTCATCCGCGCCTCGAGGCTGTAGCCGGCCGCGGCCTCGATCCCCGCCAGCGCCTGCATCACGTCGCGCCGGCTGAAGCGGGGCCGGTTTTCCGAGAGGGCGAGCCAGGCGGCCGCAGCCTCGACATGTTCCGTCAATCCGCTCGCCCCCGCCTCGGCGGCGAAGGCCGCCGGGCCGGAAAGCGGGGCGCGAACCGGGCGCACGAGGGAAAGGCGAGGCTCGCCCGCCCGCGCAGTCTGGTCGAGGCGCGGCAGCGCGGCTTCGGAGGCTTCGCGAAGCCGGCGGAACGGCCCTTCCGCCTCCTTCGCGGCCTCTTCCGCCGCCGGAGCCTGCGGCATGATGCGGCGGAGGAAGCCGAACCGGCTCACGTCCTGCTCCTTCCCCCGCGCGGCGACCGGCTCCGCTTGCCGCTCCGGCGCGGCGGCGTCCGGCGTTTCCGCAAAGAGGAAGTTATCCGACTCGGCGTCCGAGGAGCCCGCGGAGGCGGAAGCGCCGGTCGTCTCCGCGGCGGTCTGCGCCGGCGAAGGCGACGGTTCGGGGGCCGGCGCCGGGCTCGCGGCGGCCGGCTCGTCCGCCTTCGGCCGCTCGGCCCGGATGATCCGCACCCGCGGGCGCGGGGCGGCGTCCCCGGTCGCGGCGGCGGGCGCAGGCGCAGCATCCTTCCGCCCCGCCGGCTCGGCCGCCGGTTCGTCCCGGTCCTTGAGCCGGGCGCGCATCGCCGCGAATTCGGCCAGAAGGCCGGGGTCCATCCCGGCGAGATGCGCGGGCGTCGCCGATTGCTCCCGGAGCGGCGGCGCTTCATCAGCGGGCGCGGCGGAAACCGTCACCCCGCCGCCCCGCGCCGAGACGGAGAGCCCGAGCCGCCCGGCGTTCTCTCCCACGATCTCCGCGAACCGCGCGCGAAGCCTCTCCGCCTCGGGCGCGCCGCCCGCGATCAGCGCGGGGCTCGTCTCCGCGACGGCCACATAGAGGCCGAGGATCTTGTCGAGCACGCGGAGCGGATCGTCATAGCCGACGATCTCGCAATCGAACTCGCCGAAGGCGAGCTTCACGCGTCTGTCCTGATTCGTATCGAAAGCCATTCCCAGTCCCCCACCGCCGCGCCGGACTTGTCCTCCGCGCATCCCGGCCCCCGCCGGAGACTGCGCGACCTGCCCGATTGCGTTCACACTATCGACAAGTCTAAGCCATAAATCGCGAAAGAAAACCGCTCGTTTGCTGCGGGAGCATTTTTTTCGCCATTCGCGCATCGGTTGCATGAACGGGGGCGGACATGGAGGGACGGATCGGCTTTCCCTGCGGGGCGACCCTCCTCGGGGCGGCGCCGGACCGCGCCGCGCTGCAAGAGGCGCTAAGCCGCACGCCTGCGCTCGTCTGCGCCGACGGGGGCGCGAACGGGCTTCCCGCGGGCGTGATCCCGGAGGCGGTGATCGGTGATCTCGATTCGCTCGAGGACGCCGAGGCCTGGGCCGCCCGCCTCGGCCCGCGGCTGATCCGCGTCGAGGAGCAGGAGACGACCGACCTGGAGAAATGCCTGCTCCGCGTGGAGGCGCCGTTCCTCCTCGGCGTCGGCTTTCTCGGCGGGCGGGTGGACCACGAACTCGCCGCGCTCCACGCGCTCATCGCCGATCCGCGCCCGATCCTGCTGATCGGTCGGGAGGATGTCGTCCTCTCCGCCGGACGCGCGCTGGCGCTGGACCTGCCGGCGGGCCTGCGCCTCTCGCTCCTGCCCATGCGGCGCGTGCATGCGGAGGCGGGCGCCGGGCTGCGCTGGCCGGTCGGCGGGCTGACCTTCGAGGCCGGGTCGAGGATCGGCTCGTCGAACGAGACGACCGGCCCCGTTTCGCTCCGCTTCGACCGGCCGGGCGCGCTCGTCATCCTGCCGCGCGGGCAGCTTGACGCGGCGCTCGCCGGCCTGTTGAACCGCGCCGAAACGGAAGAAGGGACCGCGCCGGATGGAGCTGCCTGAAAACCCGGCGGATCGCGCCAAGTTCGCCGCCGCCCGCCGCGCCCTCGATTATGTCGAGGCCGGCATGAAACTCGGCCTCGGCACCGGGTCCACCGCGAATTTCCTTGTCCGCCTCCTCGCCGAAGCCCCGCGCGCCTCGACCCTCCTCTGCGTTCCCACGTCGAGCCGCACCGCCACCCTCGCCGCCTCGCTCGGCCTCCGCGTCGCGACGCTGGAGGAGGCGGGAACGCTCGACCTCACGATCGACGGGGCGGACGAGATCGACCCCGCGCTGAACCTCATCAAGGGCGGGGGCGGCGCGCTCCTGCAGGAGAAGATCGTCGCCGCCGCCTCCCGCCGGATGCTGGTGATCGCGGACGCCGGCAAGCCCGTGCCCACGCTCGGCGCCTTCCCGCTGCCGGTGGAGGTCGTGCGCTTCGGCTGGCGCGCCACGATGGGCCATGTCGCGAAGCTGCTGGAGCGGGAGGATGTGGGCGGCCGCGCGATCCGCCTCCGCGGCGGTGAGGCTGCGCCCTTCGTGACGGACGAGGGCCACCACATCCTCGATCTCGACCTCCGGCGCATCGGCGACGCGCCGGGCCTCGCCGCGCGGCTCAACGCGCTGCCGGGCGTGGTGGAGACCGGGCTCTTCATCGGCCTCGCCGCCGGGGCGGTGATCGGGCATGAGGACGGGCGGGCGGAGATCATGGAGCCTCCGGACGCGGAATGACGATGACGGGCCCGCCCGCGGCCCAACTCGCATTGCGCCGCGGGCGGGGGGCGCCTAAGTTGCCCGCGACGGAGACGGGGCCGCGCCCCGGTAAACCTCTACAGGAATGCGGATGGCGGACGGCTTCGATTATGATCTTTTCGTCATCGGCGGCGGCTCCGGCGGCGTGCGGTCCGCGCGCATGGCGGCGCAGGCCGGCGCGAAGGTCGCCATTGCGGAGGAATACCGCTACGGCGGCACCTGTGTTATCCGCGGCTGCGTGCCGAAGAAGCTGATGGTCTACGCCTCCGCCTTCTCCGAGGCTTTTGAGGATGCGGAGGGCTTCGGCTGGACGGTCGGGCCGCGAAGCTTCGACTGGGCGAAGCTGATCGCGGCGAAGGATCGGGAGATCGCGCGCCTCGAAGGGCTCTACGAGCGCAATGTCGGCGCCGCGGGCGCGACCGTGCTGAAGACGCGGGCGACCGTAGCGGGCCCGCATGAGGTCCGCCTCGCGGACGGAAAGATCGTCAGCGCCAAGCACATCCTCGTCGCCACCGGCGGCGCGCCCTTCGTGCCGGAGATTCCGGGCGCGGAGCACGCGATCACCTCGAACGAGATCTTCCACCTCCCCGCCCTGCCGCGGCGCATCCTGATCGTCGGCGGCGGCTATATCGCCTGCGAATTCGCCTGCATCCTGAACGGCCTCGGCGCCGAGGTGACGCAGGTCTACCGCGGCGAACTGGTCCTCCGCGGCTTCGATGCGGACATCCGCGCCCATGTCTCGGCGGAGATGCAGCGGAAGGGGGTGACGCTCCGCTACGGCTGTGACGTGATGGCGATCGAGGAGGCCGGGGGCGGCGCCCTCCGCGCCGTGATGGAGGACGGCGAGACCATCGAGGCGGACTGCGTCTTCTACGCCACCGGCCGCCGGCCCAACACCGAGGGCCTCGGGCTGGAGGCGGCGGGCGTGGCGCTGAAGGCCAATGGCGCCGTCGCGGTGGACGAATGGTCTCAGACCAGCGTGCCCTCGATTTTCGCCGTCGGCGACGTGACGGACCGCGCCGCGCTCACCCCCGTCGCGATCCGGGAGGGCGCGGCCTTCGTCGAGACGGTGTTCAACGCGAATCCGACGAAGCCGGACCACACGGATATCCCGACCGCGGTCTTTACTCAGCCGGAAATCGGCACAGTTGGCCTCGCCGAGACAGAGGCGCGCGCGCTCGGGGAGGTGGAGATCTATCGCTCGACCTTCCGGCCGATGCTGGCGACGCTGTCGGGGCGGGAGGAGAAGATGCTGATGAAGCTCGTCGTCACGAAGGCGGACCGCCGCGTGCGCGGCGTTCACATCGTCGGGCATGGCGCGGGCGAGATGATCCAGCTCGCCGGGATCGCCGTGAAGATGGGCGCGACGAAGGAGGATTTCGACCGGACGGTCGCAGTCCACCCGACTGCCGCCGAGGAACTGGTCACGATGCGCGCGCCCGTCTGACGGGGCTCCCTCAGACGGGGACGAGGCGCAGGGAGAGGAAGGAATGCCCATGTCGAGCAATGGCGGCGGCCCCTGGGGGGGCGGCGGAGGAGATGGCGGCGGCAAGAGCCCCTGGGGCGGCGGCGGCGGCGGAGGGCGCGGTCCCGGTCGCGGCGGCGGCCAGCGTCCGCCCGACATCGAGGAAATCCTGAAGGAAGGCCGCGACCGGCTGAAGGTCATCATGGGCGGCGGCGGCGGAGGTCGCGGCCCGCGCGGAACCGGCGGCGGCGGGCAGGGGCTCGGCAAGGGCGGGATCGCGCTGATCGTGATCGCCGCGGTCGGCTTCTACCTCTGGAACGCGCTCTACACGGTAAGGCCGGAAGAGCGCTCCGTCGTCCTCACCTTCGGCGAGCGGTCCGGCATCGGCGAGCCGGGCCTCAACTTCATCCTCTGGCCGATCCAATCCCGCGAGATCATTCCGGTGACGCGAGAGAACACGGTCGATATCGGTTCCGGGCCTTCGGGGGCCCAGCGCGCGAGCCGCGCTTCCGACCAGGGGCTGATGCTGACGGGCGACGCCAACATCATCGACATCGGGTTCCAGCTCGTCTGGAACATCCGCGACCCGCAGCAATACCTCTTCAACCTCGCCAATCCGGAGCAGACCGTCGCCGCTGTCGCGGAATCCGCGATGCGCGAGGTGATCGGCCGGTCCGAGATGAAGCCGATCCTGAACAGGGACCGCGCCATCGTCAGCCAGGAAGTGCAGACGCTGATCCAGACCACGCTCGACAGCTACGAGAGCGGGATCAATGTCGTCCGCGTGAACTTCGACAAGGCGGACCCGCCGCAGGAGGTGATCGACGCCTTCCGCGACGTGCAGGCCGCCGAGCAGGAGCGCGACACGCTGGAGAAGCGGGCGGACGCCTACGCCAACGAGCGCCTCGCCGGCGCGCGCGGCGAGGCGGCGCAGCTCATCCAGGAGGCTGAGGGCTACCGCGCCCGCGTCGTCAACGAGGCGGAAGGCGAGGCGAGCCGGTTCAAGGCCGTGTTCGAGGAATACGCAAAGGCGCCCGAGGTCACCCGCAAGCGGCTTTATCTCGAGACGATGGAGCGCGTCTTCGGCGGCATCGACAAGATCATCATCGACCAGCAGACCGGCGAGGGCGGGCAGGGCGTCGTGCCCTACCTGCCGCTCAACGAGCTCCGGAGGACCAACTGATGCCCCGCAGCTACATCATCGTAGGCGTCATCGCCGCGCTGCTCTTCACGGCGCTCTCCTCCGTCTACATCGTGGACGAGCGGAAGCAGGCCATCGTGCTCCAGTTCGGCCAGGTCAAGGCGGTCAAGCAGGAGCCCGGCCTCGCCTTCAAGGTGCCGTTCATCCAGAACGTCGTCTTCTATGAGGACCGCATCCTGCCGCTGGACACGCAGCCTCTCGAGGTCACGCCGCTGGACGAGCGGCGGCTTGTGGTCGAGGCCTTCGCGCGCTGGCGGATTGTCGATCCCGTCCGCTTCCGTCTCGCCGTCGCCGGCGGCGCAGAACTGGCGGGGGCGCAGCGTCTCGACTCGATCCTGAACGCGGCGCTCCGCGGCGTGCTCGGCAACGTGAACAGCCGGGACATCCTCTCGGCCGAACGTTCCGGCATGATGACCGCGATCCGCGACGCCGCGCGCGGCCCCGCCGAAAATCTCGGCGTCGAGGTGATCGACGTCCGGATCAAGCGGGCCGACCTGCCGCAGCAGAACCTGCAGGCGACCTTCGCGAGGATGCAGGCCGAGCGTGAGCGCGAAGCGGCGGACGAGCGGGCCCGCGGCGCCGAGGCGGCGCAGGTCGTCCGCGCGACGGCGGACCGGCAGGCGGTGGAGCTCGTCTCCGAGGCGCGCAGGGAGTCCGAGATCGTCCGAGGCGAGGCGGATGCGGCGCGGAACGCCGTCTTCGCCGAAGCCTTCGGGCGGGATCCGGAATTCTTCGCCTTCTATCGCAGCCTCTCCGCCTACGAGCAGGCGCTGCAGGGGAGCAACTCTTCGATGGTCATATCGCCGGACAGCGAGTTCTTCGACTACCTGAAGACCGACACGCGCCCGGCGGCGCCCGCGCAATGAAGATCGCGCCGCCGGAAAGGCGGCGCGCTCACGTTTCGGAAATGCGCTGAAACGTTTCTGTTGGACAATCGCCCGCCGGAGCGTATCTCACCGCAACAAGCAGGCGCCGCCCCGCGCGGCGCGCATCGACAAGACCCGAGGAGGCTTGACGTGACTCTGCCCGAACTTTCGTTGAACCCATTGCGCGCGTTGGTCCTCGCCGCTTTCGTCGGCGTGACGGCCCTCGCCGCCCCGGCGCAGGCCGCGCCGGAAAGCTTCGCCGACCTTGCCGAGCGGCTGAGCCCCGCGGTGGTCAACATCTCCACGAGCCAGACCGTCGAGGCGCCGCAGCGCGGCCCGCGGCCCCAGCTCCCCCCTGGTTCTCCGTTCGAGGATCTGTTCCGCGACTTCTTCGACGGCGAACGCAACCAGGGCCCGCGCACGACGAATTCGCTCGGCTCCGGCTTTGTGATCGCGCCGGAGGGCTTCATCGTCACGAACAACCATGTGATCGAGAACGCCGACGAGATCATGGTCAATTTCATCGACGGCTCGTCCCTCCCGGCGACGCTGGTCGGCACCGACCCGAAGACCGACATCGCCGTTCTGAAGGTGACCCCGCCGCAGCCGCTGACCTTCGTCCCGTTCGGAGACAGCGACGCCGCGCGCGTCGGCGACTGGGTGATCGCCATCGGCAACCCGTTCGGGCTCGGCGGCTCCGTCTCCGCCGGGATCATCTCGGCCCGGAACCGGGACATCAATTCCGGCCCCTATGACGACTTCATCCAGACGGACGCGGCGATCAACCGCGGCAATTCCGGCGGCCCGCTCTTCAACATGGCGGGGGAGGTGATCGGCGTGAACACGGCGATCATCTCGCCCTCCGGCGGCTCCATCGGCATCGGCTTCTCCGTCCCCTCCGCGCTGGTCAAGACCGTCGTGGCCCAGCTCCGCGAATTCGGGTCGACGCGGCGCGGCTGGCTCGGCGTGAAGATCCAGCAGGTGACGCCGGAACTGGCCGAGGGCCTTGGCCTTGAAAAGCCCGCGGGCGCGCTCGTCTCCGAGGTCACCTCCGGCGGCCCGGCGGCCTCCGGCGGCGTCGAGGCCGGCGACGTCATCATGAAGTTCGACGGCCGCGACATCAACGAGATGCGCGACCTGCCGCGCATGGTGGCGGAGACGGAGGTCGGCAAGGACGTGCGCGTCGTCGTCTGGCGCAAGGGCAAGACGCAAACGGTCAAGGTCGTGCTTGGCCTCCTCGACGAGGGGTCGGCGACGCCCGGTCCGGATGTGGACGCGCCGGAGGCCCCGGCGACGGCGGAAAGCGCGCTCGGCATGAAGATGGAGCCGCTAACGGCGAAGAACCGCAGCGATTATGACGTCGCGGCGGACGCCAAGGGCGTTCTCGTCGTTGAGGTCGAGGCGGGCAGCGCCGCGGCCGAAAAGGGCATCCGCCCCGGAGACGTGATCGTGGAAGTCGCGCAGGAAGAGGTCGCCACCCCCGCCGACGTTCGCGGCGGCGTCGCGCGGGCGAAGGAGGAAGGCCGCAAGTCTCTCCTCATCCTCGTCCGCACCGGCGAGGAGAAGCGCTTCGTCGCGCTGACCGTCAACTGATCTCCGGCGCGGCGGCGCGGGAGCGCCGCCGCGCCAGCTTCTCCGCCAGGTTCAGCCCCACGCCGGGGCGCGACCACGGGCAGACCGCGATGCAGATCGCGCAGCCCTGATGCTCGTTGAAATAGGGCAGGCAGCGGTCGAACTCGACATACCATTTCTCCACGCCCCTCACGAGCCGCTTGTCCGGCGCAAGCGCCTCGGGCGGGCAGGCGTCCTCGCAGATCCGGCAGTTGAGGCAGAACTCGTCCACCCCCGGGTCGCGCGCCGGCGTCGGCGCGAAGGGCGCGTCGGTCAGGATTGCGGCCAGGCGGAACGAGGCGCCGTATTCCGCCGAGATGATCGAGCCGTGCTTGCCGAGCTGGCCGAAGCCGCAATCGATGGCGGGCGGAATGAGCAGAAGCTCCCCCGTCATCGGCCCGGTCACGGGCCGCGCCTCCCATCCCTGCTCGCGCAGCCAGGAGGCGACCGACTTCGCCGCAGCCCCTGCGCGCCCGTACTGGCGCACGACTTCCGCGCCTGCCCGCGTCTCCGGCGCAGTCGCGATTTCCTCGTAGTCGTGGGCGACGCCGATCATCAGGACCCGGCTCTCTGGCGTCGTCGCGCCCTCGGTAAGGTATTCGGGGCGCATCTCAGCTACGCCCGCCATCTCGAACGCGCCGGCGCCCGCCATGGCGATGAACGCCGCCGTCCATTCCTCCGGGCTCCGCTCCGCCCGCGTCTCCGCAAGGGGGGAGATCGGCGCGGCGAGAATGCGGGCCCGCTCCGCCCTTGCCCGTGCGATATGCGGGTCGTCCGGGTCCCGGGTGTAGAACCAGCGCTGCAGCTTCCCGTGCGGAATGTCGTCCGGGTTCGGCGCCCAGTAGACCATCCGCGCCGGGCGCGGCTCGGTCTCGCCGAGCCCGTTGATCGCATCGCCCGAAACGGCGGGAAAGAGCGCTTCCTGTTCCGGGTCGGGCGTGAAGGGGCGGTAGGGGTTCTCGCGGGCCATGCCGCGAGCCTAGCAGGCGGCGCGCGCGCCGTCAGCCGAGCATATGGGCCAGCACCCAGATCCAGCCCGAGGCCGTGACCACGGAAACGGCGGTCGCGATGATGACGGTCGAGGCGACCTCGCCTTCCGCGCGCTGGTACATCGAGGAGAACATGTAGGCGTTCACCCCGGGCGCCATCGCCGCCATGATCGTCGCGGAGCGGACGAAGCCCGGCTCCAGCGCGAAGACATGGTGGGAGAGCGTGAAGGCGATCGCCGGATGCACCAGCGTCGAAAGCGCGGTGATCGTCAGCGCCTCCCCCAGCGTCGAGCGTATGCGGTAGCGGCTCAGCACGCCGCCGAGCCCGAAGAGCGCGGCGGGGAGCGCGGCGCGCCCGATCATGTCCGCCGCGTCCGCCGCCGCCTCCGGCAGCGGCAGCCCGGTCACGTTGGCGAGGAGCCCGGCGGCTGACGCCATAGTGATCGGGTTGCGGAACATCGCCGTCGCGGCGATGCGCGCCGTCTCCGCCCCGCTCCGCCCGTCCGCCCGCGCGATCTCCATCGCCGTAATGCCGACGAGATAGCAGAACGGCGCATGGATCGCGATCAGCGCGAAATTCGGCGCCAGCGCCGCGGTTCCATAGGCCTGCTCCGTCACCGCGAGCCCGAGGAGCACGGAATTGGAGAAGAGCGCCGCGAAGCCGAGCGCCACGGATTCCCCCGGTCGCCGCCCGAACCCCTTTCGCGCCGCGAGATAGCCGAGCGCGAAGCAGAAGAGCGCGCCCGAATAGAAGCTGACCATCAGCGCCGGGTCGAAATTCGCCCCGAGGTCGAGCCGTATCAGCGCCATGAAGAGGAGGCAGGGCACGGCGACGGATTGCGCGAATTTCATCAGCGCCCCCACCGCCGCCTCCGGAAAGAGGCCGAACCGGACAAGGGCGTAGCCCGAGCCGACGACGAGGAAGACGGGCAGGACGATGTTGAGAACGCCTAGCACCGGAGCCCCGCCTTAATGGAGAAAAGGCAGGGGGCGGGAGCAAACCGCTCAGATCGGAAAGTCGATCCGCATCCCGTCATAGGCGGGCTCCACATGGTCCGGGGTCTCCGCCTTCAGGGTCTCGTAGTCGAGATCGATATGCATGTTGGTGATCACCGCGCGCGGCACAGCCGAGCGCGCGATCCACTCGAGCGTGAGCGCCAGATGCGCATGGGTCGGGTGCGGGTCATAGCGGAGCGCGTCCACCACCCAGCATTCCGCGCCTTCGAGCGCGGCCCATCCCTCCTCCGTCATCTTCACGACGTCCGGCAGATAGGCGAGCGGCCCGATGCGGAAGCCCAGCGCGTCGATCGAGCCATGGCTCACCTCGAACGGCGCCGCCTCCACCGGTCCCCCCGCGCCCTCGATCCGCACCGGCCCGTCGAGCGGGCGGAGGTCGAGGATCGGTGGATAAGGGCTCCCCTCGGGCTGGGCGAAAGCGTAGCCGAAGCGGGAGAGGAGGCTGTTCGACGTCTTCCCGTCGGCCCATACGGGCAGCCTCCGCCGCTGGTTGAAGACGATCATGCGGAGATCGTCGAGCCCGTGCACATGGTCCGCATGTTCATGGGTGTAGAGCACGCCGTCGAGATTGCCGACGCCCGCATCGAGGAGCTGAGCCCGAAGGTCGGGCGACGTGTCGATCAGCACCCGCGTCACACCCCCCGGCCCCTCCCGCTCCACCAGCATGGAGCAGCGGCGGCGGTGGTTCTTCGGGTTCGTCGGGTCGCAGCGGCCCCAATGGCCGCCGAGCCGCGGCACCCCGCCCGAGGAGCCGCAGCCGAGGATCGTGAACGAGAGCCGCCCGCTCATGCCGCCTGCGCCCGCGTCCAGGCGGCGGCCTTGGCGAAGAGCCGGTCGAAATTCGCCGTCGTCGCGCGGGCGAATTCGCCGAGGCTGACGCCCTTCACCTCGGCGCCGACCTTCGCCGTCAGCGCGGTATAGGCCGGCTCGCAGCGCTTCCCCCGATGCGGCGGCGGGGCGAGATAGGGCGCGTCGGTCTCCACCAGGATCCGGTCGAGCGGCGCCGCGGCGAAGACGGCGCGCACCGCCTCCGCGTTCCTGAACGTCGCGACGCCCGACATCGAGAGATGAAACCCGAGCGAAAGCGCCGTCTCCGCCAGCGCCGCGCCGGAGGAAAAGCAGTGCATCACGCAGCCGAACGCGCCCTTCGCCCGCTCCTCCGTCAGGATGCGCGCCATGTCCTCGTCCGCGTCGCGGGCATGGATCACGAGCGGCAACCCGGTTCGCCGCGCGGCCTCGCAATGCACGCGGAGCGACGCCTGCTGCGCCGCCGCGCTTTCCCGCGTGTAGTGATAGTCGAGCCCCGTCTCCCCGATCGCCACCATCTTCGGATGCCGGGCGAGGGCGACGAGCGCCTCGACGCTGGCCGGCGCCTCCTCCGCCACGCTCATCGGATGGACCCCGGCGGCGTAGAAGACCCCCGGATAGGCCTCCGCAATCGCGCGCACCTGCGGTTCGGAAGGGAGGCGCGTGCAGATCGTGACCATCCGGCGCACACCCGCCGCCTCCGCCCGCGCGACGACCGCATCGAGCTCCCCGGCCAGCGCCGGAAAGTCGAGATGGCAATGGCTGTCCACGAGCTCGGGGGGCGTTTCGGCGTTCATTGCGGCTCCCGGCGGGGCAAGGCGTTCACCCCTCGCGCGCGCGGGCGGTGCGGGCGGCGGCGTCGATTTCGAGGAAGATATCGAGCATGACCTGCGACGGGTCAAGATTGACGGCCCGCGCCGCCGCCGCCCGCCCGCCGAGCGTGAGCGCGAGATCGGCCCAGAGCCTCGCCGCCGCCGGGCCGGGGGAGAGGCCGGCCAATGCCTTCGCCTCGCCCGGCGCCGCCTCCGCCGAAGGCGGGCCGAGCGCCCCGGTCCGTGCGAGCCGCGCGAGCAGGATGTCGACCAGCCGGATGACGAGGTCATAAGTCTCCGCATTGGCCCGCCCCGAACAGGCCGCGCCGATCGCCGCCATCTCCCGCCGGTTCATCCCCGGCGCGCCGGAGACGAGCGCGACCAGGCGGGCGTAGAGCGCCGGCCCGCCAAGCGCGGCGAGCCGCGCGGCCTCGCCCGCCGACCCGTCCGAAAGGAGCGCGAGCGCGCCCGCGTCCGCTCCCGTCTCCACCCCCGCAGCCTTCAGCGCCGCCTCGAGGTCCCCGGCCCCGAGCGCCTGAAGCTTCAGCGTCAGGCAGCGGGAGCGGATCGTCGGCAGCAGCCGCGCCGGCGCATGGCAGACGAGCAGGATCAGCACGCGCGGCGGCGGCTCCTCCAGCACCTTCAGGAGCGCGTTGGCCGCGTTCGCGTTCATCTCCTCCGCCGGGTCGACGACGGCGACGCGCCACCCGCCATCCGCCGCCGAGAGCTGGAAGAAGCTCTTGAGCCGCCGCACGTCCTCCACCCGAATGCGCGTATAGAGCCGCTCCGTCTTCTCGTCAGCCTCCCGCCTGAGCGTGAAGAGCCGCGGCTCCGACCCGGCGGCGACGCGGCGGGAGACGGGATGCTCCGGATCGAGGTCGAGCGTCCGCGGCGGCTCCGGCGCGCCGAAGAGCCCGCCGCCCTCCTCCGCCGCCAGCCGCGCGCGGGCGATCCGGTAGGCGAGCGTCGCCTTGCCCACGCCGCGCGGCCCGGTCAGAAGCCAGGCGTGATGCAGCCGCCCGGCGCCCCAGGCGGAGAGGAAGGCCTCCTCCGCCGCCTCCTGCCCGAAGAGCCGCAGCGTCTCCCGCGGATGCGGCAGGTCGCCGACCCGGTCCGCCTCCTCCGGCGCCGTCTCCGCCATCAGGGCAGCCGCGCCGAAACCGCGGCCCAGACCCGCGCCTCGACCTCCGCCTCGTCGCCCCCGGCGTCCACCATCAGGCAGCGCCCGGGCTCCGTCGCGGCGATGGCCCGGAAACTCTCCCGGAGCCGCGTCTGGAAACCCGGCCCGAGCCGCTCGAACCGCGCTTCGTCCGTCTTGCGCGCAAGGCCGCGGTTCAACGCCGCCTCCGGGTCCATGTCGAAGACGAGCGTAAGGTCCGGGTCGAGCCCGATCGCCTCCCGGTGCAGCAGGTCGATCAGGGCGGGCGGCGCGCCCGCCATGCCGCCCGGCCGCGCGGCCGCCTGATAGGCGCGGGTGGAGTCGGTGAAGCGATCGCAGATCACGACCTCCCCCCGCGCAAGCGCCGGCAGGATCGTCCGCTCCACATGGTCCCGCCGCGCCGCGAAGAAGAGCAGCGCCTCGGTGACGGGGGACCATCGCGCCGGGTCGCCCGTCAGCAGCAGCGCGCGGATCTCCTCCGCGCCCGGTGCTCCGCCCGGCTCGCGCGTCAGCGTCACCGCCCGGCCCGTTTCCCGCAGTCTCGCGGCGAGGCGGCGCGCCTGCGTGCTCTTGCCCGCGCCGTCCACCCCCTCGACCGTCAGGAAAAAGCCGGCCTCCGGCTTCATTCGGCGGCTTCTGGCGCGTCGCTTCCGCGCAGGAGCGTCTCGACCGCCGCGCCGACCCGGGTCACAAGCCCCCCCTTCTCGACCGCGACCGCGGCGACGAGCGGCGCGCGCACCGGCGGCAGGCCCGCCGCCTCGATCACGAGCTCGCCGAGCGGCTGGCCCGCCGCGATGGGCGCGGGGATCGGCCCGTCATACCGGATCGTCACCTTCGTCTCCGCCGCCGCGGCCCAGGGCGCGGTCGCGATCACGTCCCTCGCGGGGGTGAGGGGCACCGTCCGCTCCTCGCCGACCCAGACTTCCGCCTCGCCCACGATCTGCCCCGCGGCGGCGACCTGCTCCGTCCGGAACTCGCGGAACGCCCAGGTCAGCAGCCGCTCGGATTCCTGCGCCCGGTCGCCCATGCTGTCGAGCCCGGTGACGACGAAGCCGATCCGCCGCCCGTCCCGGATCGCAGAGCCGGTGAGGCCGAACCCCGCCTCCTCGGTATGCCCGGTCTTGAGCCCGTCCGCCCCGAGATCGAGATAGAGGAGCGGGTTGCGGTTCCTCTGCGCCACCCCGTCCCATTCGAAATCGGTCTCGGCCCACATCGGATAATATTCGGGGAAGGCGTTCACCATCCGGTCGACGAGCGTCATCAGGTCCCGCACGCTCATGTAATGATCCGGGTCGGGCCAGCCTGTCGAATTGGTGAAGTGCGAATTCGTGAGGCCGATCTCCTTCGCCCGCTCGTTCATCCGCGACGCGAAGGCTTCCTCCGAGCCGGCGAGCCCCTCCGCTAGCACGACGCAGGCGTCATTGCCGGACTGGACGATGACCCCGCGCAGCAGATCCTCCACCCGCACCCGCTCCCCGGCGCGGACGAACATGCGGCTGCCGCCCATCTTCCACGCCTTCTCGGAAACCGGGAACGTGTCGTCGAGCGAGAGCCGGCCCTGCTGGAGCGCCTCGAACACCATATTGAGCGTCATCAGCTTCGACATGGAGGCGGGCGGCAAGGGCTTGTCCGCATCCTTTTCGAGCAGCACGGCGCCCGAAGTCATGTCCACCACTATGGCGGCCCGCGCCGCCGTGTCGAAGGCCGCGGCGGGCTGGGCGAGAAGCGCGAACGCGGCGAGGAACGCAGGCAGCCTGGTCACAGCATCACCTCCAGAGCGTCGGTCACCCCTTCCGCCCGCGCCGCCTCGCGCGCCGCCTCGGCGGCGGCCTCGTCGGGCAGGGGGCCGATCAGCACGATCGTGAGCGCTCCGCCCTGGGCGGTCCGCGCCGGCGCGCCCCGCGCGCGGAGCCTTTCGGTCAGCGCCTCGGCGTTGCCTGGCACCGCGAAGGAGCCGACCTGAAGATGCCGTGCGCGCGTCGCGGCCGGAGCCGCCGGGTCCTGCGCGGGCGCCGCGTCTTGCGCAGGCGCGGCGGCGACCGCGGCTTCAGCCTGAGCTGGCCGCGGGGAGGGGCGCGGCGCAGGCTCCGCCGCCCGGGGCGCTTCCGCCTCGGGCGCGGGCGCCTCGGCCTCGGCCGGCTCGTCCGGCGCTGCGGCGAAGGCGACCTGCTGCGCCGCCGCCTCCGGCTCCACAGCGGCCGTCACTTCGGGTTCCGCCTCGTCCGCGCCCGCGTCCACCGTCCCCGTGTCCGCCGTCGGCGCGGCGAGCGCAGCCGTCTCCACCTCCGCGACAGGCGTGGGCGCGAGCGGCGGCGGCGTCGGGTCGAGCGCTGTTATGGTGAGCTCCGAAGGCTCGCCGGGCGTGAGGCCGAGCGCCCGCGCGGCGTCCGAGGAAACGATGATCGACGGGCCCGCCAAAGCCGGATCGCGCCTGAAGAGCGCCCCTTCGACCTCGCGCCCCGTCTCCGGCGCGCGCACGAGCACGCGCTGCGCCCGGGTCGCCAGCGGATGCGCGAACCATACGCCCTGCAGCGTCGCCGCCCCGTCCCAGAGCGCGACGCCGGTCGCCTCGAACCGCTCGGGCGCAAGCCGCGCCTCGGTCGCCGCCGGCGCCTCCGCCTGGCGGGCGACGGCCTTCGCCATCTGCGCGCCGAGTTCGACCTCCGCGCATCCGGCCAGCGAAAGGACCGCCGCCAAGAGGGCGGCGCGACGCGCCCGTCCCGTCCGCTCGATCATCCTCGCATCTCCGCCTCGATCCTCGGCCGCCGACTGACGCGGCGTTCGACCGGAACGATACCCCACCCGCCGCCGCAAGGGAACCATCCCGGCTGGACCGCGCGGCCCGGAGCCGATAAAGCCCGCCAGCGGGGCGGCGCGCGGCGAGGAACCGGCCGTCCCGCTTAGGAAGGGTGGCAGAGTGGTCGATTGCAGCGGTCTTGAAAACCGCCGATGCGCAAGCATCCGTGGGTTCGAATCCCACCCCTTCCGCCAATTTAACAGTATAAATATATGATCTATATATATAAATTTCTATCCATATTCAATTGAACCCACATCCAAGCCAACAACATCAAGCCGATCTAGATAGGTGAAGTTCAGATCTCTCTGACCAACGTTGCGCAGGTTTGCACAGGGGCAGGAGATGGCGGGACCAGAAGCGGCGCCGACATCGAAGGAACGCTTCGTCGGCTACGAGCGGGTAGGCGAGATAGTCGGACTGAGACTTCACCCGAAAGGACTTTCACCAAGTTGAGCAAGACGTCGTTATCTGGTGTCCGCATGAAACAAGCGCCGCCGCCCGGGCGACCGAGCGGCAGCGTGGGACGGTCTCTTCGTCATGCGGGCGGCAGTCGATAGACCCGCCCCCGCGCCTTATCCTTCTTGGACGCGACCGCCAGCCCCAGCTTCTTCTTCAGCGCTCCAGACATCGCGCCACGAACGGTGTGCGCCTGCCAGCGGTCGCCGCGGCGATCTCGGCGATGGTCGCCCCACCCTCGGCACGCAGTATGGCGATGAGCGTGGCCTGCTTCGTCCCCTAGCGTGTCTTGCGCGCACGGGGCGCCGCAGCGGCCTCGTGGGCGGCCTCCGCGACTCCCGGCTCGTGACGTCCCACTCGCCCACATCCCCGCCCAGCGGCGCGCTCAGCGACGTTCCAGAGAGCGCCGACAGGGCTCCACCCTTAACGTCTGGCCGAGAGTTCCCACGACGAGGCGCCGCCCGCGGTCGAGATCCAAGAGCCGCTAGGCCTTGGCCCCATTAACTGTCGATAGAGTTTGCGTGGCGGCGCGAGTGCTGATTCAACCTTCCGGATGAGGGAGGGT